>SHVW01000140.1 GCA_009694085.1 Alphaproteobacteria bacterium
GCGACCGCTATCCCGGCCACGCCATGGAAAAGGCCTTCCGGTAGGCCAGAGATGATCGCGCGCCACTATAAGGCTTTGTCGTCCTCACCCGCATCGACCCAGCGGCGATAATCCGCCATAGTCGCCTCATTAGGGGGATACACGCCGACAATCGACGCGCCACGGTCGATCTGCTTGCGCGCGAAACGCTCCACCCGCTCCTGCTCGGCGCCGTCGCGCGCCACCTCGGCAGCGAGATGACGAGGGATCACGACCACGCCATCGGCATCGGCCGCGATGATATCGCCGGGAAATACGGCGACGCCGCCGCAGCCGATGGGCCGTCCGTTGTCGGCCGCCATCATGCGGGCGAAGCTGGGGGGTGCCGCAAAACTCTTGCAGAACACCGGCAGGTTCAGCGCGCCCAGTTCCGAGGAATCGCGCATCGCCCCATCCGACACCACGCCAGCAGCGCCACGCTGCATCAGCCGCGCCACCAAGATGTCGCCGAGGCCGCCGGAATGGGTCTGGCCGAGCGCGTCGATCACCAGCACATGGCCGGACGGCATCTGCTCGATGGCCGAGCGCTGGGGGTGGGCGGGATTGGCGACGCTGCCGGAAGCCGCCAAATCCTCGCGCATGGGAATGAAACGCAGCGTATAGGCAGGGCCGACCATGCGCGCACAATGCGGATTGGCCGGCCTGAGGCCGGCGATGAAGACATTGCGGAAGCCGCGCTTGAGCAGCTGCGAGGCCAGGACGGCGGTGCCGACGCGCAACAGCGCATCGCGAATTTCCGGATCGAGGTCGAGTTGGTCGGTCATCATCCATCTCCCCAGCCGTGGCCACCCTATGCGGCGGTGCCGTGGCGGGTCAAGATAGCTAGGGACCACGCGAGATCAGAAAAGGAAGAACCATGCGCCTGATGAAATTCTCCGCAAGTGGCCGCGAGGCCTACGGCATCGTCGAGGGCGACCGTGTCGTCGAGATCGTCGGCGACCTGTTCGGCAGCCACGAACGCACGAAGACCGTCCATGCGCTCAAGGACGTGAAGATCGAGATTCCCTTGATCCCGCCCACCTTCTACTGCGCCGGCCTGAACTACACGATGCACATTAAGGAATCCGCCGCCAAGCTCGGCGTCGAGCCCGACATTCCGAAGAAAGCCGATATCGGCTACCGCGCCGTCAGTGCGCTGGTCGCCCATAACGAGCCCGTGATCATCCCGCGCGACGCCACGGAGAAAATCCACTACGAGGGCGAGCTGGTGGCGGTGATCGGCCGGAAGGTGAAGCATCTGAGCGAGGCGGACGCACTGTCCTGCGTGCTCGGCTACACCATCGGCAACGACGTCAGCGAGCGCACCTGGCAAAAAAACGACCGCACGATGTGGCGCGGCAAGAATACCGACACGTTCAAGCCGATGGGGCCGTGGATCGAGACGTCGGTCGATCTGGACAAGCTGGAGACCATGGTTCGCGTCAACGGCAAGGAATCGACGCGCTTCCCGACCAACGACATGCTGTTCAGCGTCGCCACCTATATCGCGGCGATGACGCGCTATCTGACGCTCTACCCCGGCGATGTCATCTGGATGGGGACAGACGGTTCCTCGCCGAATATCAAGGCGGGCGACGTGGTGGACGTGGAGATCACGGGTATCGGCACGCTTACCAACCCGTTCGTCGCGGAGACGTAGCGCTTATTCAACCCGTGATGTGTGGGTGAACAGAAGCTGCGGTCCAAGCTGCGGGATTGCCGTGCAGCCGATCTGCGACATCACGACGTCGATCTCGTTGCGCAAGATCGCGATCGCGCGCGCCGCACCGGCCAGCCCCCCTGCCGCCATACCGTAAAGCGTCGCCCGGCCGGTGAAGCAGAATTTTGCGCCCAAGCTGAGCGCCGTCAGAATGTCGGCGCCGCGCCGGATGCCGCTGTCGAGCATCAAGGTCACGCGCTCGCCAACCGCCGCATCGATGGCGGGGAAGGCGTCGAGCGCGGCTGGTGAGCGATCCATTCGGCGCCCGCCATGGTTGGACACGATAATGCCGTCAACCCCGCATTCCGCCGCGCTCACGGCGTCGTCCGGGCTCAGAATGCCCTTGAGCACGAATTTGCCCGGCCACTGGCCCCGGATGCGCTCGACATCCCGCCAGGTCAGACCAACGCGGCCCGCAGCAGTGAAAAATTTCGCTACCGCCTTCGCGCTGGCTCCAGTGGGAGCGTAAGGTCGCCAATCCTCGAAAGCCGGCATGCCGTGACGCAGATAAGCGGCGCCCCAGAGCGGATGGAGCAATGCCTCCAGCGCGGCCGATGGCTTCACTGTCATCGCCGGGGAGAAGCCGTTGCGAACATTGCGCTCGTGATTGGCCGATCCCTGCGTATCGACCGTCAACACCAAAACGCCGAAGCCGGTGTCGCGGGCGCGGCGCACGAGGTCGTCGGTGATCGTTTGATCGCGTGGCGCATAGAGCTGGTACCAAGCGTGATCGGGCGCGGTCTTGATCACAGCCGCCATCGACGCCGTGCTGGCGCCGGACTGGATGAACGGGATATCGGCCAGCTTTGCCGCCTCGGCCAGCAGCAGGTCGCCACGCGGGCGATAGAGCGCAGCTAAGCCCGTCGGTGCGATGCCGAACGGGCTAGCGTAGCGTCGGCCGAACAGAGTGGTGGACTGGTCGCGCTTGCCCGTGTCGATCAGGAAGCGCGGCATCAGGCCGTAGCGGGAAAAGCTGTTTTCGTTGCGCGCCAAGACCGTTTCGCCGTCGCAACCGCCTTCGATGAAATCGAACACGATCTTGGGCAGGCGGCGCTTCGCCATTCGGTGCAAGTCGGCGATATTGACGGCTTTGTCGATTCTCATCAGCCCACCACTGACTTAAAGGCGAGCCGACATTAGCATCGTCGCCCCAAGCTATCGATGCGCAACTTCGCTTTTCATCCATTCGGCGAAGGCAACGATGCGCGGGTCCTTGGATTTGGCCGGCGGATAGACCAGGAAATACGACCGTGCCGTCTTCAGCGGCGCACCCAGGATCGTCACCAGGCGGCCCAGCTCCAGCTCCTCGCGGATATGGATCGTCTGGGCCATGGCTAGGCCCAGGCCGTTGACGGCGGCTTGGTAAACCAAGCCGGAATGCTCGAAGCGCATGCCGCGATGGGGATCGATCGACATGATGCCGGCTATCTTCAGCCATAGCTCCCAGTCGTTCAGTCGCGGTGTCGCGTGCAGCAGGACGAATTGGTCCAGGTCGCGCGCATCGCGCAAGATGCGCCCGCACAGGAGCTTGGGGCTGCCGACGGGGACGAGCTCCTCGTCGAATAGATGCTCGCATGTCAGATCAGGCCAGTTGCCCGTGCCCAACCGCACGGCGACATCGATCTCCTCGCCGGTCGGGTCCTGTGGCTCGTGGGAGGTCTCGATCTGGAACGGAATATCGGGAAATTTCTGCCGGAACCTAGCTAGGCGCGGGATCAGCACATGATTGGCGAAAGTGGGATAGATGCCGATGCGCAAAGGGCCGCCACCCGGCGGCTCGAAATTCTCCAGGGTTGCCTGGTGGATGTGATCGAAGGCAATGGCCAAGCGTTTGGCATAGGCCTCGCCCTTGGCGGTCAGCGCCAGATGCTGATGGTCGCGCACGAACAGTTTGGCACCGACATGAAGCTCCAGCTTAGCGACGTGGCGGCTGACGGCGCCGTGGGTAACCGACAATTCGCCGGCGGCGCTTGAAATGCTCAGATGGCGCGCCGCGGCCTCAAACGCGCGCAATGAATTCAAGGGCGGCAGCCGCCGAGCCATCCGAAATTCTCCGTCCAGGCGCGTCCACGGCGACGATAACCGCGCGCTGCCGATAAATTTTATCACCGGGACTGTGACTTAAAATGAATTGAGAATCAACATTTTAGGCCGATAATGTCCGCCTCCCTCAAACGGTTCGGATCATGCAGCAGCTCAATCAAGCCACCGCTTCCCCTCATGCTGCGGCCCGGCCGAAAGCGTCCGATTTCATTATTCGGCCCGTGGGCCCTGTCATGGGAGCGGAGGTCATCGGCCTGGATGCGTCTCAGCCCTTGTCGCAAGACATGTTCAAACGGATCGAGGACGCGTTCCTGGAGTATAAGCTGCTGTGCTTCAGGGACCAGGAGTTCACGCTGGACACGCTGGTCTCGTTCACCGAGAACTGGGGGCCGTTGCTGGAACACACCATGCCGGGCCAGTTGCGCGACGGCATCACCGCGATCAACATCGCCACCAACGCGACGGCCGACGGCAAGCCCAGCGGCAAGCACCCGGATGTGACGGCGATGCGCTGGCACACCGATCGGTCCTGGCGGGCTCGACCGGCCATGGCCACGCTGCTTTATGGCGTCCAGGTGCCGAGCGTCGGCGGCGACACGTTGTTTGCCAATGGCACACTCGCCTATGACAGTCTGCCCGAAGATAAGAAGCGCCTGATCGACCCGCTCAACGCCATCCATTCCGTCGACTATTCACGCAAGACCGGTTATGGCGGTCCGGCGGCGACGGAATACGAATTGCGCGAACATCCGCCCGTGCCGCACCCGCTCGCGCGCAAGCATCCGGCCACCGGCCGCAGATCGATCTATTGCGGCTGCCACGCCTGGAAGATCGAGGGCTGGTCCAAAGCGAACGGCCGCAAGCTGCTGGACGAAATGATGGACTGGGTCAAGCAGGACCGATTCGTCTATCGCCACAAGTGGCGCAAGCACGACCTTGTCATATGGGACAATCGCTGCCTGTTCCACGCGGCGACGCCCTACGATACGACGAAAGAGATCAGGACGATGTGGCGGACCGTTGTCGAGGGCGGGCCGACTCACTGAAGAACAGGCGCTGAACCAGCGCAATCGAGTCCTTGGGAGGGAATCTATGAGAAAGAGTCTCGCCGCATTCGGCGTGCTGATGCTGGTGGCAACGGCGGCGTCTTTCCCCATCGCCGCTCAGGATTATCCCAATAAGCCGATCCGGCTGATCGCACCCTACCCGCCCGGCGGTGGCGTCGATCTGTCCGCGCGCATTGCAGCGGAATCGCTGTCGCAGCACCTTGGCCAACAAGTCGTGGTCGAGAACCGCCCGGGCGCTACCGGTACCATCGGCTCGGACTACGTGACAAAGGCAGCGCCCGATGGCTACACCCTGCTGTGGACATCCACTGACTCGATCACCATCGTGCCGGCGCTGCGGCCGGGCATGCCCTATCGGGTTCCCGACGACCTGACCTTCATCGCCAAATTCGCCGAAACCGGCATGACCTTCGCCGTCAGCACCAAGCTGCCGATCAAGTCGATGGCCGAGTTCATCGCCTATGGCAAAGCCAACCCCGGCAAGATCCGGTTCGGCTCGACCGGCGTGGGCGGCTCGCCCCACATGGCGCAGCTGCTGTTCGAGAAGCATGCGGGCATGAAGATGACGCACATTCCCTATAAGGGCGTGGCGCCGTCGCTGGCCGATCTGTTGGGCGGCCATATCGAGTTCTCGCTGGTAACGCCGATCACGTTGGCGCCGCATATCGGAACCGACAAGATCAGGGTCATCGGCATCTCCGCACCCAAGCGCCATCCCCTGGTGCCGGACGCGCCGACGGTGACCGAACTCGGCCTGTCCCAGGCGACGGTGACGGTCTGGTACGGACTGTTCGGGCCGGCCAAGCTGCCCGCGCCCGTGATGGACAGCTTGCGCACGGCGATCGAGGCGGCCATGAAAGGCCCGGAACTCAAGGAAAAATTGGAAAAGTCCGGTGTGCAAATATCCTATGCGTTCGGCGACGATTTCCAAAAAGCGGTGGTCGCCGAGTTCAACGAGTGGAAGGCGATCGGCGCGGCCGAAAAAATCGTCCTGGACTAGGCGTCGCTGGTGGCCCTGCCTACCGGCCACCCGTAACCATGATGTTGGCACCGACGACGTAGGACGATTCGGACGACAACAGGAACAGGATCGCGTGCGCGATTTCCCCGGGCTCTGCGGCGCGGCCGATCGGGTTCGTCGGGCCGATGCGGTCGATCCGCTCCTGCGAATTCATCTGCGTCCGGGTTACGCCGGGGCTGACGGCATTGACCCGCACGCCGCTGCCGATCACCTCTTTCGCCAGGCCGATGGTGAAGCTATTCACCGCGCCCTTGGACGCGGCGTAATGCACGCGCTCATTCGCACTGCCGAGGAGCGCGCCAACCGACGAGACGTTGACGATCACGCCGCCCCTGCCGCCGCGGTCGGTCGCCATGCGGCGCACCGCCTCGCGCGAGCAGAACATCAACCCGATGACGTTGATCTCGAACATGCGCTTTATGGCGACGGCGTCCAGGTCGGCGAACTTGCCGGTGCCGCCATTGATGGCGGCGTTGTTCACCAGACCCGCGACAGGGCCGAACTCGCGCTCGGCCGCATCGAACATGGCGCGCACAGCCGCCTCGTCCGAGGTGTCGGCACGGTAGGCGGCGGCACGGCCACCCGCACGCTTGATATCATCGACGACCGATTCGGCCGCTTTTTGGTCCGACTGGTAATTGACGGCGACGGCGTAGCCGCGCTCTGCTGCCAACCGCGCCGTGGCGGCGCCAATGCCCTTGCCTGCCCCGGTGATGATCGCAAGATTCGGTTCCATGTTGATTTCCTTTGGTACCGGGGATGCACGAAGCGCCGCCAAACCTATTTCGCGGCTCAATGGCTCTGGGTGCGAGTATAGTCCCGGGGAAACGCTTTGGAAGAAACCTGTCCTGTGTCTCCGCTCGATCATATCCGCGTCGCATGTATCGGATTCGTCTTCGATACCGTCGCCCAGGCGATCATGCGTGACATCGCCCCTCCCGGATTCGCCCTGTCCTTCGCCGAGAGGCCGCAGGAGCAGACTGACGAAGGCCTCGCGGCCTGCGATGTCATCATGACCGTGGCGCCCGTCACCGAGGCGATGATGCTGAAGGCGCCCAGGCTGCGCCTAATCCAGAAATGGGGCATCGGCGTCGACAAGATCGACCTGACCGCGGCTGAGCGGCATGGCATCCATGTCGCCATCACCGCCGGCGCCAACGCCGACACGATCGCCGAGCACACGATCCTGCTCATGCTGGCCGTGCTCCGCCGCCTCGTCGTCGCCGACCGGGCGGTGCGTGCAGGCCGGTGGATACCGGCGGAAATCCGACCGCAATCGCGCAAGCTGGCAGGCAAGACCGTCGGTATCGTGGGCTTCGGCAATATCGGCCGGGCCGTCGCGCGGCAATTGCAGGGCTTCGCCACGCAAATCCTCTATCACGACGCGCGCGGCCCGCTGGATGCGGGTACGCCGGCAGGCGCGACCTATGTTGCGCTGGAGGACTTGCTGGTGCGCAGCGATATCCTGACGCTTCACGTGCCCGGCGGCGATGCTAACCGCCACCTGCTCGACAAGGCCGCCCTGGCCAGAATGAAGCGGGGCGCGGTGATCATTAATTCTGCGCGCGGCAACTTGATACATGAGAACGATCTGGCGGATGCGCTGGAATCCGGACAGCTCTCGGGAGCTGGGCTCGACGTGTTCGAAACCGAGCCGCTCGGCGCGGACTCCCGGCTACGTCAATTCGACAATGTCGTGTTGACGCCCCATTCCGCCGGCAGCGTGATGGACGACGTGGCGCCCATGGCCGCCCATTGCTTTGCCAATATCCAGCGCTTCCTACGCGGCGAGGCGATCGCAGCCGCCGATGTGATCGTCCGCCCTGCCCGGCCCCGTATCTTGTCATGAAGATCGCCAAGGTCATCGCCCATCCCCTCGCCGCCGACTACGACCAACCCTCTTGGACCGCCCACGAATATTTCGATCGCGCCCAACTGGTTCTGGTCGAAATCCGCACCGATCAAGGCGTCACCGGCGTTGGTGAAATCGCGGGCGGGCCGCAGAAGCTGATCTGCGATTTGCTCAAGACTTTCTCTGACGTGATCAAGGGCATGGATCCGCTCGATCATGATCGGGTCTGGCGGACACTATTCTCGTTGACTTCGCCGAGGCCTGGCGGGCTCGGCGGCTGGGATGGGCTGCCGGCACCTTTGCCGCGCAACCACCGGCCCCAAATCATGGCGGCGATCGGCGGCATCGACATCGCGCTCTGGGACATCAAGGGCAAGGTCGCCGGCCAGCCCGTGTTCCGCCTGCTCGGCGGTACGCGCACGAAAGTGTTCACCTATGCCGTCGGCGGTTTTTATGTCGAGGGCGCGCCGATGACCGCTTGCGCCGACGAGCTGGCTGAATACGTGACCAGGGGCTACCGGGCAGTCAAGCTCAAGACCGGCGCGCTGTCACTGGCGAACGAGGTGGCGCGCATCCGCGCGGTACGCGCGGCAATCGGCCCGGACGTGCTGTTCATGCTCGACATGAACGCGCCCTATAACGTGGCGGGCTGCATAGAATTCGCCAAGGCCGTGACACCCTACGACATCTTCTGGCTCGAGGAACCACTGCACTGGTACCTCCAGCCCGTCGATTTCACCCAATTGGCCGCGGCGACGTCGATTCCACTCGCCCATGGCGAGCGGGAATGGCATGGCACGACCGTGCGCGATTTCATCGATTCCGGCGCCATCCGCTATGTGCAGTTCGACGCCACGCGCCATGCCGGCTTCACCGAGGCGCTGCGCATCGCCGACCATGCGAAGCGCAAGGGCGTCTCCATCGCGCCCCATACGGCGGCCCATATCCATGGACACCTGGTTTCGGCGTTCGGCGACGCTGCGTTCGGCGCAGAATCCGTGGGCCTGCCCGAACGCCATCCCATCCATCACGCCATCTATCAGGGCGGCGCCGAGATGAAAGCGGACGGCATGTTGCACCTGACGGAAGCGCCCGGGTTCGGTTTCGACGTCGATTGGAAATGGGTCGGAAAGTTGCGGGCCTGAACGCCGGAGCGGTCGATCAGGGCATGTGCTGCCCACCATTGACGTCGATGGTCTGGCCGGTGATGTAGCCGCTCATCGCCTCGGAGGCGAGGAACAGATAGGCGCCGACGCATTCCTCGGCCGTGCCCAGGCGCCCGAGCGGAAGCCCCTTGGTGATCGCCTCCAACGCTTGTGGGGTGCTGTGGCGCTGATGGAATGGCGTGTAGATCACACCTAGCGCCACCGCATTCACGCGGATCTTGTCGTCCGCATATTCCTTGGCCATGCCGCGCGTCAAATTGTTCTCTCCGGCGTTGACAGTCGCCGGCCGGCCGCCGGGGTTCGCGGCAGCGCATGCAGTAAATGGTTCCGGGTGGGCATGTCCGCTTGCGGATGCCGCGCCGGAATGCCAGATAGCGTCGAAGCTCGCCACCGAGGATCATGATCGGGCGGCGATTATCGATGGGCGTCAACCCGGCCCGGAGCCAGTTCCGCACCGTGTGCTTGTGGGCAGCTCGATATCGGCGCCGAAGGCATGGAACTCGCCGATGCCGACGTAGCGGTGTTTCTTCAGGCGCTGCTCCAGATGGGCGATCACGCTCTCGTCGCGCACCCAGCTTCCGACATCGTTGCGGTTACGATAGGGGCGCAGGACGGGAACGATCAGGTCAGGCGCCTCGGCCAGCAGCATCTGGGTTCCGTCATCGTTGGAACTCGACACCATGGCGCGCTTCAACCCGGCCTTGCGCAAGATAGCGATGGCATCTTTGGGCGGCACCAGCGACCAGGCGTCGTGGCTGTAGTGGATGTGCGAGTCGATAACGGGCAATTCGGCGGCTTGTATGCCGGGCATCGCCAGCGCGAGCGTGCCGGCTAGCAGCAGGACCGGAGCAACAAACGGATTGCGCACATACCTCTCCAAGGCGTGGGGGGCACCATGCCCAAGCTTACCCACTCCGCCGGTGCGGTCTAGTCGAAATAACCAGCGCCACACCTGCCGCGCGCCAGCTAGAGATCGCGGATTTTCGCGCCGTTCAGTTCGGCCAAAATGCCGGGTAGAACGGGCAGGAAGCGGTCGCCATGGCCGCGCACGTTGCACAGATGAAGCGTCTGGTTGACGGCCTGGGCGATGAAGGCGGCAGCCGGCGCCTGCTCTGCCAACTTGGCGTAGAAGCGCATGTCCTTGCCGGCAATGCGCAGCGG
>SHVW01000141.1 GCA_009694085.1 Alphaproteobacteria bacterium
CCCTCTCCAAGGACAACGTCGACGCCATGGTCAAGGCCGGCTCGATCGCCGCCAAGGGCTACGAGACGCTCAACACGGCGTGGATGCAGTTCGCCCAGGCCCAGGTCGACCAAACCGTCGGCCACGTCAAGGCGCTGATGCAGGTCAAGTCCCTCAAGGACGCGGTCGATCTGCAAAACAGCTTCGCCAAGGCGCGCTTCGACGCCATGGTCGCGGAGAGCACGAAGTTCTCCGACCTGTCGGTCAAAACCGCCAACGAGGCGATCCAGCCGATCCAGGCCCGGATCAACACCGCGGTCGAGAAGATGCTGACCCCGATCGCCGCGTAACCTGGCACTCGTCAGCCTTCATCTTCGAAAAGCAACGGCCCGGCGGGGACATCCCTCGCCGGGCCGTTCGCGTTTGGGCCACCTTATATTTTTATATTTAGGCTGGCCGAATTTCCTCGCCAGGGCCTTTGCGGGATCGCATCAATTCCCATATCATTGGCTCATGGGCAAACGATCCGACATTTGGGGCGGTTCCTTGACCGGCGGCGGCGGGCGCGACGGCGTCGGCCCGACCACGGGCGTGGCCGTCAAGACCAAGGCCAAGACCAAGAAGCCGTCGATGTACAAGGTGTTGATGCTGAACGACGACTACACGCCCATGGAGTTCGTCGTCCACGTGCTCGAACGCTTCTTCTCCAAGAACCGCGACGAAGCCGCCAACATCATGCTGCATGTTCACCAACGCGGCGTCGGCATCTGCGGCGTGTTCACCTATGAGGTCGCCGAGACCAAGGTGACTCAGGTGATGGATTTCGCCCGGGCGCACCAACATCCGCTACAATGCACGCTCGAGAAGGACTAGGGACCGGGTTTTAGGGAAGGTCAGTTTTTAGGAAGGATGAGCCGCCGCCATGCTGTCGCGCAATCTGGAGAAAAGCCTGCACCGGGCGCTCGACCTGGCCAATGAGCGGCGCCACGAATACGCCACGCTCGAACACCTGCTGCTGGCGCTGACCGAAGATCAGGACGCGGTCGCCGTGTTGCGCGCCTGCGGCGTCGATATCGAGCGGCTCAGGCGTGACCTGACCCAGTATGTCGACGGCGAATTGGAAGCGCTCGCCTCCACCCGCGGCGAGGAAGCCAAGCCCACCGCCGGCTTCCAGCGCGTCATCCAGCGCGCCGTCATCCATGTGCAATCCTCCGGCCGCGCCGAGGTCACCGGCGCCAACGTCATCGTTGCCATGTTCTCCGAGCGCGAGAGCCACGCGGTCTATTATCTCCAGGAACAGGAGATGTCGCGCTTCGATGCGGTCAACTACATCTCCCACGGCATCGCCAAGGTGCCCGGCCGCACCGAGCAGCGCCGCGTCCAAGGCGCCGACGAGGAAACCAAGGACGAGGCCCCGCCCGCGGGCAAGAAGTCGGAGAAGAAAAGCCACGACGCGCTCGACCATTACTGCGTCAACCTGAACAAGAAGGCAGCGAGCGGCAAGATCGACCCCCTGATCGGCCGCGCCGACGAGGTCGACCGCACGATCCAAATTCTCTGCCGGCGCACCAAGAATAATCCGCTCTATGTCGGCGAGCCCGGCGTGGGCAAGACCGCGATTGCCGAGGGGCTGGCCCGGCGTATCGTCCACGGCGAGGTGCCGGAAGTGCTGCTGAACGCCACCATCTTCGCCCTCGACATGGGGGCCCTGCTGGCGGGCACGCGCTATCGCGGCGATTTCGAGGAGCGGCTGAAGGCCGTGCTGACCGAATTGGAAGCGCAGAAGCACGCCATCCTGTTCATCGACGAGATTCACACCGTGATCGGCGCCGGCGCCACTTCGGGCGGCTCGATGGATGCGTCCAACCTGCTCAAGCCGCCGCTCGCCTCGGGCACGCTGCACTGCATCGGCTCGACCACCTACAAGGAATACCGGAACTATTTCGAGAAGGACCGCGCCCTGGTGCGCCGCTTCCAGAAGATCGACGTCAACGAACCCTCGATCGAGGACGCGATCAAGATCATGAAGGGCCTCAAACCCTATTACGAGCGCCACCATCACGTGCGTTACACGATGGAAGCGGTCAAGGCGGCGGTCGAGCTCAGCGCCAAATACATCAACGACCGCAAACTGCCGGACAAGGCGATCGACGTGATCGACGAGGTCGGCGCGGCCCAGATGCTGCTCCCCCCGGCCAAGCGGCGCAGGACCATGACGGTCAAGGATGTCGAGGCCGTTGTTGCCAAGATCGCCCGCATCCCGCCCAAGTCGGTATCGAGCAACGACCGCGAGGCGCTGAAAAACCTCGACCGCAATCTCAAGACCGTGGTGTTCGGCCAGGACGAGGCGATCGCGGCGCTGGCGAGTTCGATCAAGCTGTCCCGCGCGGGCCTGCGCGAGCCGGAAAAGCCGATCGGCTCCTACCTGTTCTCGGGCCCGACCGGCGTCGGCAAGACCGAGGTCGCGCGCCAGCTCGCCAAGATCATGGGCATCGAACTCACCCGCTTCGACATGTCGGAATATATGGAGCGCCACTCGGTCTCGCGCCTGATCGGCGCGCCGCCCGGCTATGTCGGCTTCGACCAGGGCGGTTTGCTGACCGACGCCATCGACCAGCACCCCCATTCCGTCCTGCTGCTCGACGAGATCGAGAAGGCCCACACAGACCTGTTCAACATCCTGTTGCAGGTGATGGACCACGGCAAGCTGACCGACCACAACGGCAAGTCGGTCGATTTCCGCAACGTCATCCTGATCATGACCACCAACGCGGGCGCCGCCGACCTCGCCAAGTCGCCGATCGGATTCGAGCGCACGGAGCGCACGGGCGACGACAAAGAAGCGATCGAGCGCATGTTCACGCCGGAATTCCGCAACCGGCTCGACCAGGTCATCGGCTTCAAGAATTTGACGCCGGAGATCATCGCCCAGGTGGTGGACAAGTTCGTCATCCAGCTTGAGGTTCAGTTGGCCGACCGCAACGTGACCATCGAACTCAGCGACGCGGCGCGCGCCTGGCTCGCGGAGAAGGGCTACGACAAGCTGTTCGGCGCCCGGCCGCTCGCCCGCGTCATTCAGGAACACATCAAGAAGGCACTGGCCGACGAGCTGCTGTTCGGCCGCTTGCAGAACGGCGGCACCGTGCGCTGCGACCTGGAAGACGGCAAGATCGTGTTCAAATATCCGGACTCGCCGGCGGCCAAGCCGGCAACCAAGGTGCCGGCGTTGGTGGAGTAGCGCCTTCCGCACACCATGATCGCGATCAAGCGCATCTATGCCGAACGCGATCCGGCCGACGGCTACCGGGTTCTGGTCGACCGGCTGTGGCCGCGCGGCTTCAAGCGCGAGGCCCTGGCGTTTGACGAATGGGCGAAGGCCATCGCGCCAAGCAACGAGTTGCGGAATTGGTATCGCCACCAATCCGATCTATGGCCCAAATTCCAAATTCGCTACCGTCTGGAATTGGCGACGCCGGAAGCGGTCGCGGCGCTGGCGTGGCTGCGCGCCATCGCACGCAAGGGCAATGTGACCCTTCTCACGGCGACCAGCAACGAAACCGAAAACCACGCGGTGGTCTTGAAGGGTATGATCGGCGGTAAGCGGCGGTCGTAGTCCCGCTGGCATGACCACGATGCGTCCTTCGCCAAGCTCAGGATGAGGGTGGTCCGTGGCGGCACGAAAATCGTTCCTCAACCTGAGTTCGTCGAAGGCCGCACGGCGTCGATCTCGGCAACAGCCGGAAAACTCAGGCTCTCCGGACTAGCTCGCCTCCCCCTCCTGCCGATACGGCGCGAACTCCGCCATCGCGGCGCGCTCCTGTTCCATATGCCGGCGCTCGCGCGCGACGAAATCCGCGACCGCCTTGCGGAAGCCGGGATCGGCGATCCAATGAGCGCTGTAGGTCGTGACCGGCATATAGCCGCGTTGGATTTTGTGCGGGCCCTGGGCGCCGGCCTCGACGCGCGCCAGGCCGCGCTCGATGGCGAAGTCGACGGCGCGGTAATAGCACGCCTCGAAATGGAGGAATTTGTATTCGCCGAGGCAGCCCCAATTGCGGCCGTAGAGCGCGTCGTCGCCCAAAAGGTTGAGCGCGCCCGCCACCCACTGGCCGTCTTTTTCCGCCATGACAAGCACGACGCGATCGGCCATGCGCTGGCCGAGCAGGTCGAAGAACTCGCGGTTGAGATAGGGACTGCTCCATTTGCGGTTGCCCGTGTCGATATAGAAATGAAAGAAGGCATCCCAGTGTTCGACGCGAATGTCGGGGCCGGTCAGGGTGTGGATGGCGATGCCGCCGGCCAGGGCCTCGCGCCGCTCCTTGCGGATCGATTTGCGCTTGCGCGCGGCGAGCGCCGCCAGGAAATCCTCGAAGCTGCGATAGCCGCGATTATGCCAATGGAATTGCACGCCGGTGCGCTGGAGATAGCCCAGCTCGCCCAGCCGCGCCGCCTCGGCCTCGCCGGGAAAGGTGATGTGAACGGAGGACGCCTTATGCCGGCGCGCCAGTTCGACCATGGCGGCGGCCAACGCGTCCTGGATTTCGGCCGCGCGCGCGCCGGGCCGGGCGAGCAGGCGCGGCCCCGGCACCGGCGTGAACGGCACGGCGCATTGCAGCTTGGGGTAATAGCGTCCGCCCGCGCGCTCATAGGCCTCGGCCCAGCCATGGTCGAACACGTATTCGCCATAGGAATGGCTTTTCAGATAGAGCGGCGCCGCGCCCACGACCTTACCGGCCGCGTCCTCGACGATCAGATGCTGGGGCAGCCAGCCCGCCTCGGCGCCGACCGATCCCGACTCCTCCAGGGCCGACAGGAAGGCATGGCTGACGAAGGGATGGCCCGGCCCGGCGCAGGCATCCCATTGGTCGGCAGGCACCTCGGCGATGCGCGTCAAAACCTTGACGGCAATGGTGGCGCCGTCGTCAGGCATGGGCGGTGGTTGAACCACAGAGACACAGAGACACAGAGAAGGCGTGAAAAGCGGAACCGACACGCCATTCTCGCCGAGCATTTTCTGGCGCTACGCGCCGAAGGCGCAATATACCTCTCTGTGCCTCTGTGTCTCTGTGGTTCACTTCACTCTCACGCCAGCTCGATGATCGCATCGACCTCGGTGGTCACGCCGAGCGGCAACACATTGACACCGACGGCGGCCCGGGCGTGTTTTCCGGCATCGCCGAATACCTGAACCATCAAATCGGAGGCGCCGTTGATCACCTTGGGCTGGTCGGTGAAACTCGCCACGCAATTGACATAGCCGGTCAGCTTGAGCACCCGCGCCACCCGGTCGAGATCGCCGCCGCAGGCAACCTTCGCCTGGGCGATGATGTTGAGCGCGCACAGCCGCGCCGCTTGCTGGCCCTGCTCCAGCGTCATGGCCTCGCCGACCCGGCCGACGAATTTCAATTCGCCGTTCCAGAACGGAATTTGGCCCGCGACATAGAGCGTCTTGCCCGAAATCGTCCAGGGCACGTAGTTGGCGGCCGGCGCCGCCGCCTTGGGCAGTTCGATCTTCAGTTCGGCGAGACGGGCTTCGATGCGGCCGGGCATGGGCTTCCTCCTGGACAACGGGATCGCGTCACGATATCCGCTATGGCAGCCGCGATCCAGCACGGCGGCACGCCAGGGAGCGCTCGCCCAGGGAGCATTTGCCATGACCGACATCGCCAGCATCTTCGTCGGCCAAGTCACGGGATCGAAGGGGCCGAAGGGTCGGCTCGACCTGCTGCTCGCCCGCGCCAATCGCCATGGCTTGATCGCGGGGGCGACGGGCACGGGCAAGACCGCCACGCTCCAGGGCTTGGCCGAGGGCTTCGCCGCCGCCGGGGTGCCCGTGTTCCTGGCCGATGTGAAGGGCGATCTCAGCGGCATATCGCAGGAGGCGCGGGTGGACGATCGCCTGGGCCAACGCATCCGGGACATGGGCATCGCCGATTTCGAGGCCGCCGGTGCGCCCGTCATTTTCTGGGATCTGTTCGGCCGGCAGGGCCATCCCGTGCGCGCCACGATTTCCGATCTGGGGCCGCTGCTGCTGGGCCGGCTGATGAATTTGAACGAGGTGCAATCGGGCGTGCTCAACCTCGCCGTCACGGTGGCCGACGAGCAAGGCCTGCTGCTGCTCGACCTCAAGGATTTGCGCGCGCTGCTTGTCTTTATCTCGGAGCACGCGGCGGAATTGCAGGCGAGCCACGGCAACGTCAACCCCGCCTCGATCGGCGCGATCCAGCGTGCCCTGCTGATGTTGGAGCAACAGGGTGCGCAATCCTTTTTCGGCGAGCCCATGCTCGACATCGCCGACCTCATGCGCGCCGACGGGCGCGGGCGCGGTTACGTCAACGTGCTCGCCGCGGACAAGCTGATGCAGAGCCCGCAACTCTACGCCGTCTTCCTGCTCTGGCTGCTGTCCGAGTTGTACGAGAACCTGCCCGAAGTGGGCGACCTACCCAAGCCCAAGCTGGTGCTGTTCTTCGACGAGGCCCATCTGTTGTTCAGGGACGCGCCGAAGGCGCTGGTCGACAAGGTGGAGCAGGTCGTGCTCCTGATCCGCTCCAAGGGCGTCGGCGTATTCTTCGTGACGCAAAACCCGCTCGATATTCCGGACAGCGTGCTGGGCCAGCTCGGCAACCGCATCCAGCACGCGTTGCGCGCCTATACGCCCAAGGACCAAAAGGCGGTGCGCGCGGCGGCCGAGACCTTCCGCGCCAATCCCAAGCTCAACACCGAGAAGGTCATCCAGGAGCTGGGCGTGGGCGAGGCGCTGGTCTCCCTGCTCGACGACAAGGGCGCGCCCGGCATCGTCCAGCGCACCATGATCCGCCCGCCCCAATCGCGGCTCGGCCCGGCCAATGCCGGCGAACGCGCGGCGGTCATGACCGCAAGCCCGGTCGCCGGCATCTACGACCAGACGATCGATCGGGACTCGGCCTATGAGCGCCTGACCGGACGGGTGGCGGGGCCGGCCCCATCATCGGCGCCCACTTCGCCCGCCTCGGCGGCCGGTGCCGGCACCGGCAAATGGGGCCGCGGCCCCCTGCCGCCAACCCGCCCCACGCAATCAGCGCCGGCGGAGGGCGGCGGCATCGGCGGCACTCTAGGCTCGGTGCTCGGCGACATGCTCGGTGGCGGCCAACAACCGGCGCCGCGCGGCGGCCGCCAGCCTCAAAGCGTGGGCGCCATGGTCGGCAAGGCGGTGGTGCGCTCGATCGCAACCCAAATCGGCAGCCAAATCGGCAGGCAGATCATCCGCGGCGTGCTGGGTTCGATTTTGAAGTGACGAGGTGGCCCCGGACCGAATTCCCTCCCCCTTGTGGGGGGGGGAGATACTCTCATATGCGATAGCCTCGACACCGAAGCCGGGTCAGTAGCCTGGAAACGTTAAACCGGGCACAATGATGGCCTTGTCATCGACCGGATTGCTCGCCGCCATGCTCCCCCGCCGCTTCCTTCTGGCCCTCCCCATCCTGATTGCCGGCTTGTTCCCGGCCGCCGCATCGGCCCAGCTCGGCCTGGGTGCCGCCAAGTTCATCAACGACCTGGCCCAGCAGGCGATCCAGACGCTCCAGGCCCAGGGCCAGCCGATCGAGGCGCGCGAGCAGCGTTTCCGCGCGCTCCTGGAGGACGGCTTCGCCTTGCCCATGATCGGGCGTTTCGTGCTGGGTCAATCCTATCGCCAGCTTACGCCGGACGAGCAGCAGGAATACCAGCAGCTTTTCGCGTCATACGTGCTGCGCACCTATTCCTACCGGCTCGGCGGCTATAAAGGCGAGGCGTTCACGGTGGTCTCGGCCCAGGTCCAGGGCGAACAGGACGTGTTGGTGCGCACGCGCATCGAGCGGCCCGGCGGCGCGGCGGTTCAGTGCGATTGGCGCGTGCGCGTGTTCGACGGCCGCTACAAAATCGTCGACGTGCTGGTCGAGGGCATCAGTATGGCGGTGACCCAACGGTCGGAATTCGCCGCCGTGGTTCAGAACAACGGCACGGCCGGGCTGCTCGAAGCCTTGCGCGCGCGGGTCGCGCGCTATCCGGCCAAAGGGTCGACAGGGTAAGGGGGAGAGCACATGATCGGATTGGCTCGCCTGGCGCTCGCGGCCCTCGTCGTGCTGGGCACGTCGACGGCATGGTCGGCCGATTTCGTCGCGGGCTGGCAGGCCTATCGCGATGGCGATTTCGGCACGGCGCTCGCGCAATGGCGGCCCCTAGCCGAATCCGGCGACGCCCGCGCCCAATACAATCTAGGCGTCATGCATCACGATGGCCGCGGCGTGCCACGCAGCCGCGCCGAAGCCATGGCCTGGTGGACCAAGGCAGCCGCCCAAGGCATGGCGGAAGCCCAGCACAATATCGCGCTGACCCATATCGCGGGCGATGGCGCCCCCCAGGATTTTGCCGAGGCGGCGCGCTGGCTGGCGCACGCGGCAGCCCAAGGGTTGGCGCGTTCGCAATACAGCCTGGGCAAGCTCCACATCGACGGTCTCGGCGTGCCCGCCGATGCATCCCGCGCCATCGACCTGTTTCGCGCCGCCGCCGGTCAGGGCGATGCGCGCGCGCAATACAATCTGGGCAAGATATATCGCGACGGCCAGGGCATGCCCGCCGACGACCGGCAATCGGCCGAGTGGTTCCGGCGCGCGGCCGAGCAGGGTCATTCCCAGGCGCAAGGCCATCTCGGCCTGCGCTATGCCGAGGGCCGCGGCGTCGCGCGCGACGATGTCCAGGGCTTGATGTGGACGACGCTCGCCGCCAACCAAGGCAACCCCGCCGCCATCGAGAACAAGCGCGTTCTGCTGCGGCGCTTGTCGCCCGACACGGTGACGCGCGCCAATAAACTAGTCGAGGCCTGGCGGCCGAAGCCGAGCGCCCAACCTTGACCGCCCGGCCAGCCTTAGTCGGGAGCTTGGGCGCCATCGCCTTTCTCGCCCTCGTCGCGGTGTGGCCGCTCAGCGCTCAAACCCTGGCACCCGATTTGGACGTGGCCATTTCGGCAGCGGCCGAGGCCGACCGCCAGGACCGGCAGCGCCGCGGCGCCTTCGCGCGCTCCGTTGGCGACGCCGCCGGCGCGCGCCGGATCGAGGCGGGCGAAGACAGCGCGTTCGGCGGCCAGCTCAGCCAGACCGTGGTCCAGGCGCTGGCCGCGCGCGCCGACCAGGCTGCCGCTATCGTCATGGCCGCACTGCGCGCCGCGCCGGAATCGATGAATGCGGTCGTCACCACCGTGGCGACCTATTTTCCCGGCCATGCCGAGATGGTGCGCGGCTTGGCCGCCCGCATTCCGGCCGCTCCGCCCGCTCGGACCCAGACACAGATGGCCGCGCCATCCCCAGCCGTCGCGCTGACGCCTATTCCGACCGTCTCGCCCCTGGGCGCGCCGCGCCCACCGGCACAGCCGGCGGCAAAACCGGCAACCGATGACGACGCCGAACTGGACGATCTCATTCCGGCCGGGCCGGCCGTCGCGCAGATCGACGATCCCTGGGAAGGTTTCAACCGCGCCATGTTCGCGGTCAATGACGGGCTCGACCGAGCCGTGCTGCGGCCGGTCGCATCGGGCTATGGCATGGTGGCGCCCGACCCGGTCAAGCGTGCGCTGCGCAACGCGTTCAGCAATCTGAAGGAGCCCGTGCGCTTCGCCAACGAATTGCTCCAGGGCGAGTTCGGCGAGGCGCGCACCACGGCCGAACGGTTTTTCTTCAACTCGACGATCGGCATGGGCGGATTGTTCGACCATGCCAGCGATCTCGGCCTCAAGCGCCGGCCCGCCGATTTCGGCCAGACGCTTCACGCCTATGGCGTCAAGAGCGGGCCTTATCTGGTGCTACCCCTGCTCGGCCCCTCGACCGTGCGCGACGCCGTCGGCACCGGTGTCGATATCCTGTTCAACCCGCTGACCTATGTGACCGGCACGGCGGATGGGTTGGCGCTGCGGGCGGGCAATCTCATCTCGACCCGAGAAGCGCTGATCGAGCCGATCGACGATCTCCGCGCCAATTCGGTCGATTTCTACGCTGCCGTGCGCAGCGTCTGGGCCCAAGACCGGGCGCGCGATCTCA
>SHVW01000008.1 GCA_009694085.1 Alphaproteobacteria bacterium
GATTACTTTTGCCCCACCGGCCGGTTCCACGGCTGGCGGCCGCACCTGCCTGATCGCCACCGGCGAGGGCTGGCAAGCCACGGAACCGCAAAAGCAGGTTGCCGGGCGGCCGACCTAAGTTCCGGGCGGTGTCCGCCATGGCCGCCGGGCTGCGTAAGGTGCCGGAGGATGCATAGGTGCGCACGCGCTTGGACAGGCCGCCCAGAAGCTTCCAACAGGGCTGCCCGAGAATCTTGCCGGCCAGATCCCACAATGCGATGTCGAGCGGCCAGCACCGTCCGTAGTGGAAGGACAGGTTGTCGATGATGCGGTAATGACGCTCGCGGTCGAGCGGGTCCTGGCCGACGAACAAATGCTCATGCCCCGCAAAACCGGGCATCGTATCGCCCGAGCCGATACCGACGAGCCCTTCATCCGTCGCGACGCGCACGATCGTCGACTGGAAGCGGGTCCGGGGTACGGGATCCCAGCTGGCGTGGAAAGGCGGATCGAGTGGAAGGCGGTGGTTGGTGATCGTAATGCCGGTGATCTTCATAGTCGCTCCGCTCCTGGGGTCGCGCTCCTCTTTCAGGTTGCGAACATCCACGTCAACGCCGGCACAGCTTCGTTTGACGGGTTGCTGCGCGGCCGGTACTCTCCCTATTAACGAAGAAGATAAGACAGGCAGGGCGGCTGGAGCATGGAGCGATACCTCCTGAAGAACCTGGCCTATTTGATCGGCACCATGGCGGCGGTGTCGTTCATTGTGTTCGCGTTGACCGAAGCGACGCCAGGCGACGTGGCACGCAAGATCCTGGGCGCCTATGCGACAGACGAGCAGGTCTCCCATCTGCGCAAGGAAATGCGGCTGGATCGGCCCTTGGTCGAACGCTACGTCGAGTATGTCGGCAAGCTGGCCACGGGCGACCTCGGCTATTCCAACCGCTTCAAGGTGCCGGTCCAGGACATCGTCTGGGACCGCTTGGCCAACACTGCGCTGCTCGCCGCCGTCGCCTTCGTGATCATCGTGCCGCTGAGCATGCTGCTCGGCATGCTCGCCGGCATGCGCGAGGGCTCAAAGCTCGACCGTTCGATTCTGCTGATCGGCACCATCCTGGCATCCGTGCCCGAATTTGCCATGGGCGTGTTCCTGGCCTCGATCTTCGTCGTTTGGCTCGGCTGGCTGCCCGGAACCGCGACGTTGGTGGCAGGCGGCAGCTGGTCGCTCGCCTCCCAGATGGTGCTGCCCGTCACCGTCATCGTGCTGTTCGATATGGGCTATGTCATCTGCATGATTCGGGCGTCGATGGTTGAAACCATGCAGCGCCCCTTCGTGCGCACCGCCGTGCTCAAGGGCATGGCGTTTCGCCAGGTCATCCTTGGCCATGCCCTGCGCAATGCCATGATGAACCCGGTCACCGTGATTCTGTTGCAGATAACCTACTTGGTGACCGGTGTCGTTGTGGTCGAGACCTTGTTCGCCTATCCCGGATACGGCCGCATGATGTTGGAGGCCGCTCTCTTCAAAGACATCGCTCTGCTTGAAATCGGCGTCCTCATCGCCGTCGTCGTTGCCGTGGGAACCCAGATCTTGGGCGACCTCGGATACCGCATGCTCGACCCGCGTATCCGCCTTTAGGAAGGGCCTGCCATGGCATTGCAGCAGACAATAGAGACCGCCGCGATAGGCTCCGCTTTCGCTGCGTTCTTCGCGCGTTGGGGGCGCCGGATCGGCTTGTTGCGGGAATCGCCAACCGCCATGGCCGGCGTCGGCATTATCGTTTTCTGGTGCCTGGTGGCGCTGTTCGCACCGTTGATCACTATCTATCCGCCGAATGCCAACGATTTTGCAGCGCTGGCCGATCCCACACCATCGGCGGCGCATATTCTGGGCACCGACCATCTCGGCCGAGACATCTGGTCGCGCCTGGCCTATGGCGCGCGCACGGTGCTGACGGTGGCACCGATCGCGGTCGCCGGCGCCGTAGCCGGCGGCATTCTGCTCGGGCTCGCCGCCGGTTTCTACCGCGGCTGGATCGATATCCTGATCACCCGGATGTGCGACATCGTTCTATCCTTCCCGGTCATCATTCTTTACATGATCGTGCTCGCCACCTTCGGCTCGTCGGCCATCAACATCATCATGGTCGTGACCGCCGTGAAGGCACCCTATATCGCGCGCATTGTGCGCGGTTCCTGCCTGGAGTTGCGCGAGCGCGAGTATGTGGCGGCCGCCCGCATGCGCGGGGAGAACGGCTTTTTCATCATGCTGGCGGAAATTCTCCCCAATGCGCGCGGGCCGATCATCGTGGAGACCTGCCTCAGACTGGGTTACACGATTATCACGATCGGCGTGCTCGGCTTCCTCGGCATCGGCCTGCCCCCGCCCGATCCCGATTGGGGCGGCATGGTCAAGGACACCTACGGCATGATGTCGGTCTGGCCGCACATGTCGTTGATTTCGTGTGCGGCGATCTCGTCGCTCGTCGTCGGATTCAATATCCTGGCCGTCGGTTTACGCGAGATTGGCCTGCGTGACTGATCAGGCTCTGCTCCAGTTCCAAGACACCCGGATCTCCTATTTCATCCGGGCCGGCGAGGCCAATGTCATTCCCGGCCTGAACTTTACGCTCGGTCATAACGAGGCGCTCGGCCTGGTCGGCGAATCGGGCTGCGGCAAGTCGACGGTGGCGCTCGCGATCATGAGCTATCTCGGCCGCGCCGGGCGCGTAACCGGCGGCCGCATCCTGTTCGAGGGTCGCGACCTCGCCGCCATGTCCGAGGACGAATTGCGGCGCATTCGCGGCAAGCGCATCGCCATGGTCTATCAAGATCCCATGAGCAGCCTGAACCCCGTCATGACCGTGGGCCGGCAGCTCATGGAAGTGCCCCTGCTGCACGACGCAATCGGCGAAGACGAGGCGCGCCGGCGCGCGCTGCACATGCTGGACGAAGTCAAACTGCCCGATCCCGACGCGATGATGGAGCGCTATCCCCATCAACTCTCGGGCGGCCAGCAGCAACGCATCGTCATCGCCATGGCGTTGATTGCCGGGCCGGCCTTGTTGGTCATGGACGAACCGACCACCGGGCTCGACGTGACGGTTGAGGCCGCCGTGCTCGACCTAGTGCGCGAGCTGCGCCAGAGGCATCGCTCGGCTATCCTGTTCATCAGCCACAACCTCGGCACCGTCGCCCATGTGTGCGACCGCATCGGCGTCATGTATGGCGGCGAGTTGGTCGAGCAAGGACCGATCCGCCAGGTCTTCGCCGATCCGCGCCATCCCTATACGCGCGGCCTGCTCGACTGCCTGCCCACCCTCGGGCGCGACAAGCGCAGCAGCCGGCTGACACCGATTCCGGGCCAGGTCGGCTCACCGCTCAGTCGCCCCGTCGGATGCGGTTTCGCCAATCGCTGCGCTCACGCGGAAAGCCCGCGCTGTACCGCCCAGGCCATTCCGAGCGTGGCGCTCAAAGCCGCCCCCGAACATCGTGCCATGTGCGTGCGTGCGGAGGAGCTGCCACCCTTCCGACGGACCGTGACCGCCGCCGACGCTCCCACACTCGAAGGCAAGATCGAGTCCGCCGTTGGCGTCGACCGGCTCAAGATGTTCTATCGCCGCAGCCACGGTATTTTCGGCGGTGCCGGCGATGTCGTGCGCGCGGTCAACGATGTCGAACTGGTCGCAGCCAAGGGCCGCACGCTCGCCATCGTCGGCGAATCCGGCTGCGGCAAATCGAGCCTTGCCAAGGTTCTGGCCGGGCTTGAAACCGCCACCGATGGCGACGTCACTTTGGGGGGTAGGTCGGTCGGCCATACCGCGATCGAAAACCGCCCCGCCGACCTCAAGCGCAAACTCCAGATGGTGTTCCAGAACCCGGACAGCACCCTCAACCCCAGCCACACCGTCGGCTATGCCATCGGCCGGGCGCTGGCGCGGCTCAAGGGTGTCACCGGCACTGCGGCGCGCCAACAGGTCGAGCGCCTGCTGGAAATCGTCAAGCTGCCCGCCGCATTCGCCAACCATCACCCCCATCAGCTCTCCGGCGGCCAGAAGCAACGCGTCGCCATTGCCCGCGCGCTGGCCGGCGATGCCGACGTGATCGTGGCGGATGAGCCGGTCTCGGCCCTCGACGTCTCGGTTCAGGCCTCGATCATCAATCTTCTGAACGAATTGCAGACCGAGCGCGGGGCCACGTTGATCTTCATTTCCCACGACCTGGCCGTGGTGCGCTATTTGGCCGACCAGGTTGCAGTCATGTATCTCGGCCGGATTGTCGAGGCCGGGCCGGTGGACGCGGTGTTCCGCCCACCCTTCCATCCCTATACCGAGGCCCTGCTGTCGGCCGTGCCCCAGCCAGATCCCGATGCCTCCCATGCGCGTATCGTACTGGAAGGCTCGCCGCCTGCGCCGACCGAGGAGATCGTGGGCTGCCCCTTCGCCTCGCGCTGTCCGCGCAAGGTCGGGCCGATCTGCGACGCCTCCCCGCCGCCGGAACAAATGCAGGCGAGCGGCCACCGGATCGCGTGCCATATCCCGGTGGCGGATTTGGCGCGGTTGAATGCGGTTGGCGTACCGGCCGTCTAGACCATGATTCACGTTTCACATTGAAGCTCTGCTTCAATGTGAAACGATCGTGCTCTAGGCTTGCCTCGACTACCTCTTCCCGTACTTCCCCTCCATCTCCCGCACCAACTTGGCCTCCGGCACCATCTTGCCGCCGGCGAGCCAGAATTCGGTGACCCGGCCGCGCCCATCGCGCACGCGGCGCACGGACTCGCCATGGCTGGCGAAACCACCCGCGAGCGCAATACGGCCGCTGTCTCGGCCGGTGACGGCCAACTCGCTGGCATCCAGGACCGGGTTCATCAGCCCGGGGATTGCGACCACGACCTTATTGCCCGCAGGCAGCAGGTCGATCGCCGTCCACTGGCTCCACCAGCGGCCGGTCCAATCGCGCACCTGGCGTGACGGCGCACCCTCGCGGGCGAAGCAGCGCAAGATGTGAATGGCCCCATCGAGCCATGGGTGCGCCAGCCCATCGACCGCGTTGGTCAGTACCGAGATGGTCAACTCCTGGGTCGGCAGCACCGCCGTGCGCGTGATATAGCCGGGAAAGCCGCCGGCATGGCCGAACAGGGCCCAATCGCCGACCTTGCCGCAGATGATTCCCAGACCGTATTCGCGCGCCAGGACGGAGTGGGGCTCACGCCATTGGGGGCGCACCATCTCGCGCCGGCTGGCAGCGGAAAGCACGCTGCGCCGGGCATTGGGCGCGAGTTGGCCGAAATAGCGCACGAGATCGGCGGCCGTGCTGACGAAACCGGTGGCCGATGCCAGAGCGTGGGTCGACTGGTCGCCGGCATAGACCGCGCGCCGGCCGAGCGGTTGCTTGGCGCTGTGCCCGCGCGCCAAGGGCGTGCCCCGCGTCAGCGGAACATCAGGCCGGGTTTCCTCCAGTCCGGCAGCGTCCACGATCTCGCGCTTGATCCAGGTCGCGTAGGGCTCGCCCGTCAGGGACTCGATGACGAAGCCGGCGAGTGCGAAGCCATGATTGGAGTATTTGAAGCGGGTATTGGCCTCGATGGTCAACCCGCCCGCCAGATCGGAACGCACCCGCGCCGCGTCGGCGAAGGGTTGGCGATCGAGCCACCAGCCGCAATCGGCACCATCGCGCACGAGGCCGGCGCTATGGGAGAGCAATTGAGAGATCGTGACGCGCGCGATCTTCGGATGCAATCCGCCGATATGCTGGCCGACCGCATCGTCGAGCCGCAGCTTGCCCCGTTCGCGCAGCTTCATGATGCCGGCGGCCGTGAAGCTCTTGGAATGGGAGGCGACGCGGAAGCGGTGGCGCGGCGTGAGCGCGATGTCGCGACGGCGATCGGCATGGCCGAAGGCGAGATCGAGCACCACCTGGCCCCGGTGGGCGACGGCAATGGCGCAGCCGGGCTGCTCCGACTGCCGCATCTGGAACTCGAGCCAGCGCGGAATATAGTCGAGCGCCGCGCCGATCCACTTTTCCATTGCTTTGCTCCCTGACAATACGCAGCGAAAACTAAGCGGCCGGCAGGCGCCCCGCGCGGCAGAACACGCGGTACAGGCTGTCCGGCCCGTCCCTGTCAATATAGCAGCCCTGGAGATGGCGCGCACCGCTTCGGCCATCGAAGGCGGTACGGCCGTGGAGCACCCGGCGATTATCGAACATCTCCAGATCGCCCGGCCCGAGGCGGAATCGCAGGGCGAAATCGTCCGATGTCAGCAGAACCGCGAAGGCTCGACGCGCGCGGTAGTAGACATCGAGTTCGTCCAGCGGCAGCAGGGGCACGAAATCGAGCCGCGGGCTGTGATTGATGGCGAAGAACTCGCCGCGCGCGTCGAGTTCGATCGGCACGCGCCAGGCGATCAGCTCGGTCGTACCGTCGCAATAGCGGTAGCGCACCGGCGTGCGCGTCAACATGGCAAATCCCTCCGAGTCGCGCCGACGCAACTCGGCGGCAACGGCAAAACCGTCGACCAAGGTGGAGTTGCCGCCCTCGGCCTCGTTGATCAAACAATGCAGAAGCTGGATGCCGGGCACGGGATCGCGATAGGGGTTGTCCGTGTGCGGCGCCAAGGCCAAGCCGGTATAGGCGAGGTCGTCGGCTTCCGCCTTGGCCCACACGTCGAACAAATCGCCGAAATTGGTCATGCGCACATGACCGAACCGGCGAGCGACATCGAGCACGCTTCCCGGCGTGGTTGGCACGTTGCGCAGCACGACGAAGCCAAGGGTCAAGAAGGTTTCCAGCAATGCGGCCATGCCGGTGCCGTTCACAGCTTGTTGCCAATCCGACGACGGCATCGGATTGAGCCGGCGGTCCCACAAGCGCGGCCGGATCGGCGCGTGGATGCCCGATAACGCCGCCACTTCCGCTTGGATCGCCGCGATCGAGAAGACGCTGCGATGCCCATCGCTGAAGCCGACGCGCAACTCATCGCCGCCCATCGCTTCCGCCTCGACAATGGCGAGATCGAGCGGAAGGTCGGGCGGTTCGAACAAGCGTTGCAAGGTCAGGGGATCGAGGCTGGCCGGGTCGGGGCAGCGTTCGCGCAGCCAGATCGGATGGATCGGAACCGACGAACCGTCGCCTCGGTGCAGTACAAGCTGGATCGAGCCATCCGGGCGGCGCCCGATATCGACGGGGACAGCTCCGCTCATCGATCCATCTCGAGGGTTTGCGGAAAACCGGGTGCACGCAACGGCGTGCTCAACGCATCTTCCAGTAGTTTCACCGCCTGGGTCGACCAGGCGCCGCCGCCATATTGGGCGCGGGCGCGAATGAACATCTGCTCGACCAGCCCGGCCAGCTCCAGGGGCACGCCGAATTGGTGGCCTAGGCGCGCGGCCAAGCCCAAATCCTTGCAGGCCAAATCCATGGTGAAGCCGACA
Organism: Alphaproteobacteria bacterium; assembly: GCA_009694085.1. Taxonomy (GTDB): domain Bacteria; phylum Pseudomonadota; class Alphaproteobacteria; order SHVW01; family SHVW01; genus SHVW01. Next base: position 7,414 of record SHVW01000008.1, read on the forward strand.
TTGTAGCTGCCGCTGAGCACGAGTTGACTTTCGGTCTCGTGGACGAAGCTGTTGCCCGAACTGGCCTTGATAGCGGCGAAGGCCTGGGCCAGGTCGACACCGCCCTTCTTGGCCAGCATCATCGCCTCGCCCGCCGCGATCAGATGGATGAAGGCGAGCATGTTGGTGATGACCTTGATGACCGACGCGCTGCCGAGCGGCCCCATATAGAGCACCGGTGTGCCCATGGCCTGGAGTGCCGGCAGATGGGCGTCGTGGAGTGCGCGGTCGCCGCCCACCAGCACCGTGATGGCAGCCGCCGCGGCCTTGTGGACGCCGCCGGTTACCGGCGCCTCAAGGCAACCGATCTCGCGCGACGCTGCAAGCCCGGCCAGGCGTTTGACCTCGTCGGCGTCGTTGGTGCTCATGTCGATCCAGACGCCGCCACGCGCGAGGCCATCGAGAACGCCGTCCTTGCCCGCAACCGCGGCGGCAACCGCGGCCGGCGAGGGCAAGCAGGTGATCACACCATCGGCGCCCTCGCCTGCCGCGCGCGGCGATTCCGCCCAACGCGCTCCCGCGGCGGTCAATCCAGCCGCAGCATCGCAGTTGAGATCGTGAACGCGAACGGCGAAGCCCGCGCGCAGCAGATTGCCGGCGAGATGAACGCCGAGATTGCCGACTCCGATAAATCCATAAGTCCTAACCATGTTTCCCTTCTCAACGCTCACACCGGCCGATCCAGCATCTCCAGATGCAACGCCTTGCCCGTATAGGGATTGCGCGCCGCAACCTCTTCGTCCAGCTCGACGCCGAGGCCGGGCCCATCGGGCGGGATGACATAGCCGTTTTCCCACCGAATCGGCTTCTTCAAAATTTCGGCATGGAAGCCGCCCCAGGTCTGGATGCTCTCCAGGATCAGGAAGTTCGGGCTGCACGCGCTGATCTGGATATTGGCCGCGCCCTCGACCGGTCCGCAATAGAGATGGGGCGCGATCTGGGCGTAATGGGTCTCGGCCATGCCCGCGATCTTCTTGGCCTCCAGGATGCCCCCAACGCGGCCGAGCGCCATTTGCAGAATCGAGGCGGCCTGGGCCTCCAGCACGCGCGCGAATTCGTATTTCGTCGTCAGCCGCTCGCCCGTGGCGATCGGAATCGTGGTCTGGCGTGCGACCCTTGCCATCTCCGCCGGATTCTCCGGCGGCGTCGGCTCCTCGAACCAGAGCGGGTCGAAGCGCTCCAGGCGCCGGGCCAGCCGGATGGCGCTCGACGCCGTCATCTGCCCATGGGTTCCGAACAGCAGATCGCAGCGACCGCCGACGGCATCGCGCAGGGTGCCGACGAATTTTTCCGTATGGTCCAGCGCTTCCAGAGAAAGTTGGCGCGGATCGAAGGCCGAGTAGGGACCGACCGGATCGAATTTGACGGCGGTGAAACCGAGCGCCACGTATTCCGCCGCGCGCTTCGCCGCCAACTCGGCATCGCGATAGACATCGGTGCGATCGCCCGGCTCGGGATAGATATAGGTATAGCTGCGCAGGCGATCATGGACCCGGCCGCCGAGCAACTCATAGACCGGCTTGCCCAACTCTTTACCGATGATGTCCCAGCACGCCATCTCGATACCGCTGAGGATGCCGAGCAGAGAGGTGTCCGGCCGTTGGGTGTAACCGCTGGAATAGATAATGCGCCAGAGCCGCTCGATCTTGAAGGGATCGGCACCGATCACCTGGCGCTCGCACACATCCTCGATCATGCGCTGAACCACATGGGGGTGGAACGGCACGGAATAGATTTCGCCGATGCCGCTGACGCCGCTATCGGTCGTCAGCTTGACGAAGATCCAGTAACGCCCGCCGAAATGGGGCGGCGGCACGCCAACGACGAAAGTCTTTACCTCGGCGATCTTCACATCCAACTCCTGGATTTTCTTGTTTAGTACACCGTCGTCATGGCCAGGGCCTGACGCTTCAAATCCTCGGTACTGAGCTGGCCGCGCGGCGGCCGCAAATTCTCCATGCCGCGAAACTCGACAAAGCGGGTCGTCGATGCCCAGAGATGATCGCCATAGAGGAAGGGTTGGAAATCGTCGGCATCGGGGATCGGTAGCGGCTTGATCTCGGCATCTACGGCCGGTTCATAGAAAAACGGGATCGAATAGCGTGGCTGGCCTGGTCCCAACACGCGATGCTCGGTTGCCTTGACCCGGCCGCCGGTCCATCGGCTCAGTACCAAACCGAAATTAACGGCGAGCGTGCCGTCGCTGGGCGGCACGTCGAGCCAATTTCCATCCCCCGCGCGCGCCTGTAGTCCGTCAACGCCGTCCTGGGCCAGCAGAGTGACGAAACCAGAATCGGCGTGCGGCTTGCCGACGAGATAGCGTCGCCGACCCTGGTGCTCGACCCACAACTCGTCCGGGGGCAAAGCGGCCATCGAGGCTTCCGAGCGCAGGGGGTAGTGGAGCAATCTCAGGGTGGAAATGCCTTTGGTGAAGGCAGCATCGAAATATCGCTCGTCCAGGCCAAGGCCCCGAGTCAGCGAGCGCAACAGCGCCTGGCCCGTGCGCTCCATGGCGCGGTAATAGGCGGCAGCGGCCTGGCGCCATCCGGGCAGCACGGCTTCGTCCGGCAGCGGTGTCGGTTCGCGCAAGGGATCGCCGCCCTCCGCAACGGCGAGGCCAGCCGCTTGAGGGCCATAAGCGACGTCCGGCCCCATATCGATACCTTCCTTGAAGGTGGGAAAGCCGTCCTGGAGGGGAAACCAGCCGTGATAGACATTGGGCCTGTTTGAATCGAATTTCTGCCGCCACAGTTTGCGCCTCTCCGCCTCGGGCAAGGCGAACAGGCGCAGAAGCTCGCGTCGCATATCGGGCCCGAGCGGGATATCGGCGGGCAGGCCTGTCACGGCCATGAAGCCGATGCGGGTTGCGGCCTCAAATATCTGCCGATCCACGGCTTCGCGCACGGGACCAGGTGCGCCGAAAAGCGGCGCAATATCGATCAGCGGAATCATGTTTGCAATCCGGTCAACAAAGCAACGGGGGCCCTCACGGGCCCCCGTCTTTCTGCGTCGTAATGTCCGATCACGCCTTGGCGAGGGCCAATTGGTGACCGTCGATATAGCCGGAGGGATGCATCTTGAAGCCCTGGACCCGCTTGTCCATGAAGGTGAACAGCGAACGCCAGACCGGCTGAATGATCGGGCCTTCGTCCTGCATGATGTTCTGCAACTGGGCCATGATCTCGCGCCGTTTGGCGACGTCGTAGGTGCCTTCGGCCTTGGTCAGCAACTCGTCGAACGTCTTGTTCGACCAGTTCGACTCGTTCCACGCCACGCCCGAGCGATAGGCCAAGCCGAGCAGCATGACGCCGAGCGGCCGGTGCGCCCATGTGGTGAAACCGAACGGCACCTTGGTCCAGACTTCCCAGTACTGGGTGGACGGCATGACGTTGATCTTGACCCGGATGCCGGCCTCCTTCCACTGCTCGACCATGGCCTGCACCGCGACCAGCTCCCAATCCGGCTGGGGCCGGCAGACGATCTCGGTGTCGATACCATTGGGATAGCCGGCCTCGGCGAGTAGTTGTTTCGCCTTGGCGACATCTCGCTTCCATTCCGGCAGTTTGGCGTAGTCCGGCAGGGAAGGCGCGACATGGTGATGCTCGCCCACCGCGCCGATATCCTTGAGCGCGACCTTGAGGATCGGAGCTTGGTCGACGGCCAGGCGCATGGCCTGCCGCACGCGCTTGTCGTCGAACGGCTTGATCGAATGCATGCGCGCGGTCGCAGTATAGGCTCCCACCACCGAATGAAGTTGCGCGTTCGGCATCCTCTGCATGGCTTCGATCGTCGTCACGTCGCCGAGATAGAAGCCATCGACCTGCTTGGAAGCGAAGGCGGCCAGCTTGGCCGCGGCCTCGTCGCCGGTGTCAATGAACTCGATCGCGTCCAGGTTCGGGCCGCCGCCCCAATAGCCGGGCTTGGCGCGCAGCACGCTACGCCGGCCGACCTCGAGTTCGGCCAGGGTGAACGCGCCGGTACCGTTGGAGCCGACCTTGAACTCGCCGTTCTCTGCGGGATCGAGCATCAGCAAGGGATAGTGGAACAGATGCTCCGGTACCGCGAGCTGCGGCACCTTGGCGTTGAGGACGACGGTGAAATCGTCCTTCTTCTGGATCGCCTGGGCATCCCAGAGCTGGCTGACCTTCTTGGCGTTGCCCTTGTCGTCCTTCTCACTGGTTTCGACATCCGTGATCATGTAGCCCTTCATCAGGCCGAGCGCGGAGGAGCCGGTCTTGGGATCGAGCACGCGGCGCAGGTTCCACGCCAAATCCTCGGCGGTGAACTGGCGGCCATTGTGCCATTTGACGTTGCGGCGAACGTGGAGCGTCCAGGTCTTCAGGTCTTCGCTCGCCTCCCACCGCTCGACCAGCCCGGGCCGGGTCACGTTGTCGGGGCCCGTGTTGGCGGCATATTCCACGACCTGGCGGGTGACGTTGGCCGCCTCGATCCAGCTATAGGTATGCGGGCTCTTGAGCTCCTGGGCGCGCATCGACAAGCGCAACGTACCGCCCTTCGGCAACGCCGCCTGGGCAGTGGCCGGCGCGACCAGGTCGCCGCCGGTCACCTTATTGGCGAAGGCATAGGCCGCGGTCGACGTCATGCCGAGGAAGGTCGCGTAGCGCAGGAATTCGCGCCGGTCTATCTGCTTGTCGACGAGCTGGCGCTTGAATTCGGGGATCAATGCGTGTTCGGACTTGTCTCTTGCCATGTGCCTCTCCCTGGTGAATTTTGCCGTGATTGAGTGGATCGCTCGCCCTCGTGCGCAGCAACCGGCCAACCGCCGCGACGTTGGGCATCAGCTTCCCCGCCCGCCCCCCACTTTGTCAAGGCGCTGGGCACGAAAGTGCAATCTCCGCGCTTGGGCACGACGTGTAGTGTTCGTCCATGTCGCTTCATATGCAGATTCCGTCGCTATCCGCCTCGATTATGGACAAGCTGTCCATATCGGACTGATGGCAGACAGCACCGCATCGTTCTTGACGATGTCATGGACACCGATTCTGGCGGTAGGCTTTACAAGCCCAAAGTCCGATCGTAGGTTCGCGCGCGCTGGCGAGCAAAGGATCATCTCATGGCTATCGAGAACGAGCCGCGCGAGCGCACACGCCGGCGGCCCGGCCGTCCCGGGGGCGAGTCGCGCGCGACGGGCGGGTTGAAACAACTGCCTTGGCGCCGGCTGGTCAACGCCTACCGCCCGATCGAGGTGCTAACCGACGAGCAGGTCGAGCGCATCCACGACGCCTCGATGCGCGTGCTCGAAACCATCGGCATGGATTTCCTGCTCGAAGAGGCGCGCGACATCCTGGCGCGCGCGGGCGCACGGGTTGAGCCGGGAAGCCAGCGCGTGCGCTTCGATCGCGCCATGGTGCTGGAGCATGTCGCCAAGGCGCCGTCGATATTCTCGCTGACCGCGCGTGATCCCGCGCGCAATCTCACCTTCGGCGCCAACAACATCAATTTCGGCACGGTGGCGAGCGCGCCCTATTGCAGCGATCTCGACGGCGGCCGGCGCACCGGCAATTTCCCCGACTATTGCAACCTCGTGCGCCTCGCCCAAAGCTTCAACGTCATCCAATTCATCGGCGGCTACCCGGTCGAGCCGGTGGACCTGCCGCCCGATACGCGCCACCTCGACTGCTACTACGCCAACATCACGCTGTCCGACCGCATCTGGCACCCCTATTCCTTGAGCCGCCAGCGCATCTGGGACGCGCTCGCCATGCTCGCCATCGCGCGCGGCGTGCCGCAGGAACAGCTGCGGGCCGAGCCCGGCTTGTTCACCGTGGTCAATACCAGCTCGCCGCTCCGCGTGGACTCACCCATGCTGGAAGGCGTGATCGAGATGGCGCGGGCCGGTCAGGCGATCGCGGTGACGCCGTTCACGCTGAGCGGCGCCATGAGTCCGGTTACGATCGCCGGGGCGCTGACCCAGCAGAATGCCGAGGCGTTGGCGGTTATCGCCTTCGCCCAGATCGTGCAGCCCGGCACGCCCGTGCTCTATGGCGGCTTCACCTCGAACGTGGACATGAAATCGGGGGCGCCCGCCTTCGGCACGCCGGAATATACCCGCGCCGCGCTGGCCGGCGGCCAACTCGCGCGCCGCTACAAGCTGCCCTACCGGTCGAGCAACGCCAATGCCTGCAACGTGCCCGATGCCCAGGCCGCCTACGAATCCATGATGTCGCTATGGGGCGCGGTGATGGGCCATGCCAATATGGTGCTGCACGCGGCGGGCTGGATGGAGGGCGGCTTGACCGCCTCGTTCGAGAAGATGGTGATCGACGCCGAGCTACTCCAGATGATGTCGGACACGCTCCAGCCCCTCCAGGTCGATGACGAGACGCTGGCGCTTGATGCGATCGCCGATGTCGGCCCGGGCGGCCATTTCTTCGGCACGGCCCATACGCTGGCGCGTTACGAGACGGCCTTCTACCAGCCGATTCTGTCGGATTGGCGCAATTTCGAGAGCTGGCAGGAGGCCGGCAGCCAGACCGCTTTGCAGCGCGCCAACACGCTTTACAAGAAGCAGCTCGCCGAATACCAAGCGCCGCCGCTCGATCCGGCGATCAAGGAAGAACTCCAGGCTTACGTCGCCAAACGCAAAGAAACTACGGGTAAGCCCTAGGTTTCATGCCGCCAGCACGGCGTGCGCCAACCGGGCCATGTCGCCGCCGCCGACCGCGCGGGCGTTGTTGTCGCGCATAGGCGCGTTCTCCGCGTCCATGCTGATCTGGACGAGCCGAGCCGCGTCCTTCGCACCCAAACCGTGATCGGCCAGCGACAGCGGCAACCCCGCCCGATCGAGCAGTGCCGCATAAGCCGCCGCACCGGCGGCGGCCAGAGCCGCATTGCCCTGGCCGTGATCGGCGACACCGAGGGCGCGGGCGACCGCCGCATGAGACTCCGGCGCGGCTTCCGCATTCCATGCCAGCGCCGCCCGCAGGCAGAGGCCAACGGCACGGCCGTGATGCACTTTCGCAATCGTGCCGAGCGCGTGGCCGATTGCATGCGCAATGCCTGTGCCCGCGATATCGATGGCGAGGCCGGCCAGCGCGGCAGCGATCGCCATGGCGCCGCGCGCCGCGATATCGTCCGGCCGGTCGACCGCGCGAGGCAAGTGGGCGGCACCGAGCCGGATCGCCTCGAGCGCAAAAGCGGTAGCAACCGGATTGGCACGCTTGACCGTGGCGGCCTCGATGGCGTGAACCAGCGCGTCGACACCGGTCGCCGCCGTTAGATGGCGCGGTAGTTCAACCGCGAGCGCGGGATCTAGGAGCGACAAATCTGCGCGCAGTTCGTCGCCCCATGCCCATAGTTTGCGCCCGGTGGAATCGGCGAACACGGAGGTGCGCGTGGTCTCTGACCCCGTGCCCGCCGTGGTCGGCACCAAGATTTTGCGTAGAGGCTTCGCCGGCAGCGGAATGGCGCAGAGTCCATAGGCCAGGGCCGGCCTGTCCGCGGGCGCAATGCCAGCAGCCAGCTTCGCCGTGTCGAGCGCGGAACCCCCGCCGATGCCGACCACGAGGCCGGCGCCATGCTGGCGTGCCAGGGCGGCGGCGGCATCGATCGCCGCATCCGTCGGTTCGCCCGCGAGGTCGGCGAACGTAACGGCCGCATGACCGGACCGCGCGAGGATTTCCCTTACCCGCTCGACCAGTCCCAGCCGCGCCATGCCGGCGTCGCCGACCACCAAGACGCGTGCGCCGGCACCGGCGCGTGCGGTTACGTCATCGCCGAGCCCGTCAAGGCGCCCGGCGCCATAGGCGATCGAACCGGCGAGGGTGGCAAAGAAAGGGGTCGGCATGCGCCGAATACTCCGAGAGCGATGGCGGCGCCGGACTATATCAGCTTGCCGCCCGGTGCGGCGATGCTAGGCTTATGCTGTCTCTGTTAACGGGCGCCGGAGGAAACGTGCCCCGAATCATATGCCGATTCATCGGACGCGCGCTGGTGATTTGCCTGGCCCTGATCGCCGCCGCGCTACCCGCGCGCCTTTCGGCCCACGATGTTCCCGACGAGATCGTGGTTACCGGGTTCGTCAAACCAGCGACCGACCGCACCGATGTGTTGTTGCGTCTTCCCCTAGCTCTGCTGGCTGACATGGACCTACCCAAAACGGGACCAGGCTATCTCGACTGGCCCAGGCTGCCGCCGTTCCTACGGCTTGCCGGCGTCGCCGCGGCGCGAGCCATCGCACTGCACGACGGCGAGCGGGCGCTCGCCGCGATGGTGGCGGCCACCCGCATCGCCTTGCCATCGGATCGCGCCTTCGTCGGCTATGACGCGGCGCACGCCGCCATCCGCGGGCCGGCGCTGCCGGCGAGCGAGCTGGTCTATCACAACCAGGGCTTTTTCGACGTGCACCTGGTTTATCCCGCGGCGGCAGACCTCGTCTTGCGCGTCAATTTGGCGCCCGCGCTCGGCGGCCGGCTGCATCTAGCATGCGCGTGATCGGCGTGGATAGTTCGGTGCGCGCCTACGAGTTGCGCGGCGGCCAAACGGAGCTCCGGCTCGACCCGCGCTGGCATCACGCCGCCGGCATGTTCGCAGCAGACGGCATCCGCCATATCCTGACCGGGCTCGATCACCTGCTATTCCTGCTCTGCTTGATCCTGCCCTTCCAGCGCCGGCTGGGCGCGCTGATCGGCGTGGTCACGGCCTTCACGGTCGGGCATTCGGTCACGCTGGTCATGGCGGCGCTGGGGTTCATATCCGCCGGCCCCTGGTTTCCACCGCTCGTCGAAACGCTGATCGCGGCATCGATCCTCTACATGGCGATCGAGAACGTGCTGTGGGCGCGGCTGGAGCGGCGCTGGCTGGTCGCGGCCGGGATGGGGTTGTTGCACGGCTTTGGCTTTGCCAATGCGCTGGGCGAGACGCTGCAATTCGCCGGCGCCCATCTGGCCCTGTCGCTTTTCGCCTTCAACGCCGGCATCGAGATCGGCCAGATCGCCGTGTTGTGTTTGGTTATCCCCGCGCTCAATCTTCTGTTCCGTGTCGACGCGTTCCATCGCTATGGCACCTTGCTGGTCTCGATCCTGGCCGGGCACGAGGCCTGGCATTGGATGGCCGAGCGTGCCGGCCAGGTGAGAATGGCCGATCTGCGCATGATCGACTGGGCCGGTGCGCAAACGACGTTGGCCGCGGCCGCGATCCTGGGGTTCGTACTTGCGCTCATTTGGCCAATAGCGACGCGGCTACGGCGGCGAGTGCGCCCAAGCCTGTAGTCGGACCGCTCACTAGATCCCATTTATCTGCATAATATCATTAATAATAATATTTTAAAATAAAATCTACTTAAATTATTTATAAAGTGACTCCCGTCACAGCACCGCTACGTCAACGTTGGCAAAATCACCGCACCAATCAACGAAGGTGTGGAGTTCAGGATGACCAGTGCGACCTATACCCTGCCCTGCCCAATGGACAAATGGTGACGATCGACAGCGCAACCGACACGACGGCGACGACGGCCAGTGGCACGCTGACCGTGTCAACGACGTCTGGGCACTCTGCAAGCCTGACGGGTTCCGCCACACTTCAGCCGGTGAGCGGTGAAGTCGAGGCAACGGGCACGCTCACGACTGGGACGGGAACCTCTGTCACGGTCACCTTCGAAGGCAGCGCGAGCGAGGGCGCGATCACAGCCAATGCCGGTGCGGGCACCTACACATTCACGTATAGCGCCGCTGAATTGGGATACGACATCGCGATCACCAATCCAGCAGGATCCACATTGGTCAGCGCGAACACCGCTGATATCGCAACCGCTCTGGCTGCGACGCCGTTAGCTAGCATTGACCTGGAAGATTTGATTGATCAATTCCCGGCTCTGACGGGCCTGGCCGCCTCGCCAACCAACGATACCCTTTTCGGTGGCGAGGGCGCGGACAGCCTGTCCGGCGGAGCCGGCAATGATCTGCTCGAAGGCGGCACCGGCAATGATCGCATAGTGTCTGGTGCAGGTTCAGACATCGCAGTTGGCGGCTCAGGTAACGACACAATCTACGGTAACCTCGGTAACGACGCGATCACCGGCGACGATGGGGCCGATGTGCTGTTCGGCGGCGCCGGTAACGACGCCGTGCTGGGTGCCGAGGGTAGCGACCGTGCCTATGGCAATATCGGCAATGACACAGTTTCAGGCGGCGCTGGCGACGACGCGCTATATGGCGGTCAGGGCAACGACATCCTGAATGGCGGAGATGGAGCGGACACCCTCTATGGCGGTGTCGGCAGTGATACTCTCGCGGGCAGTGACGGCACCGATATCTTCGTCTTCTCCGCTGGCCAGGATCGCATCGAGGATTGGCAAGATGGCACCGACCGTATCCTCATGAATACCAGCAGTTTCTCAATCGGCTCAGACACCGCCGGCAATGCAACCCTAACGCTCGGCACCGGCGCCAGTCTTACTTTGATTGGAGTGCCTCAAACCAGCTTGACCTCGGCAGACCTTTTGTTCGCCTAACCAACCCCGGCCCGATCGTTCGCGCCAGCGGTTCGCGGGCGGATTGTCGGGCCAGTCCCATCGGTGCCATAGTGCGGTCACCGCGCACAATTCCGGCCGCCATGAGTTCCCAAATTCCCCAAATCCTTCGCCCGATCGCGCCGGTTCTGTTGAGCCTGACGCTGATCGAATTCGGCGTTGCCGCGCTCAATCCGCTGATCGGCTATCAGCTCACCCTGCGCGAGGTGCCGACCCAGATCATCGGCATCATCGCGTCCTGCTATTTTGCCGGCTTCGTCACGGGCTCGCTGACGGCGGCGCGCGCGGTCGACCGGGTCGGCCATATCCGCGCGATCACCACCTTCGCCATCATCATGGCGGGCGGCGTGCTGTTGCTGGCGCTGACCAGTTCGTCCGTCCTGTGGGCCGCGATCCGGTTTTGCATGGGCTACGGCATGGCCGGCATGTTCATTTGCGTGGAATCCTGGCTTAGCCACAAATCGACCCTGGAAACGCGCGGGCGCATCTTCTCCGCCTATCTCACGGTGGCTCAGGCCGGCGGCATAGTCGGGCCGCTGGCACTGGCACTTTTCGATCCGAGCGGCACAACGCTGTTCCTGGTGGTGGCGCTGTTCTACGCCAGCTCGATCATTCCCATGGCGTTGACGGAGGTCGGCAATCCCGAAATCGGCGACCGCGTTCGGTTCGGCATCGTCCGGCTATTCCAGATCTCGCCGCTCGGGGTCATCGTGGCCGGCGCCAGCGCGTTCGCCAGCACGGCCTTCAACCAACTCGTGCCCGTCTATATCAACGACAACGGTTTGACCCCCGGCCATCTGGCCTCGCTGCTGATGATTGCCAAGATCGGCGCGGTCAGCAGCCAGGTGCCCGTGGGCTATCTGTCGGATCGGCTTGGCCGGCGACCCATGATCGTCGCTTGCGCAGCGCTCGCCGCGACTGGTGCTGCCGGCGCGTTCATGTGGGGCGGGCAATCTTTTTTTGTGTTGGCCGGATCGGTCGCCCTTATGGTCGGCGCGAGTTCGCCACTCTATGGGCTGGCCGTAGCCCACACCAACGATCACTGCCAGCGCAGCGAATACGTCGCCGCCGCGGGTGGATCGATGCTGGCTTGGTCGATCGGCGCCACGATCGGGCCGACGGTCGCGGCCGGCGTGATGAACGGGATTGGTGCCACCGGCCTGTTCGTCTATTCCGCCAGCGCCTATGGCGCAATCGCACTCTATGCGCTCTACCGCTCGCTCCGCCGTGCCGCGCCACAGCGGGCACCCCACGATCCGACCATGATGCCAGGCAAATCGCCATGAGTGACGATGGATTAGCCCGCCATCTCCGCCAGATCGCGCCGGCGCTGTTGAGCGTCGTGTTCCTGGAGATCGCAGTCTCCTCGTTGTTCCCCCTGGTCGGCGTGCAACTGACCATGCGCCAGACGCCGACGGCGTTGATCGGCGCCATCGGCTCGGCCTATTTCGTCGGATTCATCGGCGGCACGGTGTTCGCCGCTCGCGTGCTCGACCGGGTCGGCCATATCCGCGCGCTCAGCGTGTTCGCCATCGTGGCCATGAACTCGGCGCTGCTGATGGCGCTATTCCCGGAACCGTGGCTATGGTTGGCCTTGCGCGCCATGACCGGCTTCGCCATGGCCGGCATCTGGCTGACCGTGGAGACTTGGCTGAACCACAAGGCGACGCGTGCCACGCGCGGCCGCCTATTCGGCGCCTATATGGTGGTCAGCGGCAGTTTCAGCGCGGTCGCGCCGCTGCTGCTGACCGTGGTCGATCCGGCGACCATCACGCTCTTCCTTATCGTAGCGCTGTGCTATGCCGCCGGCGTGGTGCCCATGGCACTAACCCGGGAGGCCAATCCCGAGATCGGCGACCGCGCGCGCTTCGGCTTGATCCGGCTCTACGCGATCTCGCCGCTCGGCGTGATCGCTACCTTCGGCTGCGGCCTGACCGTGACCGGGTTCACCGCACTGCTGCCGGTCTATACTGATAGTATCGGGCTCACTGCAAACAGCCTGGCCGTTTTGTTGTTTGCCGCGCGCGCGGGAAATTTGGTGGCGCAGTATCCGATCGGCATGATGTCGGACCGGATCGGCCGGCGGCCGATCATCTTGACTGTGATCGTGATCGGGCTGCTTGGTGCCGGGTTGGGCATTGCGTTCGGCGATCATTCCTTTGCGCTGCTGGTGGTGGCATCCATCCTGTTCTCCAGTGCGACCTGGCCGCTCTATGCCCTCAGCATCGGCTACACCAACGACAATTGCAAACCGCGCGAGATCGTCGCCGCCAATGGCGGACTGCTCATGGTATGGGCGATCGGCGGCGTCATCGGCCCCTCGGCGGCGAGCTGGACGATTACCCTGTTCGGCCATGGCGGCCTGTTCATGTATCTCGCCGGCGTGCTCGCCATCCTGCTCGGCTTCACGGCCTATCGCATCACGCGCCGGCCCGGCGCCCCGCCACGCGCGCCGGCCAGCGCCGAACCCAAAACCGCCTAAGCTGGAATCGTCACCCTCGGCCCCTCCCGATCATGGGCCGGGATCGCGGGGTCGAGCGGATAGTAATCGCCGCGGTCGAGGCAATAGATCTGCTGGGCAATAGTAAGCCCGGTCGGCCCGTCCAGGGTGCCGGCCAGGATCGCCACATAGTCCCCGGCGTCGCCCTGCCAGAACAGGCTGGAACCGCAGACGCGGCAAAAGCCGCGCCGCGCCACGGTCGAGGCGCGATACCACACCAAATTTGCGCTCGATTCGATATGGAAACGATCCAGCTTGGCAGCGGTCGCAGCGACCATGTGGCCAGTCCAACGTCGGCACTGGCCACAATGGCAGAGCACGACCGGTCTCAGTCTCGCCGTCACGCGATAGCGAACGGCACCACACAGGCAACCGCCAGTGTGAGTATGACTATCCATGGCCATTCCTTCCCGATGTCGCCAAGAAAAAATTTCTTCATCTTTAGCGACACATGGCTATTCTGTATGCGACAGAAGCTGTTCCGTCCGCCGCCCCTGGACAAGAGTGCCTCACACCCGATGTTCGCCGCCCAACCGATCCGGCTGCCCCACGAAATCGCGTTCTTCCTGGTGCCGCAATTCTCGCTGCTCGGCTTTGCTGCCGCCATCGATCCCCTGCGCTCGGCCAATCGCATGAGCGGACGCCAGCTCTATCGCTGGCGCCTGATCTCCGGCAATGGCAGGCCCGTGCCGGCCAGCAACGGTATCGCCATCCCGGTCGATGCCGCCATCGGAGAGGATGGCGATTCCGCAGCGGTCGCGGTCGTTGCCGGCATCGATGCCGACCGGTTCGACGATCGCGCGGTGTTCGCCTGGCTGCAACGCCAGTCGCGCCACGGTGCCGCCATTGGTGCCGTATCGCTCGGGACCTTCGTGCTGGCACGCGCCGGGTTGCTCGAGGGCTACCGCTGCACGCTCCATTGGGAAAGCCTGCCGGCGTTCCGCGAGGCCTTTCCTTCGATCACCACAACCAACGAGCTGTTCGAGATCGACCGCACCCGCTTCACCTGTTCCGGCGGCACCGCGGCGCTCGACATGATGCTGCACCTCATCCGCACCCAACACGGACATGAACTGGCCGCTGCCGTATCCGATCAGTTCATCCACGGCCTTATGCGCGACGCCGGCGCGCATCAGCGCCTAGCGCTCCCCGAACGGCTCGGCATCAACCATCCCAAATTGCTGGCCGTAGTGGCCGCCATGGAAGCCAATTTGGAGGAGCCAATCGGCCGCGCCGCGCTGACGCGCATCGCGGGCCTTAGCGCGCGCCAGATCGAAAGACTGTTCGAAAAATATCTGAGCGCGCGGCCCATGCACTACTACCAAAGCCTTCGGTTGAACCGGGCGCGCACCCTGTTGTTGCAAACCGGCCTGTCGATCTTGGAAATCGGCCTTGCCTGCGGTTTCACATCGGCCTCGCATTTTTCCAAAAGCTATCGCGAAACGTTCCAGCGTTCGCCGCGCATGGAACGGATCAATCGGCGTGCCGCCTTGTAAAACGAGTTTCCTCTTGATAAACTCCGCGCCTCATCCGGGGAGCCCAAGGGCTTGGTCAAATATTCCATCTTCTCGCTCGCGCGCAATGCGCTGAGCCGGCACGAAAACTGGCCGGAGGCCTGGCGCAGCCCGGAGCCTAAACCGGAATACGATGTGGTGATAGTCGGCGCCGGCGGCCACGGGTTGGCGACCGCCTACTACCTCGCCAAGGAGCACGGCATCACCAATGTCTGCGTGGTGGAGAAAGGCTGGCTCGGCGGCGGCAACACCGGGCGCAACACCACGATCGTGCGCTCAAACTACTATCTCGAACCCAACGCCCATTTCTATGAGAAGTCCATGCAGCTCTGGGAAGGGCTGAGCCAGGACCTCAACTATAACGTCATGCTGAGCCAGCGCGGCGTGCTCAATCTGGGCCACAGCCCCGCCGATATCGACAATTTCCATCGACGCGGCAACGCCATGCGGCTCAACGGCATCGACGCCGAATTTCTCGATCGCGAGCAGATCGCCGCCATGGTGCCCTTGCTCAACATGTCGATGGAATCGCGCTATCCCATCCTGGGCGGTCTGGTCCAGCGGCGCGGCGGTATCGCGCGGCACGACGCAGTCGCCTGGGGCTTCGCGCGCGGCGCCGACGCGCGCGGCGTCGACATCATCCAGAACTGTCCGGTCACCGGCATCACGGTGGAGAACGGCCGGGCCGTCGCGGTGCAGACCGCGCGCGGTGTTATCCGGGCCAAGAAAATCGGCATCGCCGTTGCCGGAAATTCCGGCCATGTCGCCGCCATGGCGGGCCTGCGCCTACCGATCGAATCCCATGTTCTCCAGGCGCTCGTCTCCGAGCCGATCAAGCCATGCCTGGATACCGTGGTCACCTCCGGCGCGGTGCATTTCTATATCAGCCAGTCCGACAAGGGCGAACTGGTCATGGGCGGCGATCTCGACGGCTATAATTCCTACGCCCAGCGCGGCAATCTTCCGATTCTTCAGCACGTCACGGTCGCACTCCTGGCACTGTTCCCCTGTTTCTCGCGCCTGCGCATGATGCGAACCTGGGGCGGGGTGATGGATATGAGCATGGACGGCAGCCCGATCATCGCCAAGACACCTGTCCAAGGCCTCTATATTAACACGGGCTGGTGCTATGGCGGATTCAAGGCGACGCCCGGCTCGGGTTGGGTATTCGCTCACACCATCGCCCAGGATCGGCCGCATAAGCTCAACGAAGCCTTCACGCTCGAACGATTCGCTCAGGGCGCCATGATCGACGAAAAGGGTGCGGGCCCAACCCCCAATGCCCATTAAGGTAAACCCGCCATGTTGCTGATCGATTGCCCCTGGTGCGGTCCCCGCGACCAGCGCGAGTTCAACTATGGCGGCGACGGCACCGTGGTTCGCCCGCCCGATCCGAGTGCGGCGACGGACGAGGCGTGGCACGACTACATCTATATCCGCGACAATCCGCGCGGCTCTCATGTCGAGCTGTGGCAGCACAACGCCGGCTGCCGGCGCTGGTTCAAGGTTAGGCGCGATGTCGTGACCCACGAGATGCAGGGCTCCGCGCCGATCGGCCGGGAACTGCCGCCCAAGCCATGACGCAACCCTTCCGCATCGCCCGGGGCGGGCAAATCGACCGCAGCCGCGAGATCGGTTTCAACTTCGACGGCCGCACCTATCGCGGCCATCCCGGCGACACGCTCGCCTCCGCCCTGCTTGCCAATGGCGTGCGCCTGGTCGGCCGCAGCTTCAAATATCATCGTCCCCGCGGCATCCTGGCTGCCGGCGCAGAGGAACCGAATGCGCTGATACAGTTGCGCCGCGGCAACCGCACCGAACCCAATATCCGCGCCACCCAGATCGAACTGTTCGACGGTTTGGAGTGCGAGAGCCAGAACCGCTGGCCCTCCCTAGGTTTCGATCTGGGCGCCATCAACAGCGTGTTTTCCGGCCTGTTTCCGGCTGGCTTCTACTACAAGACTTTCATGTGGCCAGCCTCGTATTGGCTGAAATACGAGGCGGCGATCCGCCGCATGGCCGGCATGGGCCGCACCGCCGTCGAACCCGACCCCGATCACTATGAACACATGCACGCCCACTGCGACGTGCTCGTGATCGGTAGCGGTCCGGCCGGGCTCATGGCAGCTCGCGCTGCCGGACGCTGGGGTGCACGCGTGATCCTGTGCGAAGACGGCCCAGCGCTCGGCGGCAGCCTGCTGGGCGAACGCACAGCTATCGAAGGCAAACCGGCGATCGATTGGGTGCGCTCGGTCGAGGCGGAATTGTCCGGTCTGCCCGAGCTGCGCGTGCTGACCCGCACCACCGCCTTCGGCTATTACGACCAGAACTTGATCACCCTGGTCGAGCGCGTTGCCGATCATTTGCCCGTGCCCGGACCGCACCAGCCGCGTCAGCGGTTGTGGATGGTGCGCGCACGCCGGGTCGTGTTGGCGACCGGTGCTATCGAGCGTCCCATCGTGTTCGCCGACAATGACCGTCCCGGCATCATGCTAGCGTCGGCCGCGCGGACTTATACCAACCGCTACGGCGTCAAACCCGGCCGGCGTGCGGTGCTGCTGACCAATAATGACGGCGCCTATGCCACCGCCTTCGACCTTGCGGATGCCGGAGTCAATATCGCCGGCATCGTCGATGTCCGGCCCGCGCCGACCGGCGCCCTGCCCGCGCGCGCGCGCGCGGCCGGCATGACCGTTCACGCGGGTCATGCCGTGGCGATCTCCCATGGCACCAATGCGCTTACGGGCGTGGAGATCATACAGCTCAACGCGGCGGGCGACGGCTTCGAAGGCGCTTCGCGCCCGCTCGACTGCGATGTGCTCGCCGTCTCCGGCGGTTGGAACCCCGCCGTTCATCTGTTTTCGCAAAGCCAGGGCAAGCTGCGCTACGACGACCGGCTCGCCGCCTTCCTACCCAATCAGGCCGCCCAGCCCGTGACCTGCGCCGGCGCGGTTGCCGGGCATTACAGCCTCGCCGCCTGCCTGATCGATGGCGCCGCCGCCGGCGCGTCCGCCGCCAAGGCGGCCGGCTTCGGCGACGGCACGCCGACTGCCGTGCCCAGTGTCGCCAATGAGCCGGAGGCGCCGGCCCGCACGCTCTGGGCTATTCCCAGACCCGCGCCAGGGCAGGGTAAACGCTTCGTCGACTTCCAGAACGACGTGACGGTCGAGGATTTGGCGCTGGCCAAGCGCGAGGGTTATCGCTCGGTCGAACATCTCAAGCGCTACACCACGCTCGGCATGGGAACGGATCAAGGCAAGACCAGCAACATCACGGGACTAGCCATCCTGTCCGGCATAGTCGGCGAGCCGATTCCCAAGGTCGGCACCACCACCTTCCGCCCGCCCTATACCCCGGTTTCGTTCGGCGCCATGGTCGGCCCCGAGACCGGCGCCCATATCGATCCCGTACGCCACAGCGCCATGCATCCCTGGCATGTCAAAGCGGGCGCACGCTTCGTCAATGCCGGGCTGTGGAAGCGGCCGCTGTTCTATCCCAAGCCTGGCGAAACCGATCAGCAGGCGATCGACCGCGAGGTGCTGAACACCCGCGCCAAGGTCGGAATCGTCGACGTCTCCACCCTGGGCAAGATCGATATTCAAGGCCCCGATGCCGTGGAGCTGCTGAATCGGGTCTATACCAATGCCTGGTCCAAGTTGGAGATCGGCAAGAGCCGCTACGGCCTCATGCTGCGCGAAGACGGCATCGTGTTCGACGACGGCACGACCACACGGCTCGGTCCCAGTCATTTTCTGATGACGACCACGACCGTCAACGCCGTGCGCGTCATGGCCTGGCTGGAATATTGGCTCCAGGTGCAGTGGCCGGAACTCAAAGTCTACGTCGCCAGCGTGACCGAACAATGGGCGGCCGCGGCGCTGGCCGGGCCGAATGCGCGCCACGTGCTGGCCGACGCTGTCGAAGGCGTCGACGTCTCCCATGCCGCCCTACCCTTCATGGGTTACCGCGAAGGCCGTATCGCCGGCGTCCCCGTGCGCATTTTCCGCATCAGCTTCTCCGGCGAACTCGGCTTCGAGGTCAACGCCCCGGCCGACCACGGTCTAGCCGTGTGGGAAGCCCTGGTGAAGGCCGGCGAGAAACACGGCATCATGCCCTATGGCATGGAGGCGCTCGGCACCCTGCGCATCGAGAAGGGCCATGTCGTCGGCTCCGAACTCGACGGTCGCACCACGCCCGACGATCTCGGCTTCGCCGGCATGGTCAGCAAGACCAAGGATTGCCTGGGTAAACGCTCGCTCTCGCGCCCGGCCCTGATGGCGCTGGACCGCAAGCAACTCGTCGGCCTGATGCCGCTGTTCAAGACCGAGGAAATCGTGCGCGGCTCCCAGCTCGTCGCCAATCAGAACACACGCCCGCCCGTACCGATGGAAGGCATGGTGACCTCGAATTGCTACAGCGCCACGCTCGGCAGCTCGATCGCGCTGGCACTCGTCAAAAATGGGCGCAAGCGCGTGGGCGAAACGCTGTTCGCCCAATCGCCGCTGACCGGCCGCAGCGTCGCGGTTAAGATCGTGCACCACGTCATGGTCGATCCCGAGGGAGCGCGCCTGCGTGACTAGCCCAACCCCCGAAAGCGCACTCGCGCCCATTTACCGCATCGGCTATTTCGGTCCCGACAGCTCCGATCTGGTGCTAGCGGAACGTCGACCCGGCTTCATGGTCAATGTCCAGGGCGAACCCGACAGCGCCGCCTTCCTCGACGCGGTCAAGCAGGTCTTTGCCATCGACCTACCGCACCAACCCAATACCAGCGTCGCCGCAGGTACCACGCAGGCACATTGGCTCGGACCCAATTCCTGGCTGCTGGTGGGGCCGGCGTTGGACGGTACGGAACTCAGGCGCCGGCATCAGGCAATCGCCGCTGTCCAGGGTGCGTTGATCGACGTGTCGAGCGGACGGGTTGTGCTGCGCATCCGCGGCGTACGCGCGGCCGATGCAATGGCCAAGAATTGCGGCCTCGATTTCCACCCCCGCCGCTTCGCGCCGGGACAATGTGCCCAGAGTCTCTATGGCCGCATCGCCGTGCTGATCCATAAATTCGACGCCGTCCCAAGCTTCGACATTTTCGCCGCACGCAGCTTTGCCGGCTCGCTCTGGCACGAATTGACCCATGCGGCAGCTGAATATGGCTACCGGATCGATCCGCCCGTTCAGGGTTGATCCCTGCGCTGGATTGCCGAACCGAATCAGGGCATGCTGAAGGTCGGGTTTGGCAAGGAGCCTCGGCCATGAGATTTGCGCTTGCGAGCGCCTTGATCGTCGTTCTTTCTCTTGTGCCTCC
The DNA here is from genome assembly GCA_009694085.1 of Alphaproteobacteria bacterium. Lineage (GTDB taxonomy): Bacteria > Pseudomonadota > Alphaproteobacteria > SHVW01 > SHVW01 > SHVW01. The sequence continues at coordinate 27,261 of SHVW01000008.1, forward strand.
AGCGGTGCTGGCGGATTGCCCCGGATTCATCGCTGAAATACCGCGCGGCCCCCGCTTAGCATCGAAGACCTGGCTGGGCCCGGTCACGGCCATGGAGCAGGCGGAAGGCCAAGTCGGTATCACCTATCTCGGCCATTCCAGCTTTCTGATTCAGTCGTCACAGGGTGTCGGCATCATCACCGACTACAACGACTATGTCGCCCCCCTGGTGCTGCCCGATATCGTCACCATGAACAATCAGCACGACACCCACCACACGCCCCGGCCCGATCCGCGCATCCGCCACATCCTGCGCGGCTGGGCGCTGGGCGCTAATCCGACCCTGCACGATTTGCGCTACAAAGACGTCGAAGTGCGCAACGTACCGACCCATGCGCGCAACTTCCGTGGCGCCGAGGCCGGTACCCGGGCCTATGGCAATTCGATCTTCCTGTTCAACACGGCCGGCATCTGCATCGCCCATCTCGGCCATCTGCACCATCTGCTCAACGACGTGCTGCTCAGCGAAATCGGCAAGATCGACGTGCTGATGATCCCGATCGACGGCATGTACACCATGTCCCAGGAGGACGCGATCGACGCCATGGAGAAGCTGAAAGCGCCGCTCAACATGCCAATGCATTATTTCGGGCCGCACACGCTGGAGCGTTTCCTGACTAAGGCGCGCCCGCGCTTCCCCGTGCGCATGAGCGAGACCGCGTCCATCGCGATCACGCGCTCGGATTTGCCAGATCGACCGGAAATCCTGGTTTTACCCGGACGTTGAGCCGCCGGCGCCAATCCGCACGCATCAGAACGTAAAATCCAAGCTGCCGATCAGGGCGCACGACCACTCGTTCCAACACCATGCCCGCGCGCTCCATCACCCGGCAGGACGATCGGTTGGCGAGTTGCGCCACGCCGACGATGCGCTTGAGGCCGGCGGCCACGAAGGCATACGCGATCGCCGCGTCGACAGCCTCCCCAGCCAGCCCGATGCCGCGGCGATCGGGCACAAGCGCGTAGCGAACGGCAAAGCCCAGACCATCGTCGCGCTGACGAAAACCGCACTCGCCGATAACCCGCCCCGTGCCCGATCGAACAATCCCCAGACACCGATACCGAAGCGCGTCCAGCTCGCCTCATGGGCGGCGAAGGTGCGTCGCGCCTGGCCTGGAGTCTCCAGGCCGCCCTGGAGGTGAGCCATAATCGAAACATCCCCATGCATGGCAATGAATGCGTCGAGATCGTAAACTTCGAAGCGGCGCAGGATGAGCCGCGCGGTCTCTAGCCGCGTCATGTGCCGCGCCGCTTGGCCCGATTGGTCGGTAGGGCGGACAGGGGATCATCGGGCCAATGATGCCGGGGATATTGGCCGCGCATGTCACGCCTGACCTCGACATAGGCATTGACCCAGAAGCTTGCGAGGTCCTGGGTCACGGCGAGCGGCCGGCGCGCCGGCGATAGTAGGTGCACGACCAGCGGTACCCGCCCGCCGGCGATGCGCGGCGTCTCGGTCAGGCCGAACATCTCTTGCAGACGAACTGCTAGAACCGGCACGGTTCCGTCGACGTAGCCAAGCGGAATCCGCGACCCGCTGGGCACGGCGATATAAGTCGGCGCTTCTCGCTCCAGCTCCTGACGCTGGCGCCAGTCGAGCAGGCCGTGAAGTGCGGCGGCCAGATCGATACGCTTGAAATGATCGCGGCGGCTCACGCCGGTCAGATGTGGTGCCAACCAGGATGCCAGCCCGTCGGTCAGGGCGGCCTCGGACAGGTCGGGCCAATCCGGGCCGGCATGGCAGCGCAGAAACATGACGCGCGCGCACCAATTGCGCAGCTCCGGCGTCCAGGGCAGGGTGCCGATGCCAAGCGCGCGGATGCCGTCTAGCAGCGCCACCGTCTTGGCCTCACCCGGCGCATCGGGCCAAGGCTCGTCCTTGAGTACCAGGGCGCCCAGGCGGCGCTGGTGGCGCGCCTCAACTGCTTCAGCCCGCCCGTTCCAGGCGCATGTCGTCACCGTCTCAATCTCGTTCGCGAAGGCCAGCTCGATATCGGCCGAGGTCAACGGCGCAGCTAGAAAAATGCGCGCCTCGCGCTTGGCTCCGTCGAGATCGGCAATCGCCAGCCAATCCTGGGCCGCCAGGGGATCGGCGACACCGCCGGATTCCATGGAGAAGAATGCGCCTTGCCCACCAGAGAGATGAAACCGCCCACCGCCGCCCAGCCGCCGCCCGGCGACGCGATCGGGATAGGCAAGCGCCACCATCAAGCCGGTTTGCCGCCCGTCCCCAGGCTGATCGCCGGTACGAAGCCGGCGGCGGCCCTGGCGCGCCGCTCGCTGAACTTGATCGCGCGCACCGGGATCGAGGCGCAGCCCGGGCGGTAAGACAGGACGCCGGCCTTCGCCCAGCGCATCCACGCGCAGGCGCAGATCGGTGTCCCGGGCGCCGCGCTCGGCCTTCAAAATATCGCGCTCGCTCAAAAGTGCGGCGACATCGCAGGCGAGCCCGCCGAAGCCCAGCTCATGACCGCGCACCATCATATGGGCCAAGCGGGGATGAACGCCGAGCCCGGCGATCGCCCGGCCATGGGGCGTGATCCGGCCGACGGCATCCAGTGCGCCGAGGCTGTGCAGGAGATTGTAGGCCTGAGTGTAAGCCACTACCGGTGGCGGGTCCAGCCAGGCCAATCGCGCGGGGTCGCTCGCGCCCCATTCGGCCAATGCCAGTGCAAGAGGCGCCAAGTCGGCGTCGCCCATTTCCGGCGCGGTATGCGGGGCGAGCGCGCGATGGCTCGCCTCCGACCATAGACGGTAGCAGACGCCTGGGCCGAGGCGGCCGGCACGACCGCGCCGCTGATCGGCCGCCGCCTGGCTAACTCGCACGGTTTCAAGCCGCGTCATGGCGCTGCGCGGATCGAAGCGTGGCACGCGCATGAACCCGCTATCGATCACAACCCGTACGCCCTCAATGGTCAAACTGGTTTCGGCGATTGAAGTCGCGAGCACGATCTTGCGCCGACCCGGCGGGCTCGGTCGGATCGCCAGATCCTGACGCTCCAGCGGCATGTCGCCATGGAGCGGTGCAACCGCAATGTCGCCGCCGAGAACGGCCTCCTCCAGCAAACGCTCGACCCGGCGAATCTCGCTCAGGCCGGGCAGGAAGACCAGCAGATCGCCGACTTCCTCGATAAGCGCGCGACGGACCAGAGCGGCCACATCCGGCTCCATACGGCCTTGGGGCGCTCTATCCACATAGCGAGTCTCCACGGGATAGGCCCGGCCTTCGCTGGAGATGATGGGCGCATCGCCCAGCAGCTTCGCCACTGGCGCGCTCGCCAGAGTCGCCGACATCACCAGGATGCGTAGATCGGGTCGCAGCGTTGCCTGGGCTTCCAAGCAGAGCGCCAGGCCGAGATCGACATCCAGGCTGCGCTCGTGGAACTCGTCGAACAACACGGCCCCGATGCCATCCAGGCCCGGATCGTCCTGGATCAGCCGGGTGAAAACACCGTCGGTTACCACCTCGATGCGGGTGCGCGCGCTGATCTTGGCATCCATGCGCACGCGATAGCCGATTGTGTCCCCGACCGCCTCGCCCATGACCGCCGCCATGCGCCGTGCCGCCGCCCGCGCCGCCAGCCGGCGCGGCTCCAGCATGACGATCTTTCGCCCAGCCAGCCAAGGCTGGGTCAGCAACAGGGGTGGCACGCCGGTGGTCTTGCCCGCTCCGGGCGGAGCCTGAAGCACGGCATTCGGACCGGCGGCGAGCGCCCGCGCAATCTCGGGCAGAACCTCGGTGATGGGTAGCGCATCCATGAGCAAAGTCAGCGATAATCTATCGCCCGATGGTTGGCAATTGCCGCCCACTGTCGCACACTGGCCGCCCCACTCGGAGGATGTCCATGAACGATCTGACCAAACAGACTTGGCCCGTCTCGACGCGGGCGCGCGATCTGCACGAAGCCGCGTTGGTTTGGGATTCCCATAGCTGCCTGCCGCTTAAGGCCGGCATCGATATCTCGGATTTAGAACGCCATCGCGCCTCGGGCATCGACTACGTCTCGGTCAATGTCGGCATGGATTTCAACCCGCTCTCCCAGGTGATCCGCGTGCTCGCCACCTTCCGTGGCTGGCTGGCCACCCGACCCGATCACTTCATGATCGCAAGCACGGCGGCCGATGTGCGCCGCGCCAAGGCAGAGGGCAAGCTGGCGGTCAGCTTCGATCTCGAGGGTTCCGACATGATCGAGGGCGATCTCGACATGCTCCGACTCTATCGCGATCTCGGCGTGCGCCAGATGCATCTGGCCTATAACCGCGACAATCCCATCGCCGGCGGTTGCCATGGTGCCGATATTGGGCTGACTGCCCTCGGCCATAAGGTCGTGGCCGAGATCAACCGTCTCGGCATCATCATGGATTGCTCGCACTCGGGTTACCGCACCAGCATGGACGTTATGGCGGCCTCCACCAAGCCTGTCGTGTTCTCCCACACTTGCATGCGCAAGCTGATGGACCACCCGCGCAATGTCTGGGACGACCAGATCGATGCCTGCGCGCGCACGGGCGGGGTGATCGGCATCACCGGCATCGGCATTTTCCTCGGCGCCGACGACGCCAGTACCGCCACCTTCATGCGTCATGTCGACTATGCCGTGCAACGCGTCGGGGCCGCCCATGTGGGTATCGGTCTCGATTTCGTGTTCCGCCGCGGCGCTGACGACTACCCGCCCAATTTCGACCGCTCGCTCTGGTGGCCGCCGAGCCATCGTTATGTCGGCCGCAGCAATTTTGTCGAACCCGAGCGCATGCCGCTAATTACCGAGGCCCTGATCGCGCAAGGCTATTCCGACGCCGATATTCGCGGCATCCTGGGCGAGAACTTCCTGCGCATCGCCCAGCAGACCTGGCCGGCGGAGGCGGCGTGATGGTTGGGCCGATCAAGCGCGTCATCGTCGCCGGCTATGGGACGATGGGACTAGGCATCGTCAAGAGCTTCGCCGGTGCCGGCTTCGAGACCATCGTGTGGAGTCGGCGCGCGGCCGAACTGACCGGCCTGCCCGCCGGCGTGTGCGCGGTCGCGGAACTTCCGGCCGAAGCACCCGATCTGATCCTGGAGACGATCGCCGAGGAGCGCGGTGCCAAGGCCGCGCTTTACGCCAAAATCGAGGCCGCCTATGCCGGACCTGTAATCATCGCCACCAATACCTCGGGCCTGCCGCTGGAGGATCTGTCGACCACGCTCGAGCGACCCGAGAATTTCGTTGGCATCCACTATTTCCAACCCGCCGATGTCTTTCCCATGGTCGAAGTGGTTGCCGGGCCGGCGACCGCGCCCGCCGTGCTGGCACGCGCCACCGATGCCATCCGCGGCACGGGCAAGGAGCCGATCGTGCTGAACAAGCCGATCATCGGCTTCCTGATCAACCGGCTCCAGCATGCCCTCCTGCACGAGGCCTACCATCTTGTTTCAACCGGCGTGGTTGGCCCGGCGGAAGTCGACAAGGTTGCGCGCCTGATGCTGGGCCCGCGCATGTGCATTACGGGGCTGATCGAACAGAAAGACATTGGCGGGTTGGCGATCCACGCCCTCGCCCAGGCTTCGATCATCCCCGCGCTTGCCCATGATGGCGTGCCCAACCTCTATCCCCAGGCGCTTGCCCGGCGCGGCGAGATCGGGCTGTCCGCCGGCAAAGGGTTTTACGATTGGGGCCAGTGCGATGAGGCCATGGTGCGCCGCCAGGCGAGCGAGCGGTTGTCGCGCTTGTTGAATTTCCTGGAGCGCGAGATCGGTCCGCGCGCACCCGGCACCACGCCCGTTCCGCGCCCAGTGGCCCTGTAGGCGATCTTGCGTCTATCAAGAGGCTTGAAGCATGTCGCTCGCGGCCTTCCTGTCCCGGCTGGTCGATACCTGCCAGCGTCACGCGCGCATGGTTGCGGCCATTGCGGGCATCGCCAGCGCCGGGCTTGGCGTCTATACCGCCAACAACATCGCCATCGATACCGACACGGCCAACATGATGGCGCCAGACCTGCCCTGGCGCCAGCAAGAGGCCGCGCTCGACCGCGCTTTTCCCCAGAACGCGAACCTGATTGTGGCCGTTATCGACGGCGCCACGCCCGATCTCGCGGAGGACGCGGCGGAGCGCTTGGCTACAGCCCTGTCCGAGCGGTTGGGGACGCCCGACGGCCCTTTCCTTTCCGTGCGCCGACCCGATGGCGGACCGTTCTTTCGCCGGAACGGCTTGTTGTTCCTATCGATCGACGAATTGCGCGAGATCGCCGAGCGCACGATCGAATCCCAACCCTTGATCGGTGCGCTCGTCGCCGATCCCAGCCTCGTCGGGCTCTTCGACGTGCTCGGCCAGGCGCTCGACGGCATCGAGCGCGGCGAAATCGCCGCCGACCGCTTCGACCGGCCGCTCCAGGCCATCGCGAAGACAGTTGAGGACGAGCTCGGCGGCCGATTCGCACCGCTGTCCTGGCAGACCCTGCTGTCAGGCCGCACGCCTGGCCCGCTCGAACTGCGCCGTTTCGTGTTGATCCAACCGCGTTTGGATTTTTCGGTGCTACAACCCGGCGCCGCCGCGACGGCGACAATTCGGACAACGGCGACCGCACTTGACCTCGACCCTGCCCATGGCGTGTACCTGCGCCTGACCGGGCCGGTTCCGCTCGCCGACGATGAATTCGCCAGCCTGTCCGAGGGAACCGGTGTCGCCACGGTGTTGTCCTTTGTTCTGGTCTGCCTTCTTCTCTTGCTGGCGCTGCACTCTTGGCGGCTGATCCTGGCGATCGTTCTGACCTTGCTCGCCGGCTTCGTCGTCACCGCCGCCTTCGCTACCGCGACGGTCGGCGCGCTGAATTTGGTGTCCGTTGCCTTCGCGGCCATCTTCTTCGGCATTGCCGTCGATTTCGGCATTCAGTTCGCCGTGCGCTACCGTCAGGAGCGGCACCGAATCGATGACCTGTCCGAGGCGCTACGCCGGGCCGGCGCGTCGATCGGCCCGTCGCTGACGCTTGCTGCGGCAACGACGGCGGCCGGGTTCTTATCGTTCACGCCGACGGACTATGCCGGCGTTTCCGAGCTGGGCCTGATCGCCGGCTTCAGCATGGCCGTGGCGTTGGCACTCAACCTTACGCTGTTGCCGGCGCTGCTTGTTTTGCTTCGGCCTTCCGGCGAGGCCGGTGCGATCGGTTTCCTGTGGGCTGCCGGGCTCGACCGCTGGCTGGCCGCACGGTCCGGCCCGGTTATCGGCGGCGCCGTTCTGGTTGCGGCCATTTGCGCCATCCTCGCGCCGCGATTGGATTTCGATGAAGACCCGATCAATTTGAAGGATCGGAACATGGAGTCGGTCTCGGCTATGCACGACCTGGCCAGTCAGCCCGACACCACGCCATATCTGATCAACGTTCTCGCGCCATCGCTGGACATGGCGCAGCAATTGGCGGCGCGCCTGGAAGCGCTGCCCGAAGTCAGACAAGTCGTTACACTGGCTGCCTTTGTTCCCGAGAACCAAGCGGCCAAGCTCGCGATCCTGGAAGACTTGGCGCTAGTACTCGGCCCTACCCTGGAGCCCGCGCCCAACGCCGCGCCTCGCGCCGCGCCCGACTTGGAGCGCAAATTAGCCGCGCTGGTCGCCGCCTTGCGACAGGGCAACCAGGCCAGTCCTGCAACCGATCGCCTCGCCCGCGCGCTCGAAGCCGCGCAAGCGCGGTTAAACCGAGAGCCTGGCGTGACCGCCCGGCTCGAACGGGCGCTGCTGAGCGCCTTGCCCGGACAACTCGACTCGCTGCGCGCGGCGTTGACGGCCGGATCGGTCGTTCTCGGCGACTTGCCCGAGGATTTGCGCGCGACCTGGCTGGCCGCGGACGGGCGAGCCCGCATCGAAGTCTATCCCCGCGACGATGCGCGAGATCCGGCGGTCAATACGCGCTTCATCGCCGCCGTGCGGGCGGTGGCGCCGGATGCAACGGGCGCGCCGGTGACTCTGCTCGAATCGGGGCGCACGGTGGTTCGCGCCTTTTCCGTGGCGGCGGTCTCGGCGCTCGGCGCCGTCGTGCTTCTTCTTGCCTTTGTCCTGCGCCGCGTGCGCGATGTCGCCCTGGTGCTCGCCCCTCTCGGCCTGTCGGCGCTCATGACTGTGGGTATCGCGGTCGCCTTGGGTTGGCCCGTCACCTATGCGAACATCATCACGCTGCCGCTCATGCTCGGCATCGGCGTCGGTTTCTCGATCTACTTCGTCATCGATTGGCGCGCCGGCGAGGATCGGCCGCTGCAATCACCCACCGCGCGCGCGGTTCTGTTCAGCGCGCTCACCACCATGGCGGCCTTCGGTAGCCTCGCACTGTCCAGCCATCCCGGCACGGCCGATATGGGCAAGCTGTTGGCAATGGCGCTGACCGCTACCCTGATCGCAGTCCTGGTCTTGTTGCCGGCTTTACTGGCTCGGGCGCGCCGCTAACAGCCTGCGTGCCTCAAGCCATTGCCAGACCAGCAAGGGCGGCACGAACATGATCAGGTCGCGCGCACGCCGGGCGAGCGCCAGGGCCAAGGAAATTTCCGGCGACAATCCCAGAAGTGCCCCGAACAGCAGGAAGCCGCCCTCCTGAACGCCGATGGCGGCGGGCACCACGAAGGCGGCGCTGCTGACCGCCTGGGCCAGGGCCTCGATCAGCAATGCGTCGAGCAGGCTGACGGGGTGATCCAGGAAGTAGAGTGCCAGGTAGATTTCGCCCGCACCGAGCAGCCAGCCCACAAGCTGCCAGAGGCCGCAGGAAACGATGCGATCGCGCCGCCGGTAGAGCAGGCGAACCCAGCGGTCGAGCCGATGGGCCCCGGCCACCAGCATCGCCCAGCGATCCCTGAACAACGCATTGAACAGGCGGCCGAGCACGCCGAACATGCCGAGCCGCTGGACGGCCACCAGCGCCACCACGATCGGCACAGCGACCAGTAGGGCAAGCGCAATTCGGCCGATGGTCGCGACATCGTCGCTGCGCAACATGAGCAGGCCGAGCCCGACCACGGTGAACACGAACTGGCTGACGATCGACAACGTCATGTCGACGACCAGAGAAGCCACCGCGGGCGATGGCCGCACGCCGTGCCAGATCAACAGGCGGGCCGACACGATCTCGCCGCCAACCCGGGCGACCGGCAGCAGCCCATTGACCGATTCGCGCACCCAGACGGCCCAGGTAAAGAAGATAATGCCCGGCCGCGCCGCGCCGGGCAGCAGCACCTGCCAGGCCCGCGCATTGACCGCCATGGGGATCAGATGAAACAGGCTCGCCCACAGGATGCCGAAACCCGCCCCGGCCAACACGGTGAACACTTCGCCGGCACCATGATAGACGATCAATCCGGTGGCCAGCGCCAGGCCGAGCAGACCGAAAAACGCGGTGGCTCGAATCAAGGCAGCGCACCCGCACTCGGTCGCGGGGCGAGGTCGGCGAATCCGACCGGCTTCAAGCCCAGGGCCGAGAGACGCGCACGTACGGCCGGGCTGGTCAGCGCCGCCAATTCGGCCACATGGCGATAGCCGGGCGGGCCGTCCTTGTCGTCGGTCGCGGGATGGCAATAGATTTCGCTCACGCCGTCCGGCAGATTTTCCACAATGCCGAGCAGGCGGACCTCGGTCATGGCACCGCTCCAGACCAGGCCAAACACGCTGTCATTGGTTGCCAACTCGGCGCGGCGGAAGCGCGCGCGCATCAGGGCAAGCCACGGGCCAAGCCATGACGAACCTCTAGCTCCCGGCTCGATCCGGGTTAGCACCCGGCGCGGTTCGGTCGGTACACGGGCCGCTTTCAAGCCGAAGCGGCGACCGATCCGGACGATCAAGCCGGCGATGGTGGGGTGCAGATGGAAATGCTTGTGGGCGTTGACATGGTCGAGCGCTAACCCGGTGTGCGCGAAAGCCTGGAACTGCGCCTCGATCTCGGCAGCGAGCTGGCGGCGCGCACGCAGATCGAAGAACATGCGCGCCCCGGCCGCCGCCATGTCGTCGCGGAAGCGGCCATCGCGCCCGACCAGAAGCGGAATCTCATTAGCGGGCAGCGCCGGGCGACCATCGACCAGGACCAGATGCAAACCGACGTGCAGGCCAGGCAGGCGACGCGCGATCGCGACCGCTTCCGCCGCAGCGGGTGCCGCAACCATCAAGCTGGCCGCGCTCAGAATTCCGTCGGTATGCGCGATCTCGACCGCGCGGTTGACGGCCGCAGAGGCGCCGAAATCGTCGGCCGTGACGATCAGGCGCTTCAGCTCGCCTTCCTCTCGCGCAGGAACTGGTAGAACTCGACGCCTTCGCGCAGGCGGCGTTTGGTCATCTCCCAGCTCCGCATCATCTCGCCCACGAGCGAGGCGATCTTGCCGGTACGGAAGTAGAAGCGCTTGTAGAAGACCTCGACCGCGCCGAAGATTTCCTCGTGGGATAAATGCGGATAATGCAGCGGCGCGATCTGCACGCCGTGATCGTCCACCAGTTCGGCATGGTTGGCGTCGAGCCAGCCGTTCTCCACGGCCTGCTTGTGCAAGAACGTGCCGGGATAGGGGGCAGCCAGCGAAACTTGGATCGTATGGGGATCGATCTCGGTCGCAAACCGGATGGTTTCTTCGATGGTCTCGCACGTTTCGCCGGGCAGGCCCATGATGAAGGTGCCATGGATGGTGATGCCCAGCTCGTGGCAATCCTGCGTGAAGCGGCGGGCCACGTCGACCAGCATGCCCTTCTTGATGTTGTGCAGAATCTGCTGATTGCCGGACTCGTAACCGACCAGCAACAGACGCAACCCGTTGGCGCTCAGCACTTCCAGAGTCTTGCGCGGCACATTGGCCTTGGCGTTGCACGACCAGGTCACGCCCAGCTTGCCCAGTTCGCGGGCGATCGCTTCGGCGCGCGGCAGATCGTCGGTGAAGGTATCGTCGTCGAAGAAGAATTCCTTAACCTGGGGGAACATCTCCTTCGCCCGCCGGATCTCCTCCACCACATGCTCGACCGAGCGGGTGCGGTAGCGATGTCCCCCCACGGTCTGAGGCCACAGGCAGAAGGTGCAGCGCGATTTACAGCCACGCCCGGTATAGAGCGAAACATAGGGGTGTTTGAGGTAGCCGATGAAATAGTCTTCGATCTTCAGGTCGCGATTGTAGACATCCGTCACATAGGGCAGCGCATCCATGTTCTCGATCATGGCGCGATCGCGATTGTGCTGGATCGCGCCGTTGGCGTCGCGATAGCTCAAACCGTCGATCTCAGCCCACGGACGGCCCTCGGCCACTTCCTTGATGGTGAAATCGAATTCGTTGCGCGCGACGAAATCCAGCACCGGCGCACTGGCCAGGCTGCCCGCCGCATCGACCGCCACCTTGGCGCCGATGAAGCCGATCTTGAGTTTGGGGTTCTCGGCCTTGAGCGCCTCGGCGACCTTGGCGTCCGACGCGAAGGAGGGCGAGGAGGTGTGCATCACCACCAGTTCGAAATCCCGCGCCATGGGCACGATATCGGCGAGCTTGAGCCGCGCGGGCGGCGCATCCACCAGCTTGCTGTCGGGCACCAACGCCGCCGGCTGAGCCAACCAAGTCGGAAACCAGAACGAACGAATTTCGCGCCGCGCCTGATAGCGCGAACCGGCGCCGCCATCGAAACCGTCGAAGGAAGGCGGATGGAGAAACAGCGTCTTCATGTCGTACTCGCTACCCCTGCGGCGTCAGCCGGCCATCCGGCCCGACGCGAAATGCGCGACCCCGCCACGCCACGCGGGCGCCGCAGAAGCTCGCGACCAGAATACCTAGGGACAAGACATCGCGCACCGGCGCCAGCCATCGGGGCTGGGCGGCCAGGCCGAATGCCCGATCCACGCCCCATGATACCAGGAAGCGCGCGGCCAAGGCGACGGCCAAGATGAGGGCTGACCCGCTCGTGAACCCCGCAGCCGGCAGCGCCAGCAAGGCCAGCGCCACCGGATGGGTCGCCGCCGAGCCGGCAAAGCCCACGGGCGCGATCGACCGGATCGTGCGCGCCCAGCGCAACTCATGTTGAATCAATGACTTAAAGTCGGATTCTCCGACCGATGTGATGATCGGCCGCGGCGACAGGACCACTTTCCGGCCGAGTGCGCGCACGGCGGCACCCAGGGCATGGTCGTCGGCGAGCACGTCGCGAAACGGCTCAAATCCGCCGAGCGCCTCCAGGGTCCGGCGCTCCAGCGCCATGGTCGCGCCGAAACATCCAGGATCGACGCCGAACATGCGACCGACCAGGACCGAGGGCAGGAAACCGTGGTTGATATGGAGCACGCCCAGCCTGGCCCAGAAGCTTTCGATTGGGTGCCCCACATAGAGGCAGGTGACCAAGCCGCCGGCGCTGGCCGTCACATCGGCCACGATCGCATCGAGATAATCCGGTTCCACCCGCATATCGCTATCGGCGATGACCAGCAGATCATGCTTGGCCGCCGCCATCATATTGATCAGGTTGCCGACCTTGCCATTGACGCCGTGAATCCGGCCATCGATCACCAGGGCAATATCGGCTTGCGGCAACTCCGCCTGCAAGCGCCGCACGACCGCAATCGCGGGATCGTCGGCAGCAGCCACGCCGCAGACAATCTGGACCTCGGGATAGGCTTGGCGGCAAAACGAGCGCAAATTCTCGAACAGTCCAGGCTCGGCGCCGAAGAGCGGTTTCAAGATTGTGACCGGCGGGCGCGCCCCGGGTCGGGGGCGCGGCAAGCTCGCGAAGCGCCGCACGGCGACCAACGCGATGACGGAATAAATGGCACCGCACAGGCTGGCCGCCATCAATAGATGCGCTAGGCCGCCAAGCATACCGGCTTCCGCGATCATGGCGGTCAGATACTCAACGAGCCGCGAGTTCGGCGATGCGCCGTTCGAGCGAGCGGACCAGGCCGTCGGAGCCGTCGCGCTTGAGCACGGCGCCGAATTCGGAACGGCGCACGGCCAATTCGCTGATCGACCCGGACAGATGAATGTCGAGGATGCGCCAACTCCCGCCGATCTCGCGCAGAAGGTAGTTGAGCGTCACGGCCTCGCCATTCGCCTTGATCAAGCGCGTATCGACGATGATCCCATTGTCCTGGGTTGGGCGCTCGCCCGCGATTTCGAACCGCTCGCCGGAAAAACCGTCGAAACGCGCGGCATAGGTGGTCGCAGTCAGCCGAGAGAAGGCATCGACGATCCGCTCCTGATCGGCCGGGGCCAGTTCCGGCCATGAGGGGCCTACGGCATAACGCGCCATCCGAGCCAAGTTGAAAGCGGACCGGACGGCTGGGTCGATGCGCCGATAGCGTCCGTCGAAGCCGAGCGGACCGGCCTCTTTCATGATCCCGAGCAGAGCCTGATAGAATCCGTCGACCGTGTCGCGCGCGGGCCCGGCCGCGGCAGAGCCGGCACCCGCCAACAACGCCACGAGCAGCACCGCGGCAGCGCGCCGCACGGCCGCCAGAATGGAACGCATCAAGCGCGCACGAAGGCGACGGTTCGGCCGAGCGCGCTCATCGCGGTCGCTACGATGTGGCGCGCGTTCAATCCGGCCTGCTCGTATTGAATCGTCGGTTGATCGTGATCGATGAACACATCGGGCAGGATCAGGGGCCTGATCTTGAGGCCATCATCGAGCTGGCCCGCGGTCGCGAGATACTGCAGAACATGGGCGGCGAAGCCGCCGATGCTGCCTTCCTCGATGGTGATGAGAACCTCGTGCTCCGCCGCCAGGCGGCGAACCAGATCGGTGTCCAGCGGCTTGCAGAAGCGTGCATCCGCTACCGTGGTGGACAAGCCATGGCTGGCCAGATCGTCGGCCGCCTTCAAACACTCCTGTAGGCGCGTGCCGAAGGACAGCAGCGCCACCTTGGTCCCCTCGCGCACCACGCGGCCCCGGCCGATGGCGAGCGGCGTGCCGCGCGGCGGCAATTCGATACCGACCCCGTCGCCGCGAGGATAGCGTACAGAGCTTGGGCCGTCGTCGATCGCCGCCTGGGTTGCCACCATATGCATCAACTCGGCTTCGTCAGAGGCCGCCATCACCACGAAGCCCGGCAAAGTCGCCAGATAGGTCACATCGAAACTGCCGGCATGGGTCGCGCCATCGGCGCCGACCAACCCGGCGCGATCGAGCGCGAATCGCACGGGCAAGCCCTGGATCGCCACATCATGGACGACTTGGTCGTAAGCGCGTTGCAGGAAGGTCGAGTAGATCGCGCAAAACGGCTTCAACCCCTCCGTCGCCATGCCAGCGGCAAAGGTGACGGCGTGCTGTTCGGCAATGCCGACATCGAAGCAACGGTCGGGAAACCGCTTCTGGAACAAGTTGAGGCCGGTGCCCGACGGCATGGCGGCGGTGATCGCCACGATGCGCATGTCATGCTCCGCCTCGGCGATCAGCGCGTCGGCAAAGACCTTGGTATAGCTCGGCGCATTGCTCTTGGGCTTGGCCTGCGTTCCCGTGATCACGTCGAACTTGTTGACCGCGTGGTATTTCTCGGCCGAGGCCTCAGGGAACGGGTGGCCGTGGCCTTTCTCGGTCACCACATGGACCAGGATCGGCCCATCATGCTTGGCGTCGCGCACATTTTTCAGCACGGGCAGCAAATGATCCAGATTGTGCCCGTCGATCGGACCGACATAGTAGAAGCCCAACTCTTCGAACAGCGTTCCGCCCATAACCATGCCGCGGGCATATTCCTCGGCGCGGCGCGCCGCGGTTTCGATCGTCCGCGGGAAGTGCTTCGCCATATGCTTGGCAATGTCGCGCAAACCCAGATAGGGCTTGGACGACAGCAGGCGCGACAGATAGGCGCTCATCGCGCCCACGGGCGGCGCGATCGACATGTCATTGTCGTTAAGCACCACAATCAGCCGACTGTTGTTCGAGCCGGCATTGTTCATCGCCTCATAGGCCATGCCGGCGCTCATGGAGCCGTCGCCGATCACCGCGACGACGTTGTTCTTGCCGCCGGTCAGATCGCGCGCCACCGCCATGCCAAGCCCGGCGGAAATCGAGGTCGAGCTATGGGCGGCACCGAACGGGTCGTACTCGCTTTCCGCGCGTCGGGTGAAGCCGCTGAGGCCGCCGCCCTGGCGCAACGTGCGAATGCGCGCCCGTCGGCCGGTTAGTATCTTGTGCGGATAGGCTTGATGTCCGACATCCCAGATCAGCCGATCGGTCGGCGTGTTGAAGGTGTAGTGGAGAGCCACACTCAACTCAACCACACCCAGCCCGGCGCCGAGGTGACCGCCGGTGACCGATACCGCGGAAATAGTCTCCGCCCGCAACTCGTCCGCCAATTGACGCAGTTGGTGTGTCTGAAGCCGGCGCAGATCGGCCGGGACCTTGACCTGATCGAGCAACGGCGTGGTACTGGACGACGACACGTTCATGACCTCACTCTATAGCCGAGCGCCGAACAGCTGACCAATCACGCCGCGACATCGGAAGTTTACCATTACGTGAAGATTCAAGCCACTGGCAGCTCTAATCATGGAGACCAAGCAAGCACGGATGGCGTTGTCTGGCAATTTTTAATGATTGAATCCCAGGAATTAGGGCAATATCGAGACCCATCGACAGTCACACGGATTTGCACTGGGCAGGATAGTCGCATCCGTGTAGAACTGCCGGGATTCACGGTGTTGCCGGAATCGCGACCAGCAAAACCACAGAGTTCTTGTGGCCT
>SHVW01000009.1 GCA_009694085.1 Alphaproteobacteria bacterium
CACCGACCAGGGTAGCCAGTTCACCAGCCTCGACTTCACTGCTGTGCTCACGGACGCGGAGGTCGCGATCTCCATGGATGGGCGGGGCCGGTGCCTGGACAACCCTCGCCAGCTTCGCTGCCTCGGTCATCGAGCGCCTGTGGCGGTGGCTGAAATACGAGGCCGTCTACCTGCACGAGATGACCGATGGCTTCGCAGCCGAGCGCGTCATCGGTGAGTGGATCGCGTTCTACAACACCGAGCGGCCCAACTCCGCCCTTGCCGGCGCGACGCCGGCGGAGGTCTATCGGGCCGGCCGGCCTGTGGATATGATGGAAAGGCTGACGCCTTGCCCACATCTTCACAGGCCCAACAGCAGCAAAAAGCGTTTAATATGATTCGGGCTTTGGCAGCATGATCAGCAATCGGAATACACTTTAACGACGCTGCCGACCTGTCCAAACAACCAGGGCCAGATCAAAGGCCGTTGCGTAATGCCGTCATGAGATGGTTTTTTTATCAGAGATGGATAGTGTCGGGTGGTGGATCATCTGACGTCCTTGTTAGACAGATCAGCATGCGCATTGAAATTGAGCTGTTCGTCATCATATTGGCGATCTTTTTTGGATGGTTTTTCGCTTTGCCATTTATTCGTGGTTGGCTCATTCACGCGGCTTCAAATTTGGAATTCAAGACAAAGGTGATTGCGTCCCGCGTCCGATAATAGGCGGATTGCAGCAGCATGCGCGCCACGGAAGAAAGTCATGATCAAAAACGGACAAGAAAATTCGGCGCTAGAATACTAAATCGGCCCGGCGCCAGGGAAAATTCAGGATCGGAGCAACATTCTTGCATCGGGCAATGTAGCCGATGGCAAGGGGCTATACACCGAGCGCCTGTTCGCGGATCGGCTCCCGCCGCTGGATGGTGCGCTTGATTTCCGCCCCGATCTGCTCGGCCGCAAGGTCGAGTTCGTAGCTTTTCTGCAAGTTCATCCAAAACGCCGCTTCCACGCCCAACCACTGTTCCAGGCGTAGGGCTGTGTCGGCTGTCATGGCGCGCTTGCCGGCGATTAGTTGGTACAGCCGGTTCGACGGCACGTGCAGTTCGCGGGCCAGTTCGGCCGGTGACAGGTGCAGCTCGGCTAGCTCATCGGCCAGAACAGTGCCGGGATGGATCGGATAGACCAGTCGCTTTTTTGTCTTTGCCATGGCGGTTCTCCCGCTAGTGATAATCCACGATTTCGATGTTGAACGGTTTGGGGCGGTTGTCCGGCCACTCGAAGCACACGCGCCAGCGTTGATTGATGCGTATGCTATATTGACCCTTGCGATCGCCGCCCAAGGACTCGAAACGGTTGCTCGGCAACAACATCAGGCCATGGCGCGAAACCGAGGCGTTCAAGATCGATAGGCGTTTCTTTGCCTGTTCCTCGAACTCTTGAAACTCTTTCACCCGTTCACCCGCCGCGAAACGCGCCGTTCGCTTGTCCCGATATTGCGGCGGGTCTGATTCCGTCATTGCCGTTTCGGACGCCTGTTGTCGCCGAACACGCCATCACGATGACACGAACCGACGTACTACGTCTAGCGTCTATTTCTGACCAGGAGACTGCCGCCGCACCAAAAAACTCACCCCACCCGCAACCCCGCCTTCACCATCCTCGGCATGACTTCGGCGACGAAGAACGGCATCTCCTTGAGGTAATCGAGGAAGCTGATCGAGGTGCCGGCGAGGCCTAGGCCGTGCATGCGCTGGAATTCCTCGACCAGATCGTCCGGCGTGCCGACCAAGGGATAGGCGCCGGGATAGGAGCCGGAATAGCTCTTGCCCGTGGCGCGGGAGAAGCGGGTCATGAGCGGGCGGTCGATATAGCGGGGATCGCTGGTCGAGGTCAGGCCCTTCTGGCGCTTGTAGTAGTCGAGGGAGTCCCGGTCGGCCATCTCCTCGGCGAAGTAGTAGTAGAAATCCTCCGCCTCCTTCCGCGAGGGCCGGCAGACCGCGTGGCTCATGGTGTAGAGGTCGATCCGGCGGTCGTATTTCGCTGCGTGGGCGCGGACATTGTCGACCAACCCCTTGCCCTGGTCGATCTCGGTCATGGTGGTGAAGAGCACGTCGGCGGATTGGGCGGCGAAGCCGCGCCCCTTGGGCGAGAAGCCGGCGGACATGACGACCGGCCAGGGCCGCTGCACCGAGAGCGGATCGGTCACCAGGCCTTTGAGCTTGTAGAACTCGCCGTCCCAATCGAAGGGCGCGCCGCCCTCGAGCATGCGGGCGAAGATGCGGAACCATTCCAGCCCCTGGTCGTAGCGGCGCTCGGGATCGATGGTGACGCCGTGCTGGTCGAACTCGTCCTGGTTCCAGCCGCACACGATGTTGAGCCCGGCGCGGCCGTGGCTGACGTGATCGATGGTGGCGAGCGCCTTGGCGGCGAAGGCGGGGGTGACGAGGGGCACGTGGATGGTGGAGAAGATGGCGATGCGCTCGGTCACGGCGGCCAGCGCCGCGCCATGGGTCAGCGTCTCGAAGGAGCGGCCGAGATTGTTGGCGGCGCCGCCGAAGCCGCGCCATTTGGCCACGGGCAGGATGAACTCGATGCCGGTGCGGTCGCACAGCTTGGCGAGTTCGACGATATCGTCCCAGCGTGCCGGCCAGCGCTCGGGCGCGCGGCTGATGGTCAGCCCGCCGTCGCAATTGGCGTTGAACACGCCGAGCTTGAACGGGTTGGGGCCGAACATGGGGTGGTCGCGGCGGGCGCTCACCTGACGCTCCCTTATTTCGAGTCGAGGAAGTCGAGCATGATGCGCGCGGTCTCGGCGATGCCGGTCTCGTCCTCACGGCTCGGCGTGGCGATCTTGCGGGCGTCGGGAATCAATTTCACCGCGTCGTCCATGTGATCGCGGAGCTGGTCCTTGGGTGCGGCGGTCACCATGACGGGGTTGGCCATGCGCGGCAGGCGTTCGCGCTTGGGATAATTGAGCGCGGCGCGGTAGGATTTGAAATAGGTCCGGCTCGCCTTGAGCACTTCCAGCACCTCGCCATGGAGCTGCTCGGCGCTGGGCAGGCCGAGGCCGCGCACGTTCTTCGCGCCGCGATCCCACCAGGGCCAGAAGATATGGGCGTCGCGCACCATGGACCACGCCGCCATCAATTGCGTGCCGTTGAGATCGACGGGAATGTCGGGCGCGTGATTGTTGCCGAGCAGCTGCGCGCGCGCATCGGGCGCGAAGACGGAGACGCCGTCGAGCACGACGCGCCCGATGCGGTCGCCATGGCGGCCGGACAACTCGGTGCAGATCGCCGCGCCGGTGTGGTAGCCGTAGATGTCGAAGCGATCGAGACCGATCGCCTGGAGCGCGCGGAAATGGGCGGCGGCGAGATCGTCGATGGCCGGAACTTCTTTTGCCAGGGGGGAGGAGTCGCCGTTGCCCGGCGTGTCCGGCGCGATGACGTGGCGGCGCTTCGCCATGCAACGCATGAGCGGCACCAGGCTGTAGGACGAGCCGGGGGAGCCGTGGAACATGACCAATCCAGGCAGATTCGGGTCGCCACAGCTGCGATAATGGACTTCGCCGTCCCCAATATCGACGAAGTGGCGCAATATGCGATCCGACATGGCATCCTCCGATATGACGGCGCTAATCTAGCGCCGTCGCCGCCGGAATTGAAACGTTTCATACGAGGGCGCAAATATGCTGGACGATCGCGGGCTCGATCTGATGTTTCGGTCGGCGCGCAGCCACAATGGCTGGCGGCCCCAGCCGGTTGGGGACGACGCGCTGCGCCGGTTGTGGGATCTGATGAAAATGGCGCCGACCAGCGCCAATTGCTCGCCCGCGCGCCTGGTCTTCGTGCGTTCGGCCCAGGCCAAGGAACGCCTGCGGCCGGCCTTGAGTGCGGGAAACGTTGAGAAAACCATGGCCGCGCCTGTTACGGTCATCGTCGGCTACGATCTCCAATTCTACGAACACCTGCCCCGGCTGTTTCCCCATGAGCCCAGCGCCAAGACTTGGTTCACCGGCTCGGCCGCCACGATCGAGGCCACGGCATTTCGCAACGGCACGCTCCAGGGCGCCTATCTGATCATGGCAGCGCGCGCCCTTGGGCTGGATTGCGGGCCGATGTCGGGCTTCGACAATGCCAAGGTCGACGCCGCGTTCTTTCCCGGCGGCACGATCAAATCGAATTTTCTGTGCAATCTTGGCCATGGCGATCCGGCCAAACTGCATCCGCGCAGCCCGCGCCTGGATTTCGCCGACGCCTGCCAGATCCTGTGAGGGTACCAAGATGTCGTTCAAATCCAGCGCGGTCATGATCACGGGTTCCGCCGGCGGCATCGGCGGCGCCGTCGCCGAGGCCTTCGCGCGCGAGGGCGCACGGCTTGCCCTGATCGACACCCGGGCCAATGCCGAGCAGGCCACCCGGTTGCAGGCGCTCGGCGCCGAAGTGTTGGAACACCCGGCCGATGTGCGGGACGCGCGGGCGCTGTCCGCAGCGGTCGAGGCCATGCTTGCCGCCTATGGCCGGATCGACGTGCTGGTGACGGCGGCCGGTGTCATTTCATCCGGCCCGGCCGAGGCGATCGCCGAAGACGAATGGCAGCGCGTGATCGGCATCAATCTCACCGGCACGTTCCTGTCCTGCCAGGCGGTGATGCCGGCCATGCGGCGCCAGCGCTATGGCCGCATCGTGACCTTGGGTTCCCTGGTCGCGCGCAATGGCGGCAATGCCCGGCCCTGGATCGACCGCGCCGAGATTACCCGCGCATCGAACGCGGCCTATGGTGCGTCCAAGGGCGGCGTCCATGCGCTGACGATGTTTCTCGCCAAGGATCTGGCGGCCGATGGCGTGACCGTCAATGCGGTGGCGCCCGGACCGGTCGCGACATCCATGCTGGCGGATTATCCCCAAGCCTTGAAACAGCTCATCCCGATCGGGCGCATGATGAACGCGGCCGAAGTGGCCGCGGCGATCTTGTTTCTGGCTCGACCCGATTCTGCCGCCATCACCGGCGAAATCCTCGACATCAACGGCGGCGTGGCGATGGGCTGAGCGGTCTCGCCCCACTATTTGGAAACGTTATCTTATGGAGTCCGCTAATATCGGGTACCGTTTTCAACCACTAATTTTCCTGCGGCCTCGCGGTCAATCGGCTGGTTTCTGCCGAAAATTATACTATGTCTCGGCCTGGGCTCGTGCGAATTAGATCGTAATCGACCCGCTAAAGTGGATCAATGTTCGCTGGATTGACGCCCATATGAGAACGTTTTAACGTCGCGTTCGCGGCTGTTTTCTGGCGGGTCGGTGACACATTTAGGAGCAGGTGATGGGCTACAGGGTCGGGATCGACGTCGGCGGCACGTTTACGGATTTTGCGCTGTATGACGACGTCGCGGGCCGGCTCAGCATCGGTAAGGTGCTGACCACGCCGCAAGATCCCTCGATCGCCGTGCTCCAGGGCCTGGACGAGCTGACCCAGAAGATCGGCATCGCGGCTGGCGATCTGACCGACGCCATCCACGCCACCACGATCGCCACCAATACCGTGATCACGCGCAGCGGACCGAAGACGGCCTTGCTGACCACGGAAGGCTTCCGCGACGTGCTGATCATCGCGCGCCAAAAGCGGTGGGAGCTTTACGACAACTCGATCGACAAGCCCGTGCCGGTCGTGCCGCGCCAATACATCTGGGAAGTGCCGGAGCGCATGCTCCATGACGGCACGATCCGGCGCAAACTGAACGAGACGGCCGTGCGCAGCGCCGCGCGCGCCATGATCAAGGCCGGCATCAAGGCGGTCGCTATCTGCTTCCTGCACAGCTATGCCAATCCCGCCCATGAGCGCCGGGCCGCCGAGATCGTCCGCAAGACCTCGCCCGAGCTGCTGGTGACCATCTCGTCCGAGGTCTCGCCGATCTACCGGGAATATGAGCGCGCGAGCACGACCACGCTGAACGCCTATCTCATGCCGGCGGTTAGCGCCTATGTCGGGCGCATCGAGGCCGGCCTGGCCAGCCGCGACTTCAAGCGCAAGCTTTTCATCATGCAATCCAATGGCGGCGTGGCGATTCCCGAGATCGTTGCCCGCTTCCCCATCCGCATCATCGAAAGCGGCCCGGCCGCCGGCGTGTTGACCGCGGCGCGCTATGCCGAGTCCGCCGGAACGTCCAACATCATGTCCTTCGATATGGGCGGCACCACCGCCAAGCTGTGCCTGATCGAAAATGGCCGGCCGGCGCTGACCGGCTCCTTCGAAGTGGACATGGTGCGGTTGAAGAAAAACAGCGGCCTGCCCATCAACATCCCGGCCATCGACCTGGTCGAAATCGGCGCCGGCGGCGGCAGTATCGCGCGCGTCGACCTCGGCGCCATCGCGGTTGGGCCGGATAGCGCCGGCTCCGATCCCGGCCCGATCTGCTACGGTCGCGGCGGTACCGAGCCGACCGTGACCGACGCCGATCTTTTGCTGGGCTATCTCAACGCCGATTATTTCCTGGGCGGGCGCATGCGGCTCGACGCCGCCGCCGCGCGCCGCGGCATCGAGCGCCAGGTGGCCGAGCCGCTCAAGATGGACACTATCGCCGCGGCTTGGGGCATGCACGAGGTGGTAACGGCCCAGATGGCCCAGGCGGCGCGCGTCGTTTCGGTCGGCAAAGGCAAAGACCCCCGCCATTTCGCCTTCATCCCCTTCGGCGGTGCCGGCCCGGTTCATGGCGCGCGACTGGCACGCATGCTGGGCTGTCCGCGCATCGTCTTTCCCCATGGTGCCGGCGTCGAATCGGCAATCGGCCTGCTCATGGCGGAGCCGGCCTTCGATCTCGCGCGCACGCGCATCACCGCGCTCGGCCGCGACACGCTGGTTGAGATCAACGAGGCCTTTAAAGACCTGGAAGCCCAGGGCCGCGCCCAGCTCTCGGCCTGCGGCATCGGGGCCGATGGCCGTATCCGGCGCAGCGCCGATATGCGCTTCGCCGGTCAGGGCTATGAGATCAATGTGAGTCTGCCCGACGGGCCGTATCGCGCGGGCGATGTGGATCGCCTGAGCCGAGCGTTCTTCGACGCCTATGCCGCCACCTATGGCGACCGCGCCTTCGACCGTAAGGACGCGGTCGAGATCGTTC
Organism: Alphaproteobacteria bacterium; assembly: GCA_009694085.1. Classification (GTDB taxonomy): domain Bacteria; phylum Pseudomonadota; class Alphaproteobacteria; order SHVW01; family SHVW01; genus SHVW01. The sequence goes on from SHVW01000009.1 coordinate 7,101, forward strand.
ATTTCCGCATCACCGCGTCGAGCCCGGTGCCGGCCTTCAAACTGGAAGGCGCCGCCGCCGATGGCAGCGACGGCGCCCATGCGCTCAAGGGCAGCCGGCGCGTCTATTTCCCCGAAACCAACGGTTTCACCGATTGCCCCGTCTATGATCGCTATCGGCTGCGCGCCGGCGACAGCTTTCCCGGCCCCGCCGTGGTGGAGGAACGGGAATCGACGGTCGTGATTCTTCCCGATAGCCGAGCGCGGGTCGACCGCGACGGCAACATTGTTGTCGATCTCGCGGGTTGAGGTGCGACCATGACAACCCTCGATCCCGTCACTTTCTCCGTGCTGTGGGGCGGCCTGCTCTCCGCCGCGTCCGAGATGGGCGTGACCCTATCGCGCACGGCCTATTCGGCGGCGGTGCGCGAGGGGTTGGATTATTCTACCGCGCTGTTCGACGCCGATGGGTTGATGATCGCCCAGGGCGACTACAGCCCCGGCCATTTGGGCTCCATGGCCTTCACCGTGCGCAAGGTGCTGGAAATCTATCCGCGCGAGACGATGAAGCCGGGCGACGCCATTCTGCTTAATGACAGCGGCATTGGCTCGGGCCATTTGCCAGATTTTTTCATGATTTCGCCCATTCATTTCGATAACGCATTGATCGGCTTCGCCGTCAATTGCGCCCATCACGTGGATGTCGGCGGCTCCGGCGCCGGCTCTCAGGTCATCCAAGGTATCCAGGACAATTACCAGGAAGGCATCCGCTTCCTGCCCACGCGCTGCTATGCCGGTGGTGAGCCGATCGCCGATATATTCCGGGTCATTGCCGCCAATGTGCGGCAACCCGAAAAGGTGATCGGCGATCTGCGCGCCCAGGTCAACGCCAACACGACCGGCGCGCGCCGCATGGTGGAGTTGGCGCTCGTCCATGGCCTGGCCGCGCTCCAGGGCGCCATGGCCGAGATCTTGGCACGCAGCGAGGTCCAAATGCGTGCCGCCATTTCGCGTATTCCCGCCGGAGTCTACAGCTTCGAGGATTGCTTGGACGATGTCGGTCCCGGGACCGAGCCGGTGGTGGCCAAGGTCACGGTGACGGTCGCCGACGGCACCATCACGGTCGATTGGGCCGGCAGCGGGCCGCAGCGCGAGGCCGGGTTGAACAGCTACCTCCACTACACCTACGCCTATACCATCGCGGCGGTGAAAAGCGTGACCCTGCCGACCGCGCCCCAGAATGACGGCGTGATCCGCACGATCCAGATCAAGGCGCCGGAGGGTTCGTTCTTCAATCCGCGCCGGCCCGCCGCCTGTGGCGGTCGCGCCACCATCTCGCATAGGATCTACGAGGTCGTGCTGGGCGCGCTCGCCCAGGCCGTGCCCGACCGCGTGATGGCGGCCAACTCCCACTTCTTCAATCCCAATCTTGGCGGTGTCGATCCGCGCACGGGCAAACAATTCGTCTGCTACGAGTTGATCATCGGCGGCATCGGCGGCCGGCCGGGCAAGGACGGCGAGGAAGCGCTGGCCTCGCCCTGGAACGCCGCCAACATCCCGATCGAGATTCAAGAAAGCAGCAACCCCATCCTGGTCGAACGCTTCGGCTTCATCGCCGATTCCGGCGGTCCCGGGCGCCAGCGCGGCGGCTGTGGCTTGCGCAAGGATATGCGGGTGCTGGCCGACCGGGTCGATTTCTACAATCTGGGCGACCGAGCGCTATTCGCGCCCTACGGTTTGTTCGACGGGTTGCCCGGCACTAAGGCGGCGACGTTGCTCGATCCCGGGGCAAAGGGCCAGCGCCGGCTGCATTCCAAGGGCAGCTATCGCCTCAAGCGCGATCAGGTCATCTCTTGGCGGACGGCGGGGGCCGGCGGCTATGGCGATCCGCTGGAGCGTCCGGTGGCCCTGGTCGAGCGCGACGTGAAATCCGGTTTCGTCACCATCCCACGGGCGCGCACTGATTACGGCGTCGTCATCAACCCGAAGACTCTAGCGGTGGATGGCACGCGCACCGACGCGTTGCGCCTGAAGCGACGGAAGGCGCGTTCGAAGCCGCGCCAGCGGGAGACGGCGCGGGCATGAACCGGCTTGACCCCGTCACCTTCTCCGTTATCTGGGGTGGGCTGATCTCGGCGGCGGCCGAGATGGGCGTGACACTGGCGCGCACCGCCTATTCGGTCGCGGTGCGCGAGGGTTCCGATTTCTCCACCGGCGTGTTCGATCCCCAGGGCAACATGATTACCCAGGGCGATTATAGCCCAGGCCATTTGGGCTCCATGGCGTTCGCCGTGCGCCGGATGCTGGAGGATTATCCCGTCGCCGCCCTGGCACCGGGCGACGCTGTGATCTGCAACGATCCCGGTATCGGATCGGGCCACCTGCCCGACGTCTATATGATGTGTCCGGTTTATCTTGAGGGCAGGCTGCTTGGCTTCGCCGTCAACATCGCCCACCAGATCGATATCGGCGGGTCCGGTGCCGGCTCCCAAACCATCACCGGCATCCAGGACAATTTCCAAGAAGGGTTGCGCTTCCTGCCCACGCGCTGTTTCGTGAGGGGCGAGCCAGTCGCCGATATCTTCCGCATCATCGAGGCCAATGTGCGCGTGCCCGAAGTGCTCGGCGACATTCGGGCGCAGTACACAGCCAATATGACCGGTGCGCGGCGCATGGAAGAATTGGCCCGCACCTATGGGCCCTCGGTGCTGCATCAAGCGATGGACCGGATTATTGCCGAGAGCGGGGCGCAGATGCGTGCCGCAATCGACGCGCTCAAACCCGGCACCTATAGCTTTGCCGACCGCATGGACGATGTCGGCCCAGATACGGAGCCGGTCGAGGCGCGCGTTAAGGTAACGATCGGAAAAGGCCGCGTCCATGTCGATTGGGCCGGCAGCGGGAAGCAGCGCGAAGCCGGCATGAACAGTTTCCTGCATTACACCGCGGCCTATTCGATCGCGGCGATTAAAAGCGTGACCCTGCCGGCCGCGCCCCAGAACGACGGCATCATCCGCACCATCGAGGTGACGGCGCCGCCCGGCTCGTTCTTCAATCCCAATCGGCCCGCACCCTGCGGCGGGCGGGCCGTGGTTTCCCATCGCATCTACGAAGTGGTCATGGGCGCGCTGGCCAAGGCGGTGCCCGACCGTGCCATTGCGGCGACCGCCCATTTCTACAATCCCAATATCGGTGGCGTCGATCCGCGCACGGGGCGGGCCTTCATATGCTGGGAATCGATCATCGGGGGGGTCGGCGCCCGCTGGACCAAGGATGGGGTGGAGGCGACGTCGTCGCCCTGGAACGGGACCAACGTGCCCGTGGAAATCCAGGAGAGCCGGAACCCGGTGCTCATCGAGCGCGTCGAGTTGATCGAAGACTCCGCCGGTCCCGGGCGTTATCGCGGCGGCTGCGGCCTGCGCAAGGATCTGCGCCTGCTGGCCGACAACTGCACCTTCTACAATCTGGGCGACCGCCAGATTTTCCCACCCTATGGTTTGGCCGGCGGCCGACCAGGCGGACTTGGCTTGACCCTGCTCAATCCGGGAACGCCGCGCCAGCGCCGGCTGCATTCAAAAGGCACCTACCGCTTGGGGCGCAACGATCTGATAAGCTGGCGCACGTCGGGCGCCGGGGGGGTCGGCAACCCGTTCATGCGCGATCCGAATGCCGTGCTGATCGATGTGCGCAATGGCTATGTCTCGATCAAGGCGGCGACGACGGAATACGGCGTGGTGATTGATGGCAAGACGTTGGCATTAAATCTGACACGGACCCGGGCCTTGCGGGCTCGGGCCAAGGCCGGCGGGAAGAAGACGAAGGAACGGGTGCCGGCCTAGTCGGGCGGCTCCAGGGGATAAACCGGGGTGGGAAACCCCAACAGAGGAGGAGGAGACGATGACCGCGAAGCGAAGCATGAAACTAGCCGGCCTTGCCGTTGCCGCCGGGCTTGCCTGGGCCGGTGCGGCCGGTGCGGCCGATCCTGGTATCACCGACACCACGATTAAGCTCGGTATGTTCGGCCCCCTGACCGGCGCGGTCAGCATCTATGGCTACCCGATCAATAACGGCGCCATCGCCATCTACAACGAAACCAACGCCGCTGGCGGCATCAACGGCCGCAAGATCGAGATCGTGCATGAGGATGACGGTTGCGACCCGGCTAAGACGCGCGCGGCAGTCAAGAAACTGATCGAGCAGGACAAGGTGTTTGCCATTCATGGCGGTAGTTGTTCGGGTGGTGTCAACGCCGCGAAGGACGAGTTCATCAGCGGCAAGGTGCCCTTCATGGTGATGGCGGCGACTCTCGATGCCATCTCCGATCCGCCCAATCGCTATATCTTCACGACAACGCTGCCCGGCAGCGGCGATGGTGGAATTATGCTGAACTTTGCTAAGACCGTGCCGAACGCCAAGAAGATTGCGATCGTTCGTCATCAGGACGATTGGGCCAACGCCAAGATGAAGAACATCTCGGCCGGCTATGCCGCGGCGGGACTGCAAATCGTCGCGGACGAAACGCTGGCGCGCAATGCCACCGACGCGACCGCGCAGGTGCTCAAAGTTAAGGCGGGTAATCCCGATGTTGTCCTGTTCCTGCTCTATCCCGGCGAATCCGCGGTGTTCCTGCGCGATGCCGAGAAATACGGGGTCAAAGGGCCGTTCGTTGGCAGCAACTCCGTGATGGACCTGCTCGACCTACGTGAGCGCACGGGCAGCAAGACTTCGGTCAACAACGCCTATGCCTCCGCCTTTTTGCAAGGCTATGTCGGCGATCCCGCATTGGAGAAGTGGACGGCGATCTATCGCAAGCACTTCCCGAACGACAAGGTCCAGTCGCTGTCGTTCTACGGTATGTCCGGGGCGTTGACCATGGTCGATGCCATGAAACGGGCGGGCAAGGATCTGACGCGCGAGAAACTGGTCGATGCGCTCGAAGCGACCAAGGACGGCGAGGCCGGACCGGGCTACTGCAAGGTGACGTTCGGCAAGGATGTTCGCCAGGGCTGTCTGGGTGGCACCATCTGGGGCGTCAAGGGCGACCAGATCGTCAATATCGGCCCGAGCTGGCCGAAGACGAACTGATCGCGCCGTCACAGGATCGGGAAGGGCGGTCGACCCCCACGGGCCGGCAGCCCTTCCCTTGTCGAGCCTTCATGGAAATTCCGCTGCTACTGACGGCCTCAGGCCTTGCCAACGGTGCGCTCTATGCGCTGGTGGCACTCGGCCTGGTGCTGGTTTACAAGACCCAGGACGTGGTCCAATTCGGCCATGGCGAGGTGCTGATGATCGGCGCCTTCATCGGCTATTCCCTGCTGAACTATCTAGGGCTGCCCTATCCGGCGGCCATGCTCGCTGCCGTACTCGCCTGCGGCATCATGGGGTTTGTGTTGGAGCGAATCGCCTTTCGCCCGATCGCGTACCATCATCACATCACGCTTGCCATGGTCACGGTCGGGCTGTCCTTCGCGCTCAAGGGCATCGCGCGCATCCCTTTCGGCGCCGACATCTATACCTTTCCGCGCCTGTTTCCCGACACGCCCACCATCGTCTGGGGCAAGCTGATCGTGACGCCGCAGCACCTGGTGACCATTGGGGTGGCACTCGCGCTCACCATCGGCCTGTTCGTGTTTTTTCGCTCCACCACCATGGGCAAGCAGATGCGGGCGACCCAGCAGAACCTGACCGGCGCATCGATCATCGGCATTAATACTGGTCTGATTTTTTCCGGCACCTGGGCGCTGGCCTGCGCGATCGGTGCCGTGGCCGGGGTGCTGGCGGCGCCGGACGCGCTGCTCTATCCTGATATGGGCGCGCGCTTCCTGCTCAAGGGCTTCGCCGCCGCCGTGCTCGGCGGCTTCGAAAGCGTGCCCGGCGCCATCGTCGGCGGGCTGCTAATTGGGCTGATCGATAATTTCGCCGGCTTCTATATCGACACGGCGTTCCAGGAAATCTCCGCCTACTGCATCATCATTCTTGTCCTGTTCGTCTGGCCTTACGGCCTGTTCGGGCGGCGACCGACCCATCGGGTGTAGGGCGATGACGCGAGATCTAATTCACCGCTGGTTTGCGCCGGTTGCCATCGCGATCTTACTGTTGGTGCCGTTGACGACGAATTCCTACATCCAGTTCATCATCAATCAGGTCATCGTTTACGTCATCATCGCGATCGGCCTGAACCTGCTGCTTGGTTATGCCGGCCAGTTCGCCTTTGCCCACGCCGCGATGATGGGCATCGGCGCCTATACGGCGGCCTTGCTGATGCACCGGCTCGGCGTGACGTTCTGGATTGCCGTGCCGGCCGGCGGGTTCGCCGCCGCGGCGATCGGCTCGCTTGGCGCGCTGCCGGCCATGCGCATGAAGCGCGTCTATCTGGCGCTGATGACCCTGGCGATCGCCGAGCTGATTCAGTGGGTCCTTGTCCACTGGAAAGTGGTCACGCTGGGCACCGATGGCGTGAAGATACCTCACGAAAAATTCCTGTGGTTCACGCTGGCGAGCGACTACCACAAATTCTACCTCATCCTTGCTGCCATGGCGGTGCTCTACGTCGTGGCGCGGCGGTTGGTGGAGTCCAAATTCGGCCGTTCTCTGGTGGCGATCCGCGAGAACGAAATCGTCGCTCAATGCAACGGCATCTCGATTGCCCATACCAAGGCGGCGGTGTTCGCCGTCAGCGCCTTCTACGCCGGCATCGGCGGCGCGCTGTTCGCTCTCGTGCTCGGCCATATCGTGCCCGACGGTTTCGGCCTGTTCCAACTCGTCGTCCATTTCTCGATCGTCGTGATCGGCGGTTTGATCAGCATGTTCGGCTCGGTGATCGGCGCCGTGCTGCTGACCACGCTGCCCGAATTACTGCGCGGCGTGCGCGCCTTGCAGGAGTTGATCTACGGCGTCCTGCTCATGGTCTTCATCATCTTCATGCCCGGCGGCATCGCCGGCTTCGCCAAGCAGCGGGGCTGGCTGCCCGACGAAATCCTGGTGCGCGGCTGGCGAGCGCTACAGGCACGCCTGAAGCGCGAGGGCGGATCGTGACCGCCCTACTCACCGCCGAGGGCGTCACCGTCAACTTCGGCGGGTTGGTCGCCGTCAACGCCGTGACGTTGTCGGTGCCGGCGGGCGCCATCCATGGCGTGATCGGTCCGAACGGGGCGGGCAAGACGACCTTTTTCAACGCCATTGCCGGCTTGGTCGCGGTGGCGCCCGGGCGCATCGCCTTCGACGGCACCGACATCACCGGCTTGCCGCCTTACCAACGGGCACGGCTGGGCATAAGGCGTACCTTCCAGGCCGTCCAGCTCATCCCGCAATTCACCGTTCTGGAAAACGTGCTTGTCGGGCTCCATCATGACATCAAGGAAAACTACCTGACGTCGCTGTTCGGCTGGTCCGGGCGGAGCGCGGCGGAGGAAGAGGCCCAGGAACGGACGCTGGAGGTTTTGCGCTTCCTCGGCCTGACCGACGCGCTGTTCAAGCGCCCGCGGGAACTCAGCTTCGCTGAGCAGCGTTTCGTCGAAATCGCCCGCGCGCTGGTGGCGCGGCCGAAACTGCTGCTGCTGGACGAGCCGGCGGCGGGCCTGAGCCCCCAAGAGGTCGCCGCGATCAACGCCCTGCTGCGCCGGTTGCGCACGGAATGGGGCACGACCATCGTGCTGGTGGAGCACGTCCTCTCCCTCGTGCTCGACGTGTCGGACCGGGTCAGCGTGCTCGATAATGGCAAGCTGATCGCCGAGGGCGCGCCGCGCGAGGTCGAGGCCGATCCGCGCGTGCGCGCGGTCTATATCGGTGAAGATCATGCTTGAGATCGCGGGGCTCGAGGCCGGCTACGGCGCGCTCAAGGTGCTGCGCGGCATCTCGCTCGCCGTGCCCAAGGGCAAGGTAGTGGCGCTGCTGGGCAGCAACGGCGCGGGTAAGACCACCGCCATGAAGGCGATCATGGGGGTGGTTGAGCGCTTCGCCGGTTCGATCCGGTTGGACGGGCAGCAGATCGAGAAACTGCCGCCCCATGCCATCGTGGCGCGCGGGCTCGCCCTGGTGCCCCAGGGCCGCGAGCTGTTCCCGGAAATGACGGTGGTGGAAAACCTGGAGCTGGGCGGGTTGGTGCGCGGATTGGCCGGCGCGGAACTGGCCACGGACATGGAAGCCGTGTTCAAACGTTTTCCCCGGCTCGACGAGCGCCGGACCAGCCGCGCCGGCTCGCTGTCGGGCGGCGAGCAACAGATGCTGGCGACCGGCCGCGCACTGATGTCGCGCCCCTCGGTGCTGTTGCTTGACGAGCCAACCACGGGGCTGGCGCCGATCATCGTGCAGGAGCTGGTGCGCATCATCCGCGCGCTCAACCAGGGCGGCCAGACCATCCTGCTGGTCGAGCAGAATGTACGCATGGCGTTGAGCGTCGCCGACTACGTCTATGTCATCCGCGGCGGCTCGATCGTCATGGAATCCGAGGCCGCCAAGCTCGACGGCGCCGACGCCATGTTCAAGGCCTATCTGGGGTAGATCGCCCTAATAGGAGCGCGGCATGCCCAGCACGTGCTCGCCGAGATAGCTCAGAATCAAATTGGTCGAGATCGGCGCGATCTGGAAGATGCGGGTCTCGCGCCATTTGCGCTCGATGTCGAATTCGCGGGCATAGCTGAAACCGCCGAAGGTTTGCATGGCCGCCTCGCCCGCCTTCCATGACGCTTCGGAGGCCTGGAGCTTCGCCATGTTCGCCTCGGGGCCGCAGGGTTGGCCAGCGTCGAACAGCGCGCAGGCCGCGCGGTTCATCAGATCGGCGGCGCGGTAATCGGCATAGGCGCGCGCGATCGGGAATTGGACGCCTTGGTTCTGGCCGATCGGCCGGCCGAACACCACGCGCTCGCCGGCGTAGTTCGAGGCGCGCCGGATGAAGAAGCGCGCATCGCCTAGGCATTCCGAGGCGACCAGGATGCGCTCGGCGTTCATGCCGTCCAGGATGTAGCGGAACCCTTTGTCCTGCTGGCCGATCAGATTGGCGGCGGGCACGCGCACATTGTCGAAGAACACCTCGGTTGTCTGGTGGTTGATCATGGTGTCGAGTTTGCGGATGGTCAGCCCGTGGCCGAGTGCGGTGCGAATGTCGAGCAGGAAGACCGAGAGCCCGTCGCTGCGCTTCTTCACCTGGTCGGCCGGCGTGGTGCGCGCCAGCAACAGCATCAAATCGGATTTGAGCGCGCGCGAGGTCCACACCTTCTGGCCGTTGATGACGTAATGGTCGCCGTCGCGCACGGCTTTAGTTTTAAGCTGGGTAGTGTCGGAGCCGGTGGTCGGTTCGGTCACGCCGAAGGCTTGCAAGCGGAGCCGGCCCGCGGCGATCTCTGGTAGGTATTGCTGCTTCTGCACGTCGCTGCCGTGGCGCAGCAGCGTGCCCATGATGTACATCTGGGCGTGGACCGCGCCGGCATTGCAGCCGGCCGCATGGATTTCTTCCAGGATCACGGCAGCCGCGCGAAGCGGCAATCCGGCGCCGCCATAGGTCTCGGGAATCAGCGCGGCCAGATAGCCCGAACGCGTCAGCTCGTCCACGAAGGCATCGGGATAGGAATCGGCATCCTCGCAGTCGCGCCAGTATTTGGCGGGATAGGCCTTGCAGATCGCGCGAATGGCGGCGCGGATGTCGCTGTAATCCTCGCCCAGCGGCATGGCGGCGAGGCCGGCGGTCGGTGTAGCGGAGGCGTCGTTCATGTCGATCTTTCCCGGGTTCAGGCGGCGGGGCGGTAGTTCTTGGGCAGGCCGGCGACGGCGACGGCACCGGCGAAGGTGTCGGTGGGCAACACGGATTCGATGAAGCGCCGAACCTCGAGCAGCCTGTTCAGGTCGACGCCGGTTTTCATGCCCATGGATTCCAGCATGAACACGAGGTCTTCCATATCGACATTGCCCGACGCGCCCGGCGCATAGGGGCAACCGCCGAACCCGCCGAGCGAGGCATCCAGGCGCCTGATGCCGGTATCGAGCGCCGCAACCGCATTGGCGAGGCCGAGCCCGCGGGTGTCGTGGAAATGGGCGGCGATGGGCAGTGCGCCGGCAATGCGCTGAGCCGCGGCAAAGATGCGGCGCACCTGGGCCGGATTGCCATAACCGACAGTGTCGGCGAGAACGAGTTCGTCGATCCCCGTGGCGATGGCACGCTCCACTGTATCGAGCACCTGCGCCTCGGGCACGTCGCCCTCGATGGTGCAGCCGAAGCAGGTGGCGAGGCCACCGCACACGATCGGCCGGCGCTCCGCCGGCAAGGCGCGCACGAGGGCGACGATGCGGGCGAATTCGGCGAGCGATTCTTGAACGGTCTTGCGCACATTGGCGCGGTTATGGCCCTCGCTGACGGAGAGCACGACGTTGAGCTTGTGAGCGCCGGCCTCGACCGCGCGCTCCGCGCCCTTGAGATTGGGCACGAGCGCTGCCACGGTCAGCCCGGCGATCTTGCGCGCCTGGGCCACCACCTCGGCGCCATCGGCCATCTGAGGCAGCAGCTTGGGTGGCACGAAGGAGGCGACTTCGATTTCGCGCACGCCGGCAGCGGCCTCGCGTACGGCCCATTCGTGCTTCTTGGTCGTGGGCATGATGAAGCTGATGCTTTGCAGCCCGTCGCGCATGCCGACTTCACGCACGCTGACATCTGTTTTGGTCATGGCGGGGCCTCCGGTCACTTGCCCTTGAACACGGGTTTGCGCTTTTCGTTGAAGGCGAGCATGCCCTCGCGCCGATCCTCGGTCGTGATCATCTTCTCATAGGCCTGGATCTCGAAGCTGAGGCCGGAGCGGACATCCATCTGAAGGCCCCAATGGATCGCCTTCTTGGCCTGGCGCACCGAAATCGGCGCGTTGGCGGAGATGCGCCTGGCCACATCCATGACCCGGTCCATCAGCTCCGCCGGCTCGCACAGCTCGTTGACCATGCCCCAGGCCAAGGCCTGCTCTGCTGTAAAGGGAGCAGCGCTCAGGATTAGCTCCTTGGCCCGCCGCTCGCCCACTGCGCGAGTCAGGTTCTGAGTACCGCCGCCGCCGGGCATGATGCCCAGGCTGACCTCGGTCAACGCGAAGCGCGCTGTCTTGATCGCATAGATGAAGTCGCAGCAGAGCGCCAACTCGCAGCCACCGGCGAAGGCGGCGCCGTTGACCGCCGCGATCACCGGCACAGGGCAATCGACGACGGCGTGGTAGCCCTCCTCGAAAATGGCGTGCTGGAGCCGCCAGGTTTCGTCGGACATGCCCTTGCGTTCTTTGAGATCGCCGCCCGAACAGAACGCCTTGTCTCCCGCCCCGGTAATGACGATGCAGCGCCAATCGCCCGGCGTGTAGCGCAGCGGCACGAACAGGTCGCGCAGTTCGATGCCCATCTGGGTATTGAGGGCGTTGCGAACCTCGGGCCGGTCGAGCGTGACCACGAGCAGGCCGGGTTCCGGCACCGCCAGCTTAAGCGTGGTGAAATCGGTGCGCACTGGGCTCAATCCTCCGCCGCTGCCTTGGCGAAAACCTCGTCATTGTGCTGCCCTAGGGCGGGCGGGCCGCGCCGGAAGGGTGGGCGCTTGCCGTTGAAGCTAAGGGGCAAGCCCATGACGGTGAAGCGGCCATCGGGCGAGCGCTGAACCATGTCGAGTGCCTTGGTCTGGGGATGGGCCAGAACCTCGTCCACCGATTGGATCGGCGCGCAAGGCACGCCGGCGGCTTCGAGCTTAGCGGTCCAGCCCGCGCGCGTGTCGGTGGCCACCACCGCTTCGATCAGATCGTTCAGCACGGCGCGATTGACGATTCGATCGGCATTGCCGCGAAAGCGCGGATCGTCGACCCATTCCGGCTTGCCCAAGGTCTCGCACAGGCGGCGATAGAGGTTGTCGTTGCCCGCGGCGATGACGATGTAGTCGTCGCTCGCTTTGTAGGCCTTGTATGGCGCCAGCATGGCCGCTTCCGAACCGGTGCGCCGCTGGCTTTTGCCCGAGGCGGCATAGAGCGCGGAGGGCACGGTCATCCAAGCCAGCGAGGTCTCGTAGAGCGAGGTGTCGATCTCGCAACCCTGGCCGGTCAGATGGCGGCGATTGAGCGCGGCCAGGATGCCGATGGCCGACCACATGCCGGCCCCCATGTCGATGATCGACGGGCCGACCCGCACGGGCGGCCGCCCCTCTTCGCCGGTAATGCTCATGATGCCGCCGGCCGCCTGCATCAGGGGGTCGTAGCCCGGTCTGGACTTCATCGGCCCGACCGCGCCGAAGGCGCCGAGATTGCAGTAGATCAGGCGCGGATTGTCCCGGCGCAAGCTGGCGTCGAGGCCGAGCTTCTCGACCAGGCCGGGTCGCATGTTCTGCAAGACGATATCGGCGCGCTCCACGATCAGCCGCTTGAGGCGGCCAAGTTCGTCGGCGTTCTTCAGATCGACCGCGATGCTCATCTTGTCACGGTTGAGGCATTGGAAGGTGGCCGACGCGTCGTGCCAAAAGGGCGGGCCCCATTTGCGCGCGTCGTCGCCGCCCGAGGGGTTCTCGACCTTGATGACGGTAGCGCCAAGCTCGCCCAGGATTTGGGCGCCGAAGGGGGCGGCGACACTATGACCGAGTTCGATGGCGACCAGCCCGTTCAGCGGTAGGGATGCTTCGCTCATACCGGCTCCGTGTCCTCCCTTGGCCTTGGTCGGGAAGCTTAGGGACTGGCGGGAAAGCGGTCAATGAATCGTTTCCAAATCGCTTTCGCGGCGCTGCGAAATGACGCAAGCTGCCGCATCTGGGAGGGGGCGCTCATGGTCATAATTCGTCGCGGATTCGTCGATGTCGGTGCCGGGCAGATTCACTATCGCCGGGCCGGAACGGCGCGACCGGGCCGGCGTGCGCTGGTCATGCTTCATTCCAACCCGGTGTCCTCGCGCTCCCTCGAACCCTTGATGACCCGATTGGCAGTTGATCGGTTGGTTGTGGCGCCGGACACGCCGGGCCTGGGAGATTCGACGCCGCTTGCAATGATTGCCCCCGAAATTCCCGATTTTGCGCGCCCGGTCGCTGCGGCAATCGATGCGCTCGGCTTGGGCGCGGTCGATCTCTATGGCTCCCACACCGGCGCTAATATGGCGCTCGAACTGGCGCTCCAGATGCCCGATCGGGTCGGCCGCTTGATCCTCGACGGCATCGCGCTTTACTCGCCCGAGGAGCGCGCCGATCTACTGGCAAACTACGCGCAGGAGATGAGGCCCGATTTGTCCGGGACCTATCTGCTCCAGGCCTGGCATTTCATGCGCGACCAATCGGTGTTCTGGCCCTGGTTCCACCGCACGGCCGACCATCTGCGCCAAGTCGGCCTGCCCGATGCGCGCGGGCTGCATGCCAATGTGCTGGATGTGCTGAAGGCGCTGGAGACCTACCACCTTGCCTATCGTGCTTCCTTCGCCTACGACAAGGAGGGGCGGTTGCCCAAGCTGACCGTGCCGACCCTGATCGCCACCTCGCGCGCCGACATTTTCTACGGCACTCAGGATCGGGTGGCCGCCCTGGTGCCGAACGGACTCAAGCTGGACTTGCCCTCGACCGCCGATCCCGGCTATCTCGACGCAGCTGCCCGGGCCTTCGCCGAATTCCTCGACCGGGCCTGAATCTTGGGCAAGGAATAACCGGCCATGCGCATCGTCAAGGCCAGCATCTACATCCTGCGCATCGGCGGGCGGAATCCGATCGTCGTGCAACTCGACACCGACGAAGGCATTTCCGGCCTGGGCGACGCGGCGGTCGCCTATGGCATCGGCGCCACGGCGGCGGCCGGCATGATCAAGGATCTGGCTGAGGGCATCGTGCTCGGCCGCGATCCCCGGCGCATCGAGGCGCTATGGTCCGAGATGTACGACCATACCTTCTGGGCCAAGGGCGGCGGGCCCATCGTCTACGCCGGTATCAGCGCCATCGAACAGGCGCTGTGGGACATCAAGGGCAAGGCGCTGGGTGTGCCGGTCTATGACTTGCTCGGGGGCAAGATGCGCGAGGATGTGCGGGTCTATGCCAATGGCTGGCATTTCCGCGCCAGCTCGCCCGACGAGTTTGCGCGCGCCGCCGAGAAGACCGTGCGCGACGGCTATGACGCGCTGAAGATGTATCCCCTGGCGAGCGCGCTTGCCGACGAACACGGCCGCATCCGTCATGTCTCCAACCGCGAGATCGATCGGGACTATGAAGACTTCGCCGTTGCCAAGGTCAAGGCCGTGCGCGCGGCGATCGGCCCCAAGGTCGATCTGATGCTGGACATGAGTGCCGAACTGACGACCGATGCCGTTATCCGCCTGGGCCGGCGGGTTCAGGAATTCGATATCATGTTTTTCGAGGAACCGGTAGAGCCGACCGATGCCGACGCGCTCAAGAAGGTGTCGCAATCGGTTGAGATGCCGATCGCGGTGGGCGAACGGCTCTATACCCGCTACGGATTTCGCCGGGTCATGGAGCTGCGCGCGGCCGACGTGCTCCAGCCCGATATCGGCAATACCGGCGGCATCATGGAGACCAAGAAGATCGCAGCGATGGCCGAGGCGTTCGGCATGCGCATTCAGCCCCATCTCTGCGCTAGCCCGGTGGCGACGGCGGCGGCGCTCCAACTCGACGCGACCATCGCCAATTTGTTCATCCAGGAACTCTACCCCTATCGCATTCCCGAGCATTTCGCCGTGGTCGATCACGCCCCCGAGCTTGACGTGCGCGCCGGGCGCTTGCCGATTCCCGACCGGCCAGGCCTCGGCGTGTCCTTGGTAGAAGCGCGCGCTCGGCCTCATCTGTGGGCGGAATGCAAGATCGGGTAGAGGCGGCAAGGATGAGCCTGTCATGAAAATCTGCATCGTCGGTGCCGGCGCCATCGGTGGCGTTATCGCGGTCTATCTGGCACGCGCCGGTCATGAGGTGAGCGTCGTCGCCCGCGGTGCCCATCTCGCGGCGATCCGCACTCGGGGATTGACCCTGATGCGCGGCGACGAGCGCTCAACCCATTCGGTTGCCGCCGCGGCTGACGATCCCGCTGTGTTCGGACTCCAAGATGCCGTTTTCATAACGCTCAAAGCCCATGACATCCCGGCCATGCTGCCGCGCCTCGCGCCGTTGATCGGGCCGGAAACCGTGGTGATTCCTGCCATCAACGGATTGCCCTGGTGGTATTTCCACCGCGCGGCCGGCCGGTTTGACGGCAGCGCTATCGAATGCATCGACCCCGGCGGCGCCATGTTGCGGGCGCTCGATCCCGCGCGCATCGTGGGCTGCATGGTCATGTTGGCCGCCGACATGCCGGAACCTGGATTGGTGCGGCAAACTAGCCCGGCCGCGAATTTCGTGATTGGCGAATCCGATGGCGGGCCTCATGAGCGCACGACAGCGTTCGCTCGTATCATGACCGAGGCGGGCATGAAGGTCGACGTCAGCGCCGACATTCGCGCCGCGATTTGGATGAAGCTGTTGGGCAATCTGGGCTTCAATCCGGTCACTGCCTTGGCGCGCGCGCGTATAGATCAGATTTTCGCTCAATCTCGGCTGGTCGACCTGATCCGGAACCTGATGACCGAGACGATGGCGGTCGGCGCGGCCTACGGTATCGAATTTCCCATCACCATCGAGCAGCGCCTGGGCATGGCGCGCAAGCTTGGCGCCTTCAAATCGTCGATGTTGCAGGACGTCGAGCGCGGCCGGCCGATCGAGGTCGAGGCGATTCTGGGTACCGTGGTCGAACTCGCCCGGCGCGTCGGCATCGCCACGCCCGCGATCGATGCGGTCTATGCGCTCGCCGCCGGGCTCGACGCCGCGCTACGGAGATCGTTTCAGCCTCAGTAAATCGGCTAGGGCTGAGTCTCTAAACCAGATCGCGCGGGATCGTGCTGTCCCAGAGGCGGGTGAACACGCGGCGTTCGCCCTCGAAGGCGTCGAGGGTGGCGCGGATGCGGAAATCGCTCGGCGTCGAGGTAACAACCGTCTCCGTCCGGGTCTCGATCTGCCAATCGCCGCGTGCCATGCCCACATTCCACCAGGTCTTCGCCTCGGCCGAACTGGGGTCGTCCGGCCGGACGGCGTAACGCTGGTCGTGGCGCGCGCGGATGACCAGACCGATATCGTCGAGCCGGCGCGTGCCGGTATCGTCCGCAACGCGCACGATGCTTTCGCCGCGGCCGACATCGCGCGTGATCCGGCGCGTGTTCTCGCCCGGCTTCAGCACCGTGACCTTGAGCGGATCGGGCAGATGGGCCGGCGGCATAGGCGACAGGGTGGCATCGGCCGGATCGGGTTCGCGTACAGGCAGGTCGAGGAAGCTCGCCCCGGTGAACACGGTGAGCGTGACCGGCTCCGGCGAGGGCCAGGCGATCGGCCAGTAGACCGTGGAGATCGCGACGCGCAGCCGGTGGCCGGGCAGGAAGGCCTGGCCGATGTCGTTGAGCCGCACGCTGACGCGCATGCGTTCCCCCGGCTTGACCGGCGCCAGCATGAGATGGCCGCTGCGATGGGTCAGATTCAGCAAGCCGTAGGAGGTGCGCGTCACCGCGCCATCGGGCGCCACATCGTTGAGCCGCACGGCGACCATGGCGACGGGGCGGTCGGCCGCCAGCTCCAGTTCCACCACCGGCGCGCCCAGTATCTCCAATCGACGTTCCAGGGGTTCCGTCTGGAACACCAAGGACCCGGCATCGTCCAGTCGTTGGTCGGTCGGTAAGTCCGGACCGGCGCCATGGGCGCACCATTTGCCAGCGTAAAGGCCGACATCGTGCGGCGAGCGAATGGTCAGCGCCGCTTCGCGGCCGCCCTTGCTATCAAGCCGGCCCGGATTGAGGAAGAGGCGAAGGGTCTGGGCATTGGGCGAGGGCCAGCTTCGCTCACCCACCCAACGGCCGGCGATGGTGTCGAGCCGCGCCTGAGGCGGCACGTGGTCTTGGATGACCGCGCGCAGCATCGGCCCATCCATCACGCCATTGGCGCGCCCCTTGAGCCAATGGTCCCACCAGCGCACGGCTTCTTGCAAGAACCCGACGCCGGGGCCGGGTGCGGCCATATGGGGGTATTGATGGGACCACTGACCGATCCAAGCGAGCCGCGGCACCTTGAGGCCCGCCAGCAGGCGCGGGATGGCGTTGGTATAGGCGTCATTCCAGCCGCCGACGGCGAAGACGGGAATGTCGATCTGGGCGAAGTCCTCGCACACGGATCCATGCTTCCAAAAGGCGTCGCGCCGTTGGTGGTGCAGCCAGGTGTCGATCCACAGCCCGCTGCCTTCCAGGCGCCGCATCCACATGTCTCGCCAGGCCATGCCGACCAGGGCGGGATCGGGCGGGCGCGAATTGTGGGCGAACATGGCGCCCGACCACTCCATGTTGTCGTTGAGCAGGCAGCCGCCCATGTAGTGGATGTCGTCGGTGTAGCGGTCGTCGGTCGAGCAGGACGTGATGATCGCCTTGAGCGCCGGCGGCCGGCGCGCGGCGACCTGGAGCCCGTTGAACCCACCCCAGGAATTGCCCATCATGCCGACCGCGCCGGAACACCAGGGCTGGCGCGCGATCCAGGCGATGATCTCGAGCGCGTCGTCGTGTTCGAGTTTGAGATACTCGTCGGTCAACACGCCGTCGGACTCGCCGGAGCCGCGAATATCGACGCGCACGCTGGCATAACCGTGACCGGCGAAATAAGGATGGATCAGCGCGTCGCGCGTGGCGGTGAAATCGCGCTTGCGATAGGGGATGTATTCCAGAATGCCGGGCACCGGGTTGGCCGCCGCATCCTCGGGCAGCCAGATGCGCGCGGCAAGCCTGGTGCCGTCGGCCAGCGGAATCCACTCATTGGCGATTTCGTGGATGCGGTGCGGATAGATTGGCATTTCATCTCCGGCGGAACGTCTACATGTCCCTAGCCTTGCACGGATCCGGTATTGGCACCAATGGGGAGCTGCCACTTACCGTGAATCCCGACAGCTAGACTTTTGAGTCATCATGTGACTGTACTAGCGAGACGCCGTGCCCTGGGCCACAACAAGTCGGAATGCCTGGGTGGCTTTGTCGGAATCGGCCGTTAAACGGGGGTGAGTTGTGGATGAGCAAAAGCTGACGAAATGGCTTGCCGCATACAAGCGGTCCTGGGAACAGCAGGATGCCGACCTATTCGTTAAACTCTTTACCCCAGATTGTGAATATCGTGAAAATCCATTCATCGAGCCGGTGCCCGGACGGGAGTTTCACGCGTTTTGGCAGGCCTTGGCCCAACGGCAGCAGGACAATCGGATTGAGTTCGAGATTCTGGGGCCCGCCTCGGGCAATCGTGCCGTCGTCAACTGGATGGCGACCAGCACCCGTCGCGAGACGCAAGAGCGGCGTCAGGGAAACGGAATTTTCCTGCTAACGTTCGACGCGGCCGGTCTGTGTTCCGATCTGCGCGAGTGGCAGCATGCCCATCCGGTCGGCGCACCGCTTGAGAAACGGGTGTTCGCCTGGCCGAAATCTTAGGCCGACGACGCCTGTGCTCGGCGCTCGAGATCCCTGCTGTGCTTGCTTCCAGCCAATTCAACGTGTTGAGGAAATACGTAGAGGAAGTTGGGATTAAATTGGACGATAGAGCCGACCTGGATCAATGAGACTGTGGATGGCGCTGATGGAGATACAGTGATGTCACGCGCGGGCGCGCCAAAGGACAGCGATAAGCCGTTCCGTAACGTTGTCGTTTTCTTCGCCGATCAGTGCCGTTCCGACGCCTTGGGTTGCCTGGGGAACAGGCAGGTGCGCACGCCCAATATCGATTGGATAGGTGGCGGCACTCGGCTTCGCCGCCACATCACCCCCAATCAGATGTGCCAACCGAGCCGCGCCGCTTTTTTCACGGGTCTGTATCCTCGACACAACCTCGTACACCGGAATGGTACGACGTTGCCTGAGACCATACCCACGGTCCCACGAGTTCTGGCCGATGCGGGCTATACGACTTACGCGGCGGGCAAGTTGCACTTCCAGGCCATCATGGCCCCAGCACGCCTTGAGATGCCCGAGTCCCTGGGCTTTTGGCGGGCGCCCGGCGCCCCAGAAGTGTTGTATGACTACATTCGGTACGAAATGGGACTTGAGCTCGGCGACGGGGCGCAGTTGCGCCAACCGCTTCGGCCGGAAGCTGTCGCATGGCGTGGCCCTTTCTACGGCTTTGACTATGTCGATCTCGTGATTGGCGAATCCCTCGATGTCATTCATGGCGGTCATTATGCGGCGTGGCTGGCCGAACACCACCCTGAGTTGTTGACGCGCTACGGTCCCGACGTCGCGCTTTCAACGCCGCCGACCGACCTGTGGGAAGTGTGGAAGTGTGCGATACCCTGGGAGCATCACTACAACACGTGGATTGCCGATCGAACATGCGACTTCTTGCACACGCGAAAACGCGAGCAACCGTTCTTCGCCTTTGTTTCGTTTCCCGATCCTCACCATCCCTTTTCGCCGCCGGCGCCCTATTGCAATCGCCACGCCCCTCGCGACGTACCAATGCCTCGATCGATCCCTGGCGAGCTCGAACGCATGCCAGGGTATTTGAGGGAAGAACCTTTGTTCCGTGCCGAGCATGGCAGTCAAATTTCGACCATAGGCTTGAGCGAGGACACGCTGCGGCTTGCGATTGCACACTATTATGGCTCGATCGAGCTGATCGACGACGCCGTCGGCCGCGTCCTGGATACCCTACGTGCGCAGAACGCCTTGGATGAGACGTTAGTTGTTTTCAGCTCCGATCATGGCGAGCTCTTGGGCGATCATGGATTCCTGCGCAAAGGCCCGTCACCCTATCGACAACTCCTAGAAGTGCCGTTTCTCGTCAGAGGGCCGGGCCTCTTGCAGAATCGGGATCTCGTTGCGCTCACCAGTCACTTGGATGTCATGCCGACGCTGGCCGATTGGGCGGGCCTCGCCGCGCCGCCGACGGATGGCGTTTCGCTGTTGCCGCTGCTTCAAGGCGAGAGTTCGTCCGTTAGAGAGGCGGCTATCGGCGAGTATCATTCTCGCCTCCCCGAGCTATACAATCGTACGATCGTCACAAACTCATGGCGGCTAACGCGCTATGAGGCACGGCAGGATTGGGGCGAGTTGTTCAATTATGAAACCGATCCTGGCGAGCATCGGAACCTCTTTGGCGAGCCAGGTACCGCTGAAATCGTTCGCGAACTCACCGCGGAGCTCGATGCGGCGCTACCGCCCCAGGCGCACGTGAACGCCGAAATCCTCGGCAGGTTTTGACAACTGTCCATGAAGAACGTCGACCATGGGAGCGAAGAGTGGGTGAGCTAACGGGAAAGACGGCGCTGATTACCGGCGGCGCGCGCGGCTTCGGCCGCGCTGTCGCACTGCTTCTGGCGCGAGAAGGCGCGGATATTGCGCTCGCCGACCTTGGCGCGAACCCGACTCCGCGGCCGGGATATCAGCCGGCGACGATGGGAGATCTAGCGCGCACCAGCGAAGAAGTTCGCGCTCTCGGTCGCCGGTGCATTGCCATCGAAGCCAATGTCACGCGTTCGGCAGATTGCGAGCGCATGGCCAAGGAAGCGATCGGTGCGCTGGGGCATGTGGATATTCTCGTCGCCAACGCAGGCGCGGCCACCCTCAACTCCGCTTGGAAGATCACGGAGGAGGAATGGGACTTTGTCCACGACGTCAATCTGAAAGGCGTCTTTTTGACAACGAAGTACGTTATCCCCCATATGATCGAGCGGCGCGCTGGCAAGATCGTCATCACCGCGTCCCGCAACGGTCTCAGAGCGGAGCGCAACTATGCCCATTACAACGCCGCGAAGGCTGGGGCCATCCAGTTTGCAAAGTCGCTTGCTCTCGAACTGGGCGAGTACGAAATCAATGTAAATGCTGTCTGCCCGACCCAGATGTCGGACAAGAGCGGACCGCGCGCGCACACCGTTCAACTGGGCAAATATTGGGACCAGGTCGTCGGACACGAAAATGCCACCTATGAGGAGTTCGATCTTGCCTCCGGCCGCGACAATCTGTTCGAGCGCGGCGGTCAGCCGGATTTCAAGGAGGTGGCGGAAGGCGTGCTTTGGCTCGTCAGCGACCGCGCGCGTCTTGTCACGGGCCTTGCGTTGCCGATGGATGCGGGGTGGATCGCCAAACGCGGGGGATAGCACCGGCCCACTTCTGGCCTCACTGGGATTAGCCTCGACTTCACCGGTGTGCACAAGGGCGCGGAAGTCACGATCTCCTAACTGGACCGCACCGCCCAAACTCCCCTAACATCGGCCCTGTCGGGTCCACCGGAGCAGGTACCCCATGCTGTTCTATGTCGCGCAACGCTTGGCGTTGGCCGTGCTCATCGTGGCGGTTGCGCTGGCCATTATGTTCGGCATGATCCATATCGTGCCCGGCGATCCCGTTTCGATCGTGCTGGGGCCGCGCGCGACACCGGAGCTGATTGCCGAGTTCCGCCAGCGCATGGGCATGGACAAGCCTTTGCCCGTGCAGTTTCTGCTGTTCTTCCTCAACGTGCTTAAAGGCGATTTGGGCCGGGATGTTTTCTCCGGCTACCTCGTGCTTGACCTGGTCTTGCAGCAATTGCCGCACAGCGCGGCGCTGGCCGGGCTGGGGCTGGGTTGGGCGGTGGCGCTGGGCATTCCACTTGGCTGCTTTTCCGCGATCAAGCGCAACTCCTGGCTGGATCGCGTCACCGGCGTGCTCTCCGTCAGCGCCATTGCCATCCCGACCTTCGTCGTGGCGCTTTACGCGCTTTTGGTGTTCGCGGTCTGGCTGCGCTGGTTTCCGGCGATCGGCGCCGGGCACTCCGGTCAAATCGGCGAGCAACTCTGGTATTTGGTCCTGCCTGCTTTCTCTATCGGGCTGGGCTGGGTCGGTTTCCTGGCGCGGCTGGTACGCGCGTCCATGCTGGAAACCTTGAGCGAGAACCATGTCCGCACGGCGCGCGCCTTCGGCCTGCCCGAACGCTGGATCACCTATCGCTATGCCCTACGGATCGCGATCCTGCCCACCGTGACCTTGCTCGGCATCGGGTTCGGCCGGGTGATTTCGGCCGCTGTGTTCATCGAGATCGTGTTCGCCCGACCCGGCATGGGCAAGCTGGTCTATGACAGCGTGGTGACCCAGAACTACCCCGTGGTGCTCGGCGCCATGTTCGTGGCGACCGGGATTTTCGTTCTGTTCACGCTTGCCG
Source organism: Alphaproteobacteria bacterium (assembly GCA_009694085.1). Lineage (GTDB taxonomy): Bacteria > Pseudomonadota > Alphaproteobacteria > SHVW01 > SHVW01 > SHVW01. The sequence continues at coordinate 29,226 of SHVW01000009.1, forward strand.
CCGATCTGGTCAACGCCATGCTCGATCCGCGCGTGAGGGAGAAGCTGTGACCGCGCGCCCGATCGTCGAATGGTCCCATGTCTGGATCCCGATGCCCGATGGCATCCGGCTGTCCGCCCGCATCTGGCTGCCCGAGGATGCTGCGCGCGACCCGGTACCGGCGGTGCTGGAATACATCCCCTACCGCAAGCGCGACGCCACGGTCGGGCGCGATTTCCTGATGCATCCCTATTTCGCCGCGCGCGGCTATGCCAGCGTGCGGATCGACGCGCGCGGTTCCGGCGATTCCGAAGGCGTGATGACGGATGAGTACACACGCCAGGAGCTGGAAGACGGCTATCACGCGATCCAATGGCTGGCCGCTCAGCCCTGGTGCACGGGGCGCGCCGGCATGCTCGGCGGCTCCTGGGGCGGCTTCAATTCCCTGCAAGTGGCCGCGCTCCGCCCGCCCGCGCTCAAGGCGATCATCACGGTGGTGTCGACCGACGACCGCTACGCCGATGACATGCACTACATGGGCGGCTGCCTGATGAACGACATGATGTCGTGGGGCCAGCAATTCTTCGCTCAAACCGGCCGGCCGCCCGACCCGGAGGTTGTCGGCCCGGCCTGGCGGGAAATGTGGATGCAGCGCCTGGGCGCCATGGAGCCGGCAATCGCCACCTGGCTGCACCATCAGCGGCGCGACGAATTCTGGAAACATGGTTCGGTGTGTGAGGATTACGGCGCCATCGCCTGCCCCGTCTATGCCGTCGGCGGCTGGGTCGATGGTTATTCCAATGCGGTCTTCCGCATGCTCCGGGGGCTCAAGGTTCCGCGCAAGGGGCTGGTCGGCCCGTGGGGCCACGGCCGGCCCCATTTCGCTCTGCCCGGCCCACAGATAGGTTATCTGCAAGAGGCGCTGCGCTGGTGGGATCACTGGCTGAAGGACCGCGACACCGGCATCATGGACGAGCCGATGCTACGGGTCTGGATGCAGGACAGCGTGCCGCCCGTGACGCGCCTCGATATTCGCCCGGGTCGCTGGGTCGCCGAGCCAAGCTGGCCGTCGCCCCACATCGAGACCAAGCGGCTGGCGATCAATGCGCGCGGGCTGACCGATACCGCCCAGCCAGAGCAGGCATTGACGATCCGCTCGCCCAACTGGGTGGGCACAGGCGGAGGTGAGTGGTGCCCCTACGGCCTCGGCGGCGTGGGCGAGGAATTGCCCATGGACCAGCGCGGTGACGATGTGGGCTCGCTGGTCTTCGATGGTGCAGTGTTGACGGCACCGGAGGAAATCCTGGGCGCACCGATCGTCGAACTTGACCTAGCCTCATCCCATCCGCGCGCTCAGGTGGCAGCGCGGCTGTCGGATGTTCGGCCCGATGGCACCGTCACCCGCGTGACCTATACGGTGCTCAACTTGACTCACCGGGACAGTCACGAGCAGCCGAGCCCCATAGTACCGGGCCGGCGCATGCGCGTGCGCCTCCAACTCAACGAGATCGCCCATGTTTTTCCCCAGGGTCATCGCATCCGGCTAGCGATCTCAACCTGCTATTGGCCAATTGTGTGGTCGGCGCCCGATCCGGCTGTGCTGACAATCTGGACCGGGGCCAGCACGCTCGGCCTGCCCGTTCGCCCGCCACGCCCCGAGGATGCAGCGCTCAAACCCTTTGCGTCGGTGGAAACCGCGCCCAAGGCGAAGATCGCCATGGTGCGGCCCGACCGCATTGAGCGCACCATTACGACCGATGCCGCCACGGGCGAGACGGAATACGCCATTATGCGCGACGACGGCGCCGCGCTGATTGAGGCGACTGGCACCGTGATGGAAACGATCAAGACCCTGCGTTATGCGGTCCATGCAGACGATCCCCTGGCCAGCCGGGCCAGCGCCGATGTGACCTTTAAGTTCAGCCGCGGGGATTGGCGGCCAACAATCCATGCGCGCTCAGCACTGACGGGCGACGATACCCATTTCACCTTGCACACCGATCTCGACGCCCATGACGGGGCGACCAAGGTATTCGCCAAAAGCTGGACACAGCGCATCAAACGCGATCTTGTATAGACTGGGGACGGAGTCACTGACGCGATGACCGCCGTTGCAATTGCTAATATTTTTGCCGATCCGGTCGATGGCACGCGCTATCGCCTGGACGATCCGGCCGTGCGCGCCGCCCTCGTGGCCGAGGCGCGCCGCCAGCTTGCCCATGATGGCTGCGCCATCCTGCCCAGTTTCGTCACCCCGAAAGCGGTCGCGCGCATGGCGGGCGAGGTGATGGACCTTTTGCCCCATGCCCACCGCCGCGATCTCTTGTTGCGCGCCTATCCTGGCGAACCGGATGAGTCCGTGCCCGCCGGCGACCCACGCCGGCGCGCGACCCCGTTCGCCATGAACTCCGTGGCGACCGACCAGTTCGATCCGGACGGTCCGGTCATGCGGCTTTACATTTGGGATGGCTTGACTCGTCTGGTTGCCGACATGTTGGACGAACCCTTGCTCTACCGGGTCGCCGATCCGCTGATGTCGTGCAACGCCACTATCCTGGGGGATGGCGACCAGCATGGCTGGCATTTCGACAGCAATGATTTCGTGATCAGCCTGCTACTCCAGGCCGCCGAGGCGGGTGGGCGCTTCGAGTTCGCCCCCGCCATTCGCGGCCCCGGTGACGAGAACCTGGTCGGCGTCGCCGCCGCCATGGACGGCACATCGCCCCTGCTGCGCCAACCGCCGATGGCGCCGGGTGCGCTGATCCTGTTTCGCGGCCGCAATTCGTTGCACCGGGTCACGCCGGTGTTGGGCGCGCGCAAGCGCATCATCGCGCTGTTCAGTTACGACCGCCGTCCCGACATGCATTTCGCCGAACGCTCGCGCATCAACGTGTTCGGCCGCAGCCAACCGATCCCGCGCCAACCCGCTCGACCGGGTGGCGCTGCCATGCCATCGTCTGCCTAATCAAATCAACTTCGCCACGCAGGGAGGACAAGATGACTGACCGGGAAATGACACGCCGCAAGTTTTTGGGCACGACGGCACTAGCCGGCGCGGCCGCTGCCGCCGGACCCTATTTGCCCGGCGAAGCCAAGGCCCAGACCTCGACCAAGACGTTGCGCGTGCGCACTTATGTCACGCCGACGATCGTCGATCCCATATCCACGACCGGTGCGCCCGAAGCCGACATCATGGATTGCCTCTACCCCGGCCTGATCACGACCAAGTCTGGCTCGGCCTGGGGTTACGATCTGGATGCCGCGACCTCGATCGAGCAGGTCGATGCCACCCATGTGAAGTTCGAGCTGCGCAAGGGTATGGGCTGGTCGAACGGCTTCGGCGAGGTCACAGCCGAGGACGTCAAGTATTCGTATGAACGCATCGCCAATCCCGAGAACAAGTCGCCCTATCGCGGCGACTGGGCGGCGCTTGATCGGGTCGATGCGACCTCTAGCCATACCGGCGTGATCGTGCTGAAGGAGCCGTTCATCCCCCTGTTCACCACGACGCTGCCGCGCGGGTCCGGCTGCATCGTATGCAAAAAGGCGGTCGAAGCGCTCGATGGCAAACGCTTTGGCCTGACCCCGCCGGCGACATTCGGTGCCTACAAGGTCAAGAAGATCGTGCCGCGCACTCGCTTCACGGTGGAACGCAACCCCGACTGGCCCGGCCCTAAGCCGATGTTCGATGAAGTCGATTTTATTGACATCCTTGACGCCAACGCTGCCGAGACCGCGTTCCTGGCGGGTGAACTCGACGTTACCATCGTACCCATGACCGCGGTCCCGCGTTTGCAGAAGGCGATGCCGCCGAAATCGAAGCTTATCGTCGCGCCATCGCTGGCCTATTGGTGGATCGGCATGCAGATGGAGGATGGTATCTTCGCCGACAAGCGTGTGCGCCAGGCGGTGCAGTATGCGCTCGACGTGCAAAGCGTACTCGATGGAGCGTTCTTTGGCGTCGCTCAGCGCTCCACCGGCATCGTCGCCCCCGGCATGGTCGGCAACCGTCCGGCCAACAAGATCGCCAAGCCCGATCTCGACCGTGCGCGCAAATTGCTGGCCGAGGCGGGTCATCCCCGTGGCTTCAAGATCGAGATCGGCGTACGCAACTCCGCCGAGTTCATCAACGCAGCTCAGGTCGTGGCTGCCAGCCTTGCCAATGTTGGCATCACTGCGGAGGTCGTGCCCTCGGCCGCCGGCGTGCAGAAGGCTCAGGCGGGCGATAAGGTCAACAACACATGGAAGAAGATGCAAATGCACATCGTGCGCTTTTCCATGCAGCCCGACCCGAGTTGGGCGACCGTTTGGTTCACCAAGGAGCAGATCTGGGAGTGGAACTGGGAGCGCTTCGCCGATCCCGAGTATAACGACCTGCACCAGAAGGCGCTACGCGAGTTCGATCAGAAGAAGCGTCACGACATGTATGTTCGCATGCAGGACATCATGGAAGACTCCGGCGCATATATCTTCCTGACTCACGGCGTGAACCCGGTACTCCACCGCGATCATTTCATTCCTGGCGTAGGCCCAGATGCCAATCGCATCCTGGTCACCAAGTTCAAGCCGGTCTAAGGCCCGGGGGGAGATATAAAGCGCGTGGCAACCGTCCCGAAACTCGCCCCACTCCTCGCATTGCGGGGCGGTGGCGGGTGAGGGACGGGCGCCCGATATCGAGCGTATCGCTTCATGGCTGTCATCGCCGCCGCCGGTAAGATTGAGATCGGACCTCGTGGCGCCGGTGCATGGCGGCGCCTGCTGTCCGATCCGCTCGGCGCCTTCGGGCTGGCGCTGGTTTTGCTGGTTGTGGCAATCGCGATCTTTGCCGATCTGCTTGCCCAATATTCGCCGACCCAACTCGACATCCGTAACCGCTTTAGCGGCCCCAATGCCGCCCATTGGCTCGGCTCCGACCATCTCGGCCGCGATACCTTCTCGCGCGTTGTCTATGGTGGGCGGATCGCACTGTGGGTATCGCTGATCGCGGTATCGCTGTCGCTATCGATCGGTTTGGTGTTGGGTATGCTGGCTGGTTACGGCCCGCGCTGGCTCGACAACACGCTGATGCTGGTGTTCGACGCCGTGCGCTCCTTCCCTACCATCATGTTTGCGCTCGCCGTCGTCACCATCCTGGGGCCGAGCCTGAATACGGTCATCTTCATCGTGGTCGTGACCACGATTCCGGTTTATGGCCGCATCGTGCGCACGCAGACGCTGTCGCTGCGTACCCATGAGTTCATTCTGGCCGAGCGGGCTCTTGGCGCGGGACCGTTCCGCGTTCTGCTCCACCACGTACTGCCCAACGTGATCGGCCCGGCGCTGATTCTGGCCAGTATGGAAATCCCTGTTGTCATCACAATCGAGGCGGGGCTGAGCTTCCTCGGCGTCGGCGTGCGCCCGCCGACGCCAAGCTGGGGGTCGATTCTGAATGACGGCTATGCCTTCATCAACGACACACCCTGGCTGATCATTGCCGGCGGCGCGCCCGTGGTTATCACCACGCTCGGCTTTACCTTCCTGGGCGAGGCGCTACGCGATATTTTCGATCCCCGGCTCAGGCGCGAGTAATGGCCGCGCCGATCCTCGATATCCGGAATCTCAGCATCTCGTTTGCGACGCCACGCGGTTCGGTCGATGCGCTGCGCAATGTCAGCTTGACCGTACCGCCCGACCGCATCGTCGGCATCGTCGGTGAAAGCGGCTGCGGCAAGACCACGTTGATCTCCGCGGTCATGCACCTGCTCGCGCACAATGCCATCGTGCGTGCCGGCACCATCCAATTCGAAGGCACGGACGTGCTGACCATGACCGAGGATCGCCTGCGCGATTTGCGCGGCCGGCGCATGGCCATGGTGTTCCAGGACCCGATGACCTCGCTCAACCCCGTAGTGTCTATCGCCACCCAGATGATCGATATCCAGTATCGTGATGCCGGTTCGACCCAGGACAAGCTTCAGCGCGCGGTGGCGATGTTGCGCAAGGTCGGCATTCCCGACCCCGAGCAACGCATCCAGGGTTATCCCCATCAGTTCAGCGGTGGGATGCGTCAGCGTATCTCGATTGCCATGGCGCTATTGATGAACCCGGCTCTGCTGATCGCGGACGAACCGACCACCGCGCTCGACGTCACCATGGAAGCCCAAATCATTCATTTGCTGCGCCAGCTTCGCCGCGAATTCAAGGGCTCGATCTTGTTCGTCTCCCACAACCTCGGTCTGATCGCCGAGCTGTGCGACGAGGTCGTTGTCATGTATGCGGGCGAGGTGGTCGAGCAGGGCGAGGTGCGCGAGCTGTTCCACCATGCGCGCCACCCCTATACGCGCCTGCTCTTGGAATGCGACCCCGCCCGCATTGCGGCGACCACGCGGCGTCTGCCGACTATCGAGGGTAGCCTGCCCGACCTGGCTAATCTGCCTGGCGGCTGCATTTTCGCCCCCCGTTGCCCCCAGGCCTACGGGCCCTGCGCATCCGAGGCGCCGGGCACCTATGCGGTGGCATCAGGCCACACTGCTCGTTGCTTCCGGGTGCGCGATGGTTGAGGCCCAGGCCAATCTGCTGGAGGTCGAGGGCGCGCGTGTGCGCTTCCGAACGCTGGGCTTCCTGCGCGCCCTGATCGCGGGTGCCAAGGACCCCTATATCGATGCCGTGCTCGACGTTAGTTTCGCCGTGCGCGCGGGCGAGACCTTCGGGCTGGTCGGCGAGAGCGGCTCGGGCAAGACGACGCTGGTCCGCGCCGTGCTCGGCCTGGTCGATCTGTGGTCCGGGCGCATCCGGTTCGACGGTAGCGAGATCGTCGACCGCTCCGACGCCGCCTTCAAGCCGATCCGCCGGCAGATCAGCCTGATGTTCCAGGACCCCCAGGCCAGCCTGTCGCCGCGCAAGACCGTGCGCAGCTCGATCACCGAACCGTTCATTATTCACAACATGGCCGATCGCGATCTCGAGGCAGAGGCGCGCGAGCTGTTGGGCATGGTCGGGCTGCCCGTGGGTTTGCTCGATAACTATCCCCACCAACTTTCGGGCGGCCAGGCGCGCCGGGTCGGCGTGGCGCGCGCGCTGGCGCTACGGCCCAAGCTGATCATTGCCGACGAGCCGACCGCGGGGCTCGACGTTTCGGTCCAGGGCGAGGTGCTCAATTTGATGAACGAGCTACAGGGGCGGCTGGGGCTCAGCTACGTCATCGTCACCCACAATTTGCCGGTGATCCGCCATGTCAGCGATCGGCTCGCCATCATGTATCTCGGCCGCTTCGTGGAGGAGGGGCCGACCGCGGCGATTTTCGCCCGGCCGCTCCACCCCTATACGTTGGGCCTGCTTGGCGCCGTACCCCAGCCCGATCCGGACAAACGGCGCGAGGAACCGGGCCTAATGGGCGAGGTGCCCTCGCTCAACAATCGCCCCCGGGGCTGCGAGTTCCACGCGCGCTGCCTCTATGTCCAAGAACGGTGCCGGGTTGACGCCCCTGTTTTGACCGAGGTCGCACCCGGCCGGCGCGCGGCCTGCCACTTTCCGCTAGCCGGGAGTTGACCGCTTTACGTCGCCGCTGCCGCACGCCAAACATAGGGCGCTTCGACCGCCTTGCATTCCTCCGCCGTCAATTTGATATCGACCGCGGCGGCGGCATCGTCGAGGTAGTGCAGCTGGGTCGTGCCGATGACGGGCGAGGCCATGACCGGCTTGCTGAACAGCCAGGCCAGCGCCGCCTGGGTCGGCTTGATGCCGCGCGCGGTTGCGATCTTCGCCAGCGCCTCGGCGACCGCGAAATCGGACGGCCGGTACAGGTCCATTTTTTGCGCGATCGCGTCCTTCTTGGCGCGCTCGGTAGCGCCGCCGCCTTCCTTGGCGCGGTTGGCGGCGAGGAAACCGCGGGCGAGCGGGCTATAGGGCGTCAGCCCTACGCCTTCCTCCAGGCAGAGCCGGTTCATCTCGTGCTCCTCCTCGCGCTGGACGGCGTTGTAGAGGTTCTGCATCGAGATCGGCCGGGCATAGCCGTAGCGGTCGGCAACCAGCACCATCTGGGCGAATTTATAGGCCGCCATGGTGGAGCCGCCGATATAGCGCACCTTGCCCGCGCGCACCATGTCGTTCAGCGCTTCCATGGTCTCCTGCACCGGCGTCACGCCATCGAGGCGGTGGATGATGTAGAGATCGATGTAGTCCGTGCGCAGCCGCTTCAAGCTGGCATCGATGCCGGCCATCAAATGTTTGCGACCGACGCCGCTGTCGTTCTGGCGGTCGCTCATGGGCAGGCCGACCTTGGTGGCGATCACCAGCTCGTCGCGTCGCGCATAGCCGAGCAGCGCATTGCCCATGACCCGTTCGCTGTCGCCGACATTGTAAGCATCGGCCGTGTCGAAAAAATTGATGCCGAGGTCGAGCGCGCGCTTGAAAAAAGGCTTGCTCTCGGCCTCGCCGAACGGCGCCCAGGCGCGCCGTCCCGCGGCACCCCAGGAATTGCCGCCGAGGCAGATGGAGCTGACCTTGAGTCCGCTGCGGCCGAGAGTGACGTAACGCATGTAACTACCTCCGATGTGATCAGGCGCGCCAGCGATCGATGCGGTCACGCAACCGGAACCAGCCGCCGACCACGGGCAGGAACCAGGGGTTGCCGGTATAGAAAGGTCGGGTCGGGAAGTCCGGGCGGTCGAAGGCGCAGACGCGGTTCGATCCGCCGACGATCTTGCGCGCGGTCTGATGGCCAAGATAGCTCAGCATGGCCACGCCGCTGCCATTGCAGCCCATGCAGTAATGCAACCCATCCATTACGCCCATATGGGGCGCGCCGTCGAAGGTGAAGGCGACGTTGCCATTCCAGCCATGGGTCAGCTTGACGCCGCGCATCTGCGGGAAGCGGTCGGTCATGAAGCGATGGAGGATACGCGCGCTGACGGTCGGGTCGACCGGGGTGAAGCGGGCGCGACCGCCGAAGATCATGCGCTTGCCGTCCGGTGATAGGCGATAATAGCAGAGGATGCGGCAGGTATTGGACAACGAGCGCCCCTTCGGGCTGATCTCGCGTGCCAGACCTGCCGGCAGCTCTTCGGTCGCAATGATGTGGCTCGCCACGGGAACTAGGCGGCGGCGAAGCTGCGGTGTCGCCGTGCCGGTATAGCCGTTGGTGGCGATCACCACATGGCGCGCGCGGATCGGTCCCTGCGAGGTCTCGACCGTGAAACCGTCGCCCTCGCGCCGAATACGCTCGACCCGAATGCCGCAAGAGGTCTTGGCACCCGCCCGTCGTGCCGCTGCCAGCAAGCCCTTGTAGTAGAGGGCGGGATGAAGCTGGGCTGCGACCGCCACAGTCATGCCGCCGTGGTAGTAATCGCTACCGATCTCTTCGCGCTGGCGCGCACGTGGCACCATGGCGGCACCGCAATTGGTCAGCGCATTGAGTCGCTCGGCCTTGGCGGCGAGCGCGTCGTAGTGGTCCGGCGTCCAGGCGCCGACGAAGCGGCCGGCCCGGCGATAGTGGCAATCGATGCCCTCGCGCGCGATGATCGCTTCCAGATGAGTCATGGATTCCGCGCCGTCGGTCAGCATCTCCTGCTCCGCCTGGACGCGACCGGAGATGCCTTTGCCCACATTGACGCCGCCGCTGATGGCGCCGCCATTGCGCGTGCTGGCGCCATGGCCGAACTTCTCGGCTTCGAGTACGACCACGCCCACGTCCGATCGCGCCAGTTCCAGCGCTGCCGACAAGCCGCCGAAGCCGCTGCCAACCACAACCGTGTCGATCGTGTCCGGCGGTGCCGTACTGCCTTCGGCGGTCGGCGCGAAATCCTCCCACCAGAACGGTTGCGGCTTGAAGCCGGGCGCGAAAATATCGGCATTGATCATGGGGGTACTTTAAACCTTCGTCATGAATCGGGCCGCTTGCCCGATGGCTTGAGCGGCACGGTCGATATGATCGGGATAGTGCAGGAAACCGTGGCAGAGACCGTCGAACACGATCTGCTCATGAGCCACGCCCGCTTTCGCCAGCGCATGCGCGAATTTGGTCGAATCGTCAAGCAAGGGATCGACGCCGGCGGGATAGATGCCGAGGGGCGGCAGGCCGCGCAAATCGGCATGGACGAGGGCGACGCGCGGATCGCGGCGCTGATCGTCGCGGTCGAGATAGAGCGCCAGAAACTTTTCCATGTCCCGTCGTGTAAGCCCGAACGCGCCGGTACCGAAGCGCCGGTAGGACGGGGTGTCCATATCCGTGTCGAACGCGCCGTAGAACAGAATGCCGGCCTTGAAAATGCCCGGTGCCGCCAGCGCGGCAGCCAGCGCTACATTGGCGCCGGCGGAATCGCCGCCGAAGGCGAGTCGGTTGGCGTCGACGCCGAAATCCGCGGCACGCGCGGCGACGATGCGCATGATCGAGGCCGATTCCTCGACCGGCAGGGGAAACTTGAACTCCGGCGCTTTGGCGTAGTCCACGCCAATCACGGTTTTCTCGCTGGCAAAAGCTAGCCGGCGCATCAGTAAATCATGGGTATCGACACTGCCCATGGCCCAGCCGCCACCGTGAAAATAGACCACAGCGGGACGCTGGTTACCTGGGCCGGGCCGATAGATGCGGATCGGCACTGCCCGCAGCGGACCTTCGATCGCCGTGTTTTCGATGGCGTGGAGATCGGGCGCGCTGGCAATCCAATGGCGCCTTCCCGCCAGCATCATAGCGCGCGCCTCGGCAAGCGGCACGCTCCAGCGGTCGGGCAGGCCCTGGCTCAGAACCTTGAGGCGATCGAACACCGCCCGCATCTGCGGATCAAGCGGATCGGGTTCCGCATTCATGATTTGAATCCGAACAGCCGGGCCGGCGTGCGCCAGAGCACGGCCTTGCGGTCGCGCGCATCCGGTAGCCAGCGCTGGAGCAGGGCCAAGGTGGGGCCGTAGTCGACGCGCTGGCCCGGGCGCAGGAAGGGCCAATCCGAACCCCAGATACAGCCGCCGGTGCCAAAGGCGCGCAGCAGCGCCGCCACATAGGGGTCGGTATCGCCATAGGGATAGGGATTGTGGGCGAAGCGGAAAGCGCCGGATAGCTTGACCGTGGCGCGGCCGTCCCGCCCCAGCGCCAGCACGGCCTGGAAGCCTTTTTGTTTGACGCCGGCTTTCGGTTCGGGCCGCCCGCAATGATCGATTAGCATGTGCAGGCCCGTGGCGCGCAGGGCCGGTGCGGCCTCGGCCATCTGATCCTTCTCGCACTGGACTTGCAGGAACCAGCCGAGCTCGCGCATCACAGCGAAGCGCCTGGCGAGGCCGGGATGATTGACCACATCGACGCCATCGCCGACCAGGTCGATACGCGCGCCGACCACGCCCTGGCGTGCCA
>SHVW01000010.1 GCA_009694085.1 Alphaproteobacteria bacterium
AATTAAGCCCTTGATATAGCGATTGGTTTGCGCATCTGAGAGGGGTCAAGGTTGGACGCGAAACGCGACCCACTTTTTTCAATTATTCTCTAACGAACGCAATGCCTTATAAGGCTTCAAGGGTAGGGTCACGGTTGGACGCGATTTTACACCGCAGACGCAGCAGCGCCTCAAGATCCTTCTCGCCGGCCGCCGTTATATACCTGTCGCCGTTTGCGCGGTGAAACTGCTGGACCGTGATGCCATCGGGGCAAAGGCGCTGAAAATCACTGAACCCGCTTGTCATTTTTACAATCAAAACGCTCGTGGCGGCAAGCGACGATGATCGCCGTTGATCAACGCACTCAAGATTGCCGCCGTGAGCGCAATCGCCTACTCTGACGCTCGGGACCAGGTTGTATCTGGAGAATCCCGGGTTAACCTAAAGCCGCCACGAACCGAAGATCGCCGGAGTGGGCCTCGATCTTCACTTCGGCGCCGCCTTGACCTCCCGGTCCCACCGCGCCAGCAACCGCGTGCGCTCGGTAGGCGAGCCGAATTTCTGGAAGTCGTAGTCGATCAGCTTGGCGTCCACCAGCTTGGCGATGTCGGGCGGCAGCGCTACCGACTTGTTCGCCGGCACTTGATAGGAGTTGACCGAGATGCCGATGGCCTGAGCCTCGGGCGCCAGCAGCCAATCGTAAAACTTCTTGGCCGCGTCCAGATTGCGCCCCCCCTTGACGAGCGACATCGAGCCGACCTCGTAGCCCGTGCCCTCGCACGGCGCCACCGAGACGACCGGCGCTTTCTCCACCAGCACCTGGACCAGCGCGTCCGACATGAACACGATGCCGGCCGTGGTCTCGCCGAGCGCCGTCGCCTTGACCGGCGCGCCGCCTGTTTTGGTGTATTGGCCGATATTCCGGTGCAGCGCTTTCAGGTAATCGAAACCCTTTTCCTCGCCCATGAGCTGCACGATCGTCGCCAGCATGGTGTAGGCCGTGCCCGACGCGTTGGGGTCGGCCACCTGAACCTCGTCCTTGAGCTTGGGATCGAGCAGATCGGCCCAGCATTTAATCGGCGGCATGCCGCGCTTGGCGAGCTGGACGGGGTTGTAGGAGATGCCGAGCGCGCCGGCATAGACGCCGACCGTGCGGAACTGGCCGCGCTCGGCTTGTTTCTGCGACCAGTCGTGCAACTCGGTAAGCCGCGGCGATTTGTAAGGCTCGGTCAGGCCTTCGAGCGCGGCCTGCAAATGAGGGTCGCCGGTGCCGCCCCACCACAAATCGATCTTGGGATTGGCTGCTTCCGCCTTGATCTGGGCAAAGGCCTCGCCGGTCGATTTGCGCACCATCGCCACCTTGGCGCCGCTGCTGGCGCGCTCATAGCCGGTGACGAGGGCCTGGCAATATTCGATCTGCGCGCTGCATGTGAACGAGATCGCGCCCTGGGCCGCGCCGTCGCGCGCCGTCAGCGGTAGAACGAGACAGGCGCCAAGGGCGATGCCGAGCGAATTGCGCAGAAATGTCATGATGTCTCCCGATCTAGAATGGTTTGAAGTCTGCGCGTTCTCCGGCACCGATGCAAGCAAACGCTCAGCGATCCGCCGTCGCAAGTTGTGTTAGCACGCCCGGCAATTTTTCCGCGATGTCTTCCGCGATCAAGCCGGGCCCGAACGCCGCCGCCGCCGCGCCGTGCAGCCAGCAACCGGCGCAAGCAGCATCGAAGGCATTCATGCCCTGGGCCAGCAATCCCACGATCAACCCGGCCAGCACGTCGCCGCTGCCGGCGGTCGCCAGGGTCGGCGGCGCGTTGTTGTTGATGACGGCGCGGCCGTCGGGCGCGGCGATCACCGTGTCCCAGCCCTTGGCGACGACGACGGCGCCGCTGCGCGCGGCGGCGGCACGGGTGCGCGTCAACTTGTCCCGATCGGCGAGATCGGGAAACAACCGCGCGAACTCGCCGCCATGGGGCGTCAGTATGGTCGGGCCCGCGATCGCCGCGAATAATTTCACGGGATCGGTGGCGCAGGCGCCGAGCGCATCGGCGTCGAGCACGGCGGCGCGGCCCGCGCGAAGCGCCGATATCGCCATCGCGCGCGTCCCCTCGCTTAACCCTGCACCGGGGCCGACCAACACGGCATTTCGCCTGCGGTCGATCAGCAGCGCAGCCAATGCAACGGCATTGTCCATCGGTTGCAGCAGCACGCCCGGATCGCCAGCGGCGTAGATCGGCAAGGCCACCGCCGGCGCCGCAATCGTAACCATGCCGGCACCCACGCGGCGCGCGGCGCGTGCGGCCAGGCGCGCGGCGCCGGTCATGACAGAGCTGCCATAGATGGTGGCATGACCGCGCGTGTATTTATGGTCGCCGGGTCCGGGCCAGGGAAAACGATCGCGCCACAGTACGGGCGCATTGACGAATTGACACGGTCGAATCTCATCGAGCGCCGCCGCAGGAATCCCGATATCGATCACCGCGATCTCGCCCATCAGCGCACGGCCGGGCAGCAGCAGATGGCCGGTCTTGCGGCGAAAGAAGGTCACGGTCAGCACGGCCGGCGCCGCCGCACCCAGGACGGCGCCGGTATCGCCGTGAACGCCGGAGGGGATGTCCACCGCGACGCAATCGAGCTTGCGGCGCGCGATTTCCTCGATCGTGCCGCGCGCGGCGCCGTCCAGCGGCCGGGACAGGCCGGCGCCGAACAGCGCGTCGATCGCCAAGGGTGCGCCCTCGAACAAACCGACCGCGCCGAGCTGCGCCACCGGCCCGGTCCAGCGCGCGGCATGAAGCGCCGCGTCGCCCTTGAGTACCGCACGCTCGACCGTCGAAGCCACCGCGACCGGCCAACCCCGCTCGGCCAGCAGGCGCGCCGCGACCCAGCCATCGCCGCCATTATTGCCCGGTCCGCACAGCACTAGGACCGGCCGCGGCGGCCAGCGCCCGGCGACCGCCTGGGCCACGCCGGCACCGGCCGCCGCCATCAGCCGCTCACCGGGAACGCCCGCACGCACGGCAAATGAATCGGCCGCCGCCATCTCGGCCACGGTCAATACCGCGCAATCCGCAGCAGTCTCGCATCCCATCATAACCGAAGAATAGCGTGGCGCCGCCGCGCTGTCGCAATCCGATCGGCCGCGTTCAGCGCACGACTTTCGGCAGAACCCCGGGATGCTCCCGGTTCAACTGATCGAGCGCGTTGGCGATGTCGGTCGGCGCTGCTTGCGGCCAACGCCGCCCAACGGCCTTGCGCAGGGCATCCATCTTATCCGGGTTGGGCATCAGGGGATCGAGACTGCCACGCGCGGCCAAGACCAGTTTGAACAGCGCGGTCGTACACAGCGCTTGCGCATTCTCGCTCATTGTTCCCGCCATTTGCTGGATACAAGGCAAAATCGCTTCTGCTGCTGTACATGCTCGGTGGGGGAAACCGGGGGAGCGGATGTTTGCCGCTCTCATGGCAACATTACAAAAATGATATGCAGGATTGAATGAAAATTAAAGATCAAAGATGGCAATACACGAAACGAATGCAATCATTAGATAAATTTTATGTAAATATCTCACAAACCCGGCCGTCGCAACCGTCCGAACCCAGCTGCCTCGAACTGCCGGGGCACGCCGGGTTCTTCGGCCGTACCGGGAACCCTCCACCAGCCCGGCCCCTCAATCGAAGGAACACGGGGGGCTGCCCTGGACCTGGGCTGCTCCGTTCGTGCGAAGCTCTCCATGAATCATGTTCGGGTCCCGAGCGCACCACCCGTTAACCCGAAGCGATTGCTCTTGCGATTGGTGACCCTTCCCTTGCCCTCCCCCCGCTTTCGTGTATATTGCGCGCCTTCATAGCCCCGGCATCTACCGATTCCTGGGTAACTCCTTGCCGGACCTAATAGATCCGGCTTGGGCCCGAACCGCAAGGGCCGCATCTTCGGCCGGCACCGGGCCACTAACCCGTGGGGAGTACCGTTACCGATGGCGTTCTACGAGAGCGTGTTCATCGCACGCCAAGATATCTCATCCACCCAGGTCGATGCCTTAACCGACGCCTTTACCGAAATTCTGACTCAGAATGGCGGCAAGCTGGCGAACAAGGAGTATTGGGGCCTGAAGAACCTGACCTACCGGATCAAGAAGAACCGGAAGGGTCATTACATGCTGCTGTCGATCGATGCACCGGCTGCCGCAGTCAACGAAATGGAACGCAATATGCGCCTCAACGAGGACGTGCTGCGCTACCTGACCGTGCGGGTCGAGGCTCTTGAAGAAGGGCCGTCGGTCATGATGCAGAGCAAGGGCGACCGGAGCGACCGGCCGCGCCGTTGGGGCGACCGCGAGGACGGCCCGCGCCGGGACGACGGCTTCCGCCGCGGCCCGCGGCGCGAGGGCGGCCCCGGCGCACCTGCCCAGACCGAGGGAGCTGACGCATGAGCATGAACATGTCCGGGCCGCGCGGCGATCGGGGCGGTGATCGCGGTGGCGACAAGGGCGGCGATCGGGCGGGCGGTGCCGGCGGCGGTCGCCGGCCGTTCTTCCGGCGGCGCAAATCGTGCCCATTCTCGGGCAACAACGCGCCCAAGATCGATTTCAAGGACGTCAAGCTGCTGATGCGATTCGTGTCCGAGCGCGGCAAGATCGTGCCGAGCCGGATCACCGCCGTATCGACCAAGAAGCAGCGCGAGCTCGCCCGCGCGATCAAGCGGGCGCGCTATCTGGCGCTCTTGCCCTATCTGATCCAGTAGCCGAGACGACCGGTCCCTGCCCTCACGCATGGCAGGGACCGGCGGACTCGGGAGATCATGAGATGAAGTCGATCTGGCTGATCGCGGCAGGGGCTGGCCTTGCTAGCGCCGTCATGTTCCTAGCCATGATGCTGGGCACCATGGTAGCGCTGCCGCTTGCCTATTTGGCACCGCTGCCGCTGTTCCTGGTGGGCTTGAGCCTGGGTGCAGGGGCGAGCGCTTTGGCCGGTGCGTTGTCCTCGGCGATTGTCGCGGCGGCCCTCGGCGGTAGCCTGCTCACCGGGCTTGTCTATTTCATCGTCAACGGCGTGCCTGCTACCATCTTGAGCCGCCAGGCCTTGCTCGGCCGCGACGACGGCAAGGGTGGCATCGAATGGTATCCGCCCGGCCAGCTTCTGGGCTGGCTGGCCGGCATGGCGCTAGCGGCGCTACCGGGCGCGGTCATGCTGCTTTCAGGTGTGTCCGGCGGGCTCGACGCGGTTATGGCCGGCTTTTCCGAAGAAGATCTCCGACGCATGCTGCCGGCCAACCAACTCGAACAAATGCGCGACCTGCTTAAGAAGGTCGGCACGGTGGTACCCGGCATTATCGTGATCTCTTGGATGGTTATGATCGCGGTCAACGGTGCGCTGGCCCAGGGGCTGCTTGCCCGCTTTGGGCACAACCGGCGGCCGCGCGTGGACATTGCCACGTTGGAATTGCCGGAGTGGCTGTTGCTTGCCGCGGCCTTTACCGCACTCGCTGCCTGGTTCGCCAGCGATGCCGTCGGGTTTTTCGCGCGCAACGGCCTGGCCATACTCATGTTGCCTTTCCTGGTACTCGGCCTGGCCGTGATCCACGCCTTCGCGCGCCAGATCAAGGGCGGCGGCTTCGCCCTCGGCGTCGTCTATCTCTTACTGGTTCTGTTCAGCCCGCTGCTGGTGACGATCGCCTTGCTCGGCGTGCTCGACCAGCTTCTTGGAATTCGGCGGCGCCTGGCGGCGTTGCCGCCCACCTAATCCGGTTTTTCGTCAGGAGGTCGCACCATGGACGTCATTCTGCTCGAGCGTGTTGAGAAGCTCGGCCATCTCGGCCAAGTCGTAAAGGTCAAGCCCGGCTTCGCGCGCAATTTCTTGCTGCCGCAAAAAAAGGCGCTGCGCGCGACCAAGGAGAACATGGCCTATTTCGAGAGCCGGCGCTCCCAGATCGAAGCCGACAACCTCGAGCGCAAGGGCGAGGCGGAATCGATCGGCACCAAGCTCGACGGACTCAACGTCGTGCTAATTCGCACGGCGGGCGACACCGGACAGCTCTATGGCTCGGTCACGACGCGCGATATTGCCGCCGAGGTGACCAATTCCGGTTTCAAGATCGAGCGCCGCCAAGTCCAGCTGGACAAACCGATCAAGGAAATCGGCGTGTTGAACCTGAAAGTGGCTTTGCATCCGGAAGTGTCGGTCACGATCAAGCTGAACGTGGCGCGCTCGCCGGAAGAAGCCGAAATCCAGGCCAAGACCGGCCGCGCCAACATCGTGGCGTCGGGTCAAGAAGGTCGTGCGGAAGCGCTGGCCGCGGAAGCGGCTGCACCTGCCGATGGCGCCGCAGTCGAGGCGCCCGCCGCCGAGGCCGATCAGCCCAAGAAGGCGAAATCGTCCAAGAAGGATAAAGCCGCCGCGACTATGGCAGCGGAAGCCGATGCCGAAGGCGACGCACCGAAGAAAAAGGGTAAGAAGGCCAAGGGCAAGGACGCGGAATAGTTCTTCCCTTCGGGTCGATCATGCAAGACGGCGCGTCCTATGGGGCGCGCCGTTTTACTTTAAGATCACCGCGGAGGCATAGAGACACGGAGGAGAACACTTGCGCCTTCAGTACGATTTTTTCTCCGTGCCTTTGCATCCCTGCGGTTCAATCCATCCGGTCAACCTGTCCATGCTCAAAAGTCCATTCGGTGCGGGAATTGGCTTGCCGACGAATATCGCGACTGACGATTTTCGATTATACGAATAGATCGTTGGCCGCTTCTGCAACCTGGGCCCCATGCATGGGGTCTGAGCGCCCTTGTATCCGAACGACGCAAGCGTAAACGGCTACGACCCCGCGCACCGAAACAGCGGTGCAGGTTCGTTCACCGCCAACAGTTCAGGCTGCGCGGCGCTCGTAGCGATGGTGAAGACCACCGACCTGTGGGAAGGCGATAACAGTGCCTGCGGAGGGTGGCTGTATGAGCCGAGGCTCTGGACAATCCTTGTCCAGCGAGAGATGCGTCCTGCTGTGGTGGTGATACTGAGAGTATGCCGATAGTACACGGCGCAGGTGACGCTCATCGACGATAATGACGTGATCGAGACATTCGCGTCGGATCGGGCCGATGATGCGCTCGACATAGGCGTTCTGCCACGGCGATCGCGGTGCAGTAACAATCTCCTCGATCGCCATCGCCTGGACACGGTCGCGGAAGGTCTGACCATATGAAGCGTCGCGGTCGCGCAGGAGAAAGCGAGGCGCGGTGTCCCAGGGAAAGGCCTCGGTCATTTGGCGCGCCAGCCAGACTTGTGTCGGATTTTGGGTGACATCGAAATGGATGTTTTTTCTTCGCTCATGGCCGAGGACGATAAGGGCATAGAGAAGCTGAAATGTTGCAGTTACGACAACAAACATGTCGACGGCAGCAATGTCATGCAGATGATTGTGTAGAAACGAACGCCAGGTCGGGGAGGGGGCTTTGGGCCGCCACGAAAGATATCTGCCGACCGTGGCTTGGCTGACCTCGATACCGAGCTTGAGCAGTTCGCCGTGGATGCGAGGGGCGCCCCAAAGCGGGTTTGCCGCACTCATCTGGCGGATCAGATCACGGATCTCGCGGTTCATCCTGGGCCGCCCCGGACGGCGTGATCGGCGGAGCCAGTAGAGCCGGAATCCTTTACGATGCCAGTTGATCACGGTTGCCGGTTTGACCAGGACCGTGGCGTTGAGGATCTGCGGCCAGATTCGGTAAAGCCAAACCCAGAGCAACCGGTCGGCGGAGAGGAGCCGAAGCTGACCAGGGCGTTGCCGTCGCAGGACGCCAACCTGATGTCGAAGGGCGACGAGCTCGAGCTCCAGCGAGGCGCGGCTGCGGACCCGGAACGAGAGCAGAGAACCGAAGGCGGACAGAAGCGTGATCATGCCCACGACGGTATGGGGGTGGCGCAAAAAACTCTACACTTTCTGGGCCTTTCGGAGTTTTGAGCAAGCACAGCGCGCGTAGCGCGGCGCCCAGATTGCTGTGGGCGTCGGCATAGTCGGGCTTGAGCCTGACAGCCTCGCCGATCAGCATGACCGCCGCCTCGTGCCGGCCGCGCTGATGTTGAATCACACCGAGCAGATGCAACCCCTCGACATGGCCGGGATCGGTTTTCAGCAATTCGGCGTATAGCGTTTCCGCCTCGGTCAACCGGCCCGCCATGTGATGTTCGAGCGCGCGATCGAATGGGGTCATGGCCTAGTACCGCCCGTGCCAGGCGCTGACCGCCAGGTGCAAAGGCGCCAAGCGCAGCGGCGCCACCGCGCCGGGGCGGAACACATCGTAGCCGGCCCGGGCGAGCCGGGCGAGATAGCGATCGGCGAGGGTTGCGGCGAGCAGAACCGGACGCGCCGCAGGCTCGATCGGCCCTCCCGGATCGCGCCCCGCGGTCAGATGGGCGCGGGCCAGATCGGCAATGGCGGCCAGGGCGCGAAACGCCGACGCCGCGTTTACCTTGTTCATCAGATCGTCGACGGTGACGCCGTATTGTTCGCAAATTTCCCTGGGCAAGAACAAGCGCTGTTGCCCAAGCTGGCTGGGCACCGCCCGGATCAGCCCGGTCAGGGCCCAGGCGATGCCGACATAGCGGCCGGCCGTCCCGCCGGGGTCGCCGCCCGCGCCCAGGATGGTCAGTGCAATGCGATTCAGTCCGGCCGAGGTCGCCTCGGCATAGGCTTCCAGATCGGCCAGCGTCTCCACCGGCTCGGTCCGCAAATCCGCCTCGCGCGCGTCGATCAAGGCATCCATATCCTGGCGGGCCAAATCATGGCGCCGGATCGCCTGGGCCAAGGGCTGCACCACCTCGTGCCGGCGGGGCTGGCCGGCATAAATGCCGGCGATGGTCTCGCGCCACCATTGCAGTCGAATCTGGCCCAGCATGGGTTCGCGCACGACCTCCCGGGTCTTGGCGATCTCCAGATTGAAGGCGTAGAGCGCGAACAAATCCTCGCGCCGATCGGCCGGTGCGAACAACGCGCAGAGATAGCGGTCGCGATCATGGCGGCGCACCATCTCCGCGCACGGGGAAAGCCCGGTCATGGCGGCGTCGGCGGCAACGCCTTACAGTCATAGAAGGCGGCGTCCACGGTCGGCCCGACCGGGGCCGGCACATCGCCGATGGGATCGTTGACATAGACCGAGATACCGAACACGCCATAGGGCATACCATCGTCGTGCGCCAGCGGCCCGATGATGCGCCGTACAAAACGCGGCCCAGCCAAAGGGGTTCCGCCGCGAAACCCCGTGAGCAAGACCGCCGGCGTGTCGATAATCGTCCGGAACCGCACCTGCAATACCGCGGCGATGTCGGGGGGCATGAAGTCGCGCTGCCGCTTGCCGATGATGGATGAGCCCCAAGCCCGATTGATCTCCTCGCCCGCCAGCGAACATGTGAAATCGCCGGTGTGCGGATCGTAACGATAGAGATAGACGTAGGGCAGGCAAGGCACGATCGCGCCGGGATCGATCGCACTGCGACGCGGCACCGCCGCTCCCGCGCGGGCGAGCGCCCAGTGGCGAAGAAATCGAGCTAGCTTGGAGTCCTCGACGCGAGGCCATGCAGCTTGCGCGATAACCGGGCAATCCAAAGGCGTAGTGTCCACCATCGGTTCTTCACGCTATGGAAACGGCGAAGTCGCCGGCCCAGCCTTGGCCGGCCCCAAGCGATCATGCCATAAGCTTGAGCGATGGACATCTTTGCTTCGCTCGCGATCCGCCGGCCCGAGCGCATTGCCATAGGCGCCTTTCACGATTTCGTCCGGTCGGCCCGGCAGGCAAGCCGGACGAACGAACGCCCGGACCTGGACGCGCTAGAGGCCGGGTTGAACGGCGCGGCAGATGGAGCAGAACCGGCGCGCGCGCTCGCCGCCATCGGCGCAGCGCGCGGCCTGCCCCTCGATCATGCCCGCCATGTGCTTCAGGCCGCGCGGCTCGATCTGGAGCGTCCGGGTTGCCGGAGTTGGAGCGATCTGCTGCTGCGCTGCCGCTATGGCGCCGCGCCCATCGGCCGTTTCGCCCTCGATCTCCATGGCGAGGATCGGGCGCTGGGGCCGGCGGCGGACGCGCTGTGTACGGCGCTGCACATCGCCGAGGCGCTTAGCCGGGACACGGCCATCGTGCCGACCGACTGGCTCCGCCGGGCGGATGGTTCGCCGCGCGCCGCAATCGATCGCACCCTTGACGGTATCGGCCGCCTGGTCGCGGCCGCCGCCCCACTGGCCGCGAGCGCCGCAACCAGAGGTATCCGCGTCGATGCCATTGCGGCGACTGCACGCATTCGCGCTCTGACCGGGCGATTGGCGCGGCGCGATCCGCCGGCGCACCTGCCCATGGGGCGCATGACGCTGCTCTGGCTCGCCGCTTGGCTGCGGGCCTAAGGGGGTGAGTCGCGCGTTCGGTCGCGCCGGGCAAGCGGCGAAGGCCGGGAGAAGCGCGGAAATCCACGCGCCCTTCCGCCGATGCCGGCCGATGTGGTACTGTGCCGCAGGTCGTTAAGACCATACGAACAAAGGGGAAAAGAGATGCCTGACTTTCTCGCTAAAATCGGAATGGACAAGCTGGAGCGTGCGCTGCTCTACGGCTTGATCATCTTGATTGCGCTGGTTGTGGTCTCGGGTGCGAGCCAACTCGACGACAAGAACTGGTGGACCTTCGCGGTACGCTGGCTGCATGTGCTATCCGGCGTGATGTGGATCGGCCTGCTCTGGTACTTCAACTTCGTGCAGATCCCGTCCATGCCGAAAATTCCTGACGAGCAGAAGCCCGCGGTCTCCAAGGTGATCGCGCCGGAGGCCCTGTTCTGGTTCCGCTGGGCGGCCCTGGCGACGGTTGCAACCGGGTTGGTCCTGGCCGCCATGAATGGCTACATCATGGATGCCCTGATGCTGGGTATCGGCAAGGGCGGCGCGGCGACGGCGATCGGCATCGGCATGTGGCTTGGCCTGATCATGGCCTACAATGTGTGGATGATCATCTGGCCGAACCAGCAGAAGGCGCTGGGTATGGTCGAGGCGACGCCGGACGAGAAAAAGGCGGCCGCCCGGGTCGCCATGCTGACCAGCCGCTTCAACACCATGCTGTCGATCCCCATGCTCTACTTCATGGTCGCCGCGCAGAACATTGCGGTGAAGGGGTTCTAGAACGTACTTCCGGTGTTTGCGGAAACGGGGCCCCTGGTGGGCCCCGTTTTCGTTTTGACCATGCGCGGAATATAGGCGAATCTGTTTGAACGTCAGTGTCGAGACCCGGGAGACGAAGCATGGCGAAAAATATCAAGGTATCCGCGCGGATATCGCGCCGACTTGACGAGAAGCTGGAAAAGATCGCTGTGCTGACAGGGCGGCCAAAGGAATCGCTGATCAATGACGCGCTCAGCGGGTATGCGAAGTATCAGTCCGAATTCGTCAAAGCCGTCCGGCAGGGCATGCGAGACCACAAAGAAGGCCGCGTTGTGGCACATGAAGACGTCGTCGCCGAGTTCGAGCGCCGAAAACAACAGCGTCGACGGGTGCCGCGCGCCGCCTAGCCAGGCCACTCCGTGCGCCTGGATTGGGCGGCGATTGCGGTGCAGGACTTGCGCGATATCTGGGCGTTTCTTGAACGCCGCAATCCGGTCCCAGCGGAAAATGTTCACGATGCCATCATGGCGTCCGCCAAGGGCCTGATCTCCCACCCCCATCGCGGACGATCGGGGCGTGTAGAAGGGACGCGCGAACTCGTCGTTGCCAGGCTACCTTACATCGTCGTTTACGAAATCAAATCCGACCATATTGCGATCCATCGAATTCGTCACGGCGCACAACTCTGGCCGCCGGAGAGTACGGGCTGACCGTCACATGCCTCGCGAGATGGCTGCCGCTGCAACCCTCACCTCCGGCCATCGCATCGGCGCTGGTGCGCAAATGCCGGTCGAGCGCAGAAACCAGAGCGGGCTCCGGCGGCACGGGCCCCCTACTCCACCGCGATCAGCGCCGCAGCGACCCGCCGTTCCTCCGACATCAGCACGTTATAGGTTCGGCAGGCGGCACCGGTGTCCATGGTATCGACGACGATGCCGGCGGCGCGCAGAGACTGGCGGAGTGCCGGGGCGAGCGGTGCCATGCGGCGGCCGCAGCCGATCAAGAGAATCTCGATGCGCGGATCGTGGGCGGTGATGGCTGCTAGGCTTTCCAGCGTCAGCCCGGAGATTTCAGCGACCGGCCACGCCGCGACCGCCTGGGGAAACACCAGGACCGAGCCCTCATGCACTTTGCCGCTGATGCGGAAGCGACCATCGCCATAGCTCTGAACGACCTGACGATCGCCCGAGATGAGCGGGGTGACGTCCATGGCCGCCCCGCCCTGCCCGGTTTAGGCCCCGGCCCGGTTTAGGCGTTGTCCTTGCAGTACTGGGCCACTTCCTTGTGGGTGGCGAACCACACGCCCGGAACCGACCGCATGTGCCGGATCAGCTTCTCCAGCAATTGAATGCGCGAGCGGTGGCCGATGATGTGGGGATGCATGGTCAGCAGGAACAGGCCCTTCTCCTCCAAAGCACCTTCGAACTCGGCCATGAAGATTTCCAGCACCGAGGAGGGCGGCGTGTGCGGACGCAGGCCGGAGAAGCGGTTCATGTTAAAATAGACCGCGTCGTCCTTGATCCACTCGACCGGCAATTCGACCATGCCGGTGGGCTGGCCGTCTTCCACGATCTCGTAGGGCTCGTCGTCGGCCATCAGCGAGCTGTCGTAGAGCAGGCCCATTTCGCGGCTGATCGACAGCGTGTGCTGGCTGAAATCCCAGGACGGCGTGCGAATGCCGACCGGGCGCTGGCCCGAGATCTGCTCCAGCGCGTCGGCCGCGCGCATCTGCAAATCGCGCTCGGCGACCGGCGGCAGGATCGAGTTGCGCTCGTGAATCCAGCCATGGATGCCAATCTCATGGCCCTCGCCGGCCAGCGCGCGCTGTTCTTCGGGATAGAGCTTGGCGACCACCGCGGGCACGAAGAAGCTGGCGCGGATATCGTAGCGGTCGAGCAGCCGGCGGATGCGCGGTATGCCGACCCGGTTGCCGTATTGACCCTGGCTGAGCTTGCCCGGCGAATCTTCGCCCTCGCGGAGCGTTCCGGTCTCGTGATCGGAATCGAAGGACAGGGAGACGCAGACTTGGGCGCCGTTTTTCCACTGCTTGGGCTTGAGCGAACGGCCCGCGCGCACCTTGTTGACGATGTCGCGCCATTTCTGCTCTTGCCACTGCCAGGGCAGATCGCCCGATGCTTCATCCGAAGGCTTGCGCTGAACGGTCATGGATGTCTCCTCCCGGGTTGAACGTTCCCGTCGATCAGGCTTTTTGGCCGGCGGCGTCCTTGGCTTCGTCTTCCTCCGTGCCGGAGCGGCGCGGCGGCAGATAGACCAATAGAGCGGTCGAGATGATCGCGGTCGAATAGGTGCCGACAATGACGCCCCAGATCATGGCGATGGCGAAGGTCGAAATCACCGAGCCACCAAACACGAACAGCGCAATCAGGGCGAGCAGCGTGGTCGAACTGGTCAAGATGGTGCGCGACAACGTCTCGTTGAGGCTGCGGTTGAACAGCTCGATCAAAGGCATTTTCTTGTACTTGCGCATGTTCTCGCGGATGCGGTCGTACACCACGACGGTATCGTTGATCGAATAGCCGGCTATGGTCAGAACGGCCGCCACCGTGGTCAGGTTGAAATCGTACTGCACGATGGAGAACAGGCCGAGCGTAGTGATGACGTCATGGACGAGCGTAACCACGCCGCACACGCCGAACTGCCATTCGAAGCGGAACCAGACATAGACCAGGATCGACAGCAGGGCGAGCACGGTGGCAATAACGCCGCCGCGGATCAATTCCTCGCCCACCTTTGGTCCGACATATTCCACGCGCCGGTATTCATACCCGGTCCCAAGGGTTTTCTTGATCTTCTCGACCGCCTCAAGCTGTTCCTTGTCGCCGCCTGTCTGCTGCTGGACCCGGATGAGCACATCGGTCGGCTGGCCGAAGGTCTGCAAATCGTAATCGCCGAGGCCGAGCCCGCCGATTTTGCCGCGCATGTCGGCCAAATTGGCCGGGCCGGACGTGCGGGTCTCGATCAGAATGCCGCCGCGAAAATCGATGCCGAAATTCAGCCCCTTGAACAGCAGGAACAGGATCGCAACGACAGTGAGCCCGCCGGAAAAGATGAAACCCCACCAGCGAATGCCCATGAAATCGATCTTGGTATCGTAGGGGATGAATTGTAGGCCGCGCATGATCGCCACCGCTCCGGGCTAGATAGGCAGGGATTGGGGCCGGCGACCGCCCAGCCACAAAACGACCAGCAAGCGCGTGACCATGCCCGCCGTGAACATGGAGGCAACGATGCCGATGCCCAGTGTGACGGCGAAGCCGCGCACGGGCCCGGTGCCGAAAATATAGAGCAGGATGGCCGCGAACAGCGAGGTCAAGTTGGAATCCATGATCGTGCCCCAGGCCCGTTTGAAACCCTCCTCGATGGCGGGCAGGACGGAGCGGCCGTTGCGCAACTCTTCCCGGATGCGTTCGTAGATCAGCACATTGGCATCGACCGACATGCCCATGGTCAGCACGATGCCGGCGATGCCAGGCAGTGTCAGCGTTGCCTGGAGCACCGACATGACGGCGAGCAGCATCAGCACATTGACGGCGAGCGCGATGTTCGCGAACACGCCGAACAGGCTGTAGCACAAGATCATGAAGCCCACGACCAACACGGCGCCGAGCGCGGTTGCCCATTTGCCCGCTTCGATGGAATCCTGGCCGAGACCGGGGCCGACCGTGCGTTCCTCGATGATGTTGAGCGGTGCCGGCAGGGCACCGGCGCGCAGCAGCAAGGCGAGGTCTTGGGCGCTCTGGGTCGTGAAGCTGCCGGAGATGATGCCGCTGCCGCCCAGGATCGCCTCGCGAATGACGGGGGCGCTGATCACCTTGCCGTCGAGCACGATGGCGAAGGGCTTGCCGACGTTCTGGCGCGTCGCCTCGCCGAAGCGGCGGGCGCCGACGGAATCGAAGCGAAAGCTGACCACGGGCTCGCCGTTTTGAAACGTCGGTTGAGAATCGGTGAGCGTATCGCCGGAAACCATGACGCGCTTCTGCACGGCGTAGCGTCCGCCGGGCTGGCCGCGCCGCGAACCGGATTCCTCGGACGGCAGGATGTCGCTGCCCGGCGGTGCGCGGCCCGCCGCGATATCGGCCTCGGACACGGTGGTGTCGACCAGGCGGAACGCCATCTTGGCGGTCTTGCCCAACAGGTTCTTGATCCGCTCGGGATCGTCGACACCGGGCAGTTGCACCAGAATGCGGTCGTCGCCCTGGCGCTGGATGGTCGGCTCGCGCGTGCCGGTCTCGTCGATGCGGCGGCGCACGATCTCGATCGACTGCTCGATCGCCGCGCGCTTGCGGTCGCGCAGCCCTTTCTCGGTCATTCTGGCGGTGACGACGGCGCCGTTGGTCTGAAGCTCCAGGTCGGGGTCGAGGGCGCGAATCACGGCCCGTGCCTTCTCCGCGTCCCCGGCCTCGCGCAATTGCAGCGTGATGGAATCGCCTGCTACCCCCAAATTGGTGTAAGCGACGCGATCCTGGCGAAGCTGCGTGCGCGCGCCGTCGACCAACGCGTTCAGCCGCTCCACGACCACGGTCTTGACGTCCACCTCAAGCAGAAGGTGCGAGCCACCCTGCAAATCCAAGCCGAGCACGATCTGCCGCGAGGAGAAATCCTTGGGCAACTTCGCCAGCACGCTCTGGGGCAGCAAGTTGGGTAAGCAGAACAGAACGCTCAGCGCGCATACTGCGGCGATCAGCGCGATCTTCCATTTCGCGAAATGCAGCATGGGCCGAACCCAGTTCCGCCCGTTACGTCAGCGCGCGCTCACGAAGCCGCCTTGTCCGCGGCCGGCGCATCTTCCTTGGCCGGCTCGGTCTTGGCCAGCACTTCCGCGACCATGCCGCGCACCAGGCGCACGCGCACGCCCTCCGCGATCTCAAGCACGAGTTCGGTATCGCTCGCCACCTTGGTGATCGTGCCGATGATGCCGCCGGTGGTCACGATCCGGTCGCCGCGCCGCAAAGCGCCCAGCAACTCCTTGTGCTGCTTCATTTTTTTCTGCTGCGGCCGGATCAGCAGGAAATAGAACACGACAAAAATCAGCACCAGCGGCAGAAGCTGCATCAAGCCGAAACCGGAATCGGCGGCGCCGGCAGCCTGGGCAAAAGCGGGCGAAACGAACATTGAAAAAACCTCCGGGAACGCGCGGAACGGCCGGACTATAGCGACCCCGCCGCCAATTGCAATTGAAGGGTTGGCGCCATTGACCCCTTGCCTGGCACTGGCTAGCTTGCCGCGCCCAACACGCACGCCGCCAGCCGGAGAGCCCTGACATGACCGATCCCATTCCCCTTCTCCGGCGTATCGCCGAAGCGCTGGAACGCTTGGCGCCGCCGCCAGCGGCCGCGACCGACCTCGATGCCTCGGACGCCTTCGTCTGGCACACCGAGGGCGACCGGATCGAGCCGGTACATCGGGTCAACCGCGTCGATCTCGATTTGCTCAAGGGCATCGAGCAACAGAGCCAGACCCTGCTCGACAACACGAAACGCTTCGCCGCCGGCCTGCCCGCCAACAACGCGCTGCTCTGGGGCGCGCGCGGCACGGGCAAAAGCTCGTTGGTCAAGGCGATCCACGCCGAGATCAATGCCAAGGCGGCGCGCAGCCTGGCACTGGTGGAAATCCACCGGGAAGACATTCCCTCCCTGCCGCGGCTACTGAAAATCCTGCGCGGATCGAAACGGCGCACCGTGCTGTTCTGCGACGACCTATCTTTCGACGGCGGGGATGCCAGTTACAAATCACTCAAGGCCGTGCTCGAAGGCGGCATCGAGGGCCGGCCGGACAATGTGGTGTTCTACGCCACGTCGAACCGCCGCCACCTGATGCCGCGCGACATGATCGAAAACGAGCGCTCGACCGCGATCAACCCGGCCGAAGCGGTGGAGGAAAAAGTGTCGCTGTCCGACCGCTTCGGCCTCTGGCTCGGCTTCCATAATTGCAACCAGGACACCTATTTCGCCATCGTCGAAGGTTATGCCCGCGCCTACGGTCTCGCCGTGCCGGTCGAAACGCTCCACGCTGAGGCGGTGGAATGGTCGATGACCCGCGGCGCGCGCTCGGGCCGGGTCGCCTGGCAGTTCATCCAAGATCTGGCCGGGCGAATGGGCAAGAATCTAGGCTAGACCTTCGGGCCGTAAAGCGCCTTTGCGCGGCTCTCGAAAGCCGAAACCATGCGACGTACGGCCTCGTGGAACAGCAGCTCGATTAGTTTTTGCAGCATTCGGCTCTTGAACTCGAAATCGACGAAGAAATCGAGCATGCAGCCGGGCTTGCCATCCGGCATCGGCCGAGTTTCAAAGAGCCAGTGGTTGTCGAGATATTTGAACGGACCCTCGGCATAGGCGACATCGATGCGCTTGCCCGCGGGGTCCAGCTTGACCCGGCTGGTGAAGCGCTCGCGCACCATCTTGAAGCCGATGACCAGGTCGGCATGGATGGTGTCGCCATCGCGCCGCACGATGCGGGCAGCAACGCACCAGGGCAAGAATTCGGGATAGCGCTCGATATCGGCGACCAACCCGTAGAGCTGTTCGGCCGAATAGGGCAGATGGCGTTGCTCGGCGTGAGTCGGCAAACCCTGATCTATCCGGCGCTAGCGATCTGAGCCAGCCGCGCCGCCCGGAGCTTGGCGAAATCGTCGCCGGCATGGTGGGACGAGCGCGTCAGCGGCGAGGCCGACACCATCAGGAAGCCCTTGGCCCGGGCCTGGCTGGCATAGCTGGCGAATTCGTCGGGCGTGACGAAGCGGTCGATCACGTGATGCTTCGGCGTGGGCTGAAGATACTGGCCGATGGTCATGAAATCGACCTGGGCCGAGCGCAGATCGTCCATCACCTGGGCGATTTCTTCGCGACTTTCGCCCAGGCCGACCATGATGCCGGACTTGGTGAACATCGCGGGATCGAGTTCCTTGACCCGGTCGAGCAGACGCAGCGAATGGAAATAGCGCGCGCCCGGCCGAACCTCGCCATAAAGCCGCGGCACGGTTTCCAGATTGTGATTGTACACGTCGGGCCGCGCCTCGACGACGATCTCAAGAGCGCCATCCTTGCGCAGAAAATCGGGCGTCAGCACCTCGATGGTGGTGCCGGGCGCGACGGCCCGGATGGCGCGGATGGTGCGGGCGAAATGCAGCGCGCCGCCATCGTCGAGATCGTCGCGGTCGACCGAGGTGACCACAACATGGGACAGGCCCAGCTTGCCCAGCGCCTCGGCCACCCGCTCCGGCTCGTGGGGGTCAAGTTGGTCGGGCTTGCCCGTGGCAACGTTGCAGAAGGTGCAGGCGCGCGTGCACACCGCGCCCAGGATCATGATCGTGGCGTGCTTCTGCTTCCAGCACTCGCCGATATTGGGGCAGGCCGCCTCCTCGCACACCGTGTTGAGCTTCAACTCGCGCATCAGCCGGCGCGTCGCGTGATACTCCGGCGAAACCGGCGCCTTGACGCGAATCCAATCGGGCTTGGCGCGGCGCACCGGGTTGTCCGGCTTGTGCGCTTTCTCCGGATGGCGGAGGGCGGCGGTATCGGTCACGGCGCTATCCCTCTATGCGGCCAGGTTCTGGGCAGCCGCCAATGCCCGAGCAACGGCACGCGGCGCGCTCTGAAGCACGAGCAATAGCGTCTTGGCCGC
The DNA here is from genome assembly GCA_009694085.1 of Alphaproteobacteria bacterium. Taxonomy (GTDB): domain Bacteria; phylum Pseudomonadota; class Alphaproteobacteria; order SHVW01; family SHVW01; genus SHVW01. Next base: position 18,738 of record SHVW01000010.1, read on the forward strand.
ACCACTTGGACGATGGCGCCTGGCTTCCCAAGACCGCAGGGATGACAGATTGAAACCATAGCGCCGCGCAAACTCGGCCGGCGAAAGACCGGTTTTCATGCGGATCGACACGACATCCGACGCGCCGAGGCGAGCAACAATATGGATACGCCCCCTGGTCGTATTGCCGCGCGCGAAGGCAACCGCATCCTTCATGCCTTGGACGACATGGGAGTCCCTGGTCGGCATCGGGTCACCTCCGCAAGAAAGGAGCGAGCAACGCGGGAACGAGTCGCTTCAACGCATTACGTTCGGCCGTGGTCAGATTCGCCTGATCGGACTTCGCGTAAATCGTCACCAGGAACAAGGGTGCGGCCTCGTCGTGGAAGTAATAGATAACACGAACGCCGCCGCTCTTACCACGTTGACCGATAGCCCAGCGGACCTTACGGACGCCGCCAGTTCCCGGGACGACGACACCCGCCCTAGGGTTATCGGCCAAGGTGTTCAATCAGTCGATCCAGCTCACCAGCAGAGAGAATGCGTCGGGCACGCCCATGGAAGGTTTCGGTTTCGACAACGACGATCGGTGGTGCCATCGCCGTAAACTCACCTAAAAATGCACCGCCCGCCCATAGGCATCGAGCACGCTCTCATGCATCATTTCCGACAGCGTCGGGTGCGGGAAGATCGTGTGCATCAATTCGGCCTCGGTCGTCTCCAGGGTCTTGGCGATGGTGTAGCCCTGGATCAGTTCGGTCACTTCGGCGCCGATCATGTGGGCGCCCAGCAGCTCGCCGGATTTGGCGTCGAACACAGTCTTGATCAGGCCCTCGGGTTCGCCCAGCGCAATCGCCTTGCCATTGCCCATGTAGGGGAAGCGGCCGACGCGCACTTGGTGTCCTTTGGCCTTGGCCGCCTTTTCCGTCAGCCCGACCGAGGCGATCTGGGGCATGCAATAGGTGCAGCCCGGGATATTGAGTGGGTCGATCGGGTGCAGGCCCTTGACCCCGGCGATGCGCTCCACGCACAGCACGCCCTCGTGGCTTGCCTTATGGGCGAGCCAGGGCGGGCCGACGAGATCGCCGATGGCATAGACACCGGGTTCGCCGGTGGCGAGCCAGGGATCGGTGACGACATGGGTTTTCTCGACATTCACCTTGGTGCCTTCGAGCCCGATATTCTCCACATTGCCGACGATGCCGAGCGCCAGGATCACGCGGTCGACCGTGATCTCGCTCATCTTCCCGCCGTCATCGATGGTAGCGGTCACGCTGTCCGCGCCCTTCTTGAGAGACTTCACCTGGGCCGAGGTGATGATTTTCATGCCCTGCTTCTCGAAGCTCTTGCGCGCGAAGGCGGAGATTTCCTCGTCCTCGACCGGCACGATGCGGTCGAGGATTTCCACCACCGTGACCTCGGCGCCCAGCGTGCGGTAGAAGCTGGCGAATTCGATGCCGATGGCGCCGGAGCCGACCACCAGGAGCGATTTCGGCATGGCAGGCGGCACCATCGCTTCCTTGTAGGTCCAGACCAACTTGCCATCCGGTTCCAACCCCGGCAGCGTGCGGGCCCGGGCGCCGGTGGCAAGGATGACATGCTTGGCCGCGAGATCGGCGACCGGCTTGCCATCCTTGGTCACGGCGAGCTTGCGCAGGGCACCAGCCATACCGGCGAGCTTGCCCTGGCCGTCGAACACCGTGACCTTGTTCTTCTTGAGCAGATGCTTGACCCCGCCGGAAAGCTGGGCCGCCACCTTGCGCGAGCGCTGGACGATATTGGCGATATCGAAGCTGACGCCCTGCACCGAAAAACCGTAGGCATCGGCGTGCTTGATCAGATGCCCCACCTCGGCCGAGCGCAGCAGCGCCTTGGTCGGAATGCAGCCCCAGTTCAAGCAGATGCCGCCCAAATGCTCGCGCTCGACCAGCGCCGTCTTCATGCCAAGCTGGGCCGCGCGAATGGCGGCCACATACCCGCCGGGCCCGCCGCCGACGATGATGAGGTCGAATGTGGTGTCGGTCACGAAATGCCCCTTACAGCATCATGCTGATCGGATCCTCGACCAGCCGCTTGAACGCTTGCAGGAACTCCGCACCCACCGCGCCGTCGACCACGCGGTGATCGACCGAGAGCGTGACGGTCATGACGGTGGCGATGGCGAGCGCGCCCAGCTTGACCACCGGGCGCTGTTTGCCCGCGCCGACCGCCAGGATGGCACCCTGGGGCGGATTGATCACGGCGGCGAATTCGCGGATGCCGTACATGCCGAGATTGGAGATCGAGAAGGTGCCACCCTGGAATTCCTCGGGCCGCAGCTTGCCCTGGCGCGCGCGGGCGGCCAGGTCTTTCATCTCGGTCGAGATTGCGACCAGGCCTTTTTGGTCGGCATGTTTGACGATCGGCGTGATCAAACCATCGGGGATTGCCACGGCGACCGAGATATCGACGTCGCGGTAGCGCCGGATGGCGGCCTCGGTATAGGAGGCGTTGGCCGCCGGCACCTTGCGCAGGGCCGCGGCCGTCAGCTTGATCACCATGTCGTTGACGCTGAGCTTGTAGGCGCCCGGCCCATCCTTCGGGCTTTTGGCGTTGAGTTCCTCGCGCAGCTTGAGCAGCGCGTCGATCTCGCAATCGATGGTGAGGTAGAAATGGGGCGCCTGCTGCTTCGATTCCGTCAGGCGGCGCGCCACCACCTTGCGGATGTTGTTGTTGGGCAGTTCGTCATACGCCGGCATGCCCGGCGCCTCGACATGGGCGGCCGTTAGCGCAGCAGCGCGCGGGGCCGGCGCGGCGGCTTTGGCGCCGCCCGAGGCGAGCGCCGCGTCGATGTCGTGCTTGACGATCCGGCCGCCCGGGCCGGTGCCGGTCAGCGCCGACAAGTTTAACCCTGATTGCTCGGCCATGCGACGGGCGAGCGGACTGGCGACGACGCGCCCGCCATCATGGGACTGTGCCGTCATTGCGGGCGCGGCGGCTTTGGCAGCAGCGGGGGCCGCAGACGGTGCCGCCTTCGGCGCGGGACCGCCCGAGGCCACCTTATCCAGCGCCGACTTGTCCTCGCCCTCTTCCAGCAGCAGCGCGATCAGATCGTTGACCTTCACATTGGCGGTGCCGGCGGGCACGACGATGCGGCCGAGCGTGCCCTCGTCCACTGCCTCCACTTCCATGGTCGCCTTATCCGTTTCGATCTCGGCGATGACCTGGCCGGGTTTGATGGCGTCGCCTTCCCGCCTGTGCCATTTGGCGAGCGTGCCCTCGGTCATGGTCGGCGACAAAGCGGGCATCAGGATTTTGATCGGCATGGCTGGCCTCCCCTTACGCCCGGTAGCAGACTTGCTTGGCCGCGGCGACGATGTGGTCGGCCTGGGGCAAAGCAAGTTTTTCCAGATTCGCCGCATAGGGCAGCGGCACATCGACGCCGGCCACACGGGCGACCGGCGCATCTAGATGATCGAAGGCCTGCTCCATCATCAGGACGCAAAGTTCGGAGCCGATGCCGGCGAAAGGCCAGCCCTCTTCCACCGAAACCAGCCGGTTGGTCTTGGCGACGGAGGCGACGATGGTAGCCGTGTCGAGCGGCCGGAGCGTACGCAGATTGATCACCTCGGCGCTGATGCCCTCGGCGGCCAGCACGTTCGCAGCCTGAAGCGCCTTACCCACCATGATGGAGAAAGCCGTGATGGTGACATCGGTGCCGGCGCGCTCGATCTTGGCCTGGCCGATGGGCAGCACGAAATCGGGATGGTCCGGCACCGGGAAACTCTGGCCGTACATGATCTCGTTTTCCAAGAAGATCACCGGATTGGGATCGCGGATCGCCGCCTTGAGCAGGCCCTTGGCATCGGCCGCGTTCCACGGCGCCACCACCTTGAGCCCGGGGCAATGGGCGTACCAACTGGCATAGCATTGGGAGTGCTGGGCGCCGACGCGCGAGGCCGCGCCGTTGGGGCCGCGAAAGACGATGGAGGCGCCCATCTGGCCGCCCGACATATAGAGCGTCTTGGCCGCGGAGTTGATGATGTGGTCGACCGCCTGCATGGCGAAGTTGAAGGTCATGAACTCGACGATCGGCCGGAGCCGAGTGAATGCGGCACCGGTAGCCAGCCCAGCAAAACCATGCTCGGTGATCGGTGTGTCGATCACTCGGCGCGCGCCGAATTCCGCGAGCAAGCCTTGGCTGACCTTATAGGCACCCTGGTATTCGGCGACCTCCTCGCCCATCAGAAACACGTCGCCATCGCGCCGCATTTCCTCCGCCATGGCGTCGCGCAGGGCGTCGCGCACGGTGAGCGTGACCATCTTGGCGCCGGCATAGGCCTCGTCGGCAGCAGCAGGTGCACTGGCGGCCGGACGCGGCGCGGCAGCGGTCAGCGCGGGTTTAGCTGCGGGTGCCGGCACCGCCTTCGGGGTGGGCGCGACATCCATGGCGGCGGTGCTTTCGCCCTCGCCCAGGATCACGGCGATCGGCGTATTGACCTTGACGCCTTCGGTACCGGCCGCGACCAGGATCTTGCCCAGAGTCCCTTCGTCCACGGCTTCCACTTCCATGGTTGCCTTGTCGGTTTCGATTTCTGCGATAGCCTGGCCGGCCTTGATGGCATCGCCCGGCTGTTTCAGCCATTTGACCAGCTTGCCCTCGGTCATGGTCGGCGACAGCGCCGGCATCAGGACTTGAATCGGCATGGCGATACTTCCCTTCCGCTCAGGCTTCGACGAGCACGTCGGTGTAAAGCTCGGCCGCATCCGGTTCCGGGCTGGTCTGAGCGAAATCGGCGGCGTCGGTCACGATGCCCTTGATCTCGCGGTCGATCTGCTTCAACCCGTCCTCGTCGATCAGCTTGCGCTCCAGCAGCAGCTTGCGCATTTGGTCGATCGGGTCGTGCTGGCTGCGCATGCGCTCGACCTCTTCTTTCGTCCGGTATTTCGCTGGGTCCGACATGGAGTGGCCGCGATAGCGATAGGTGTTCATCTCCAGGATGTACGGCCCCTTGCCGGCGCGGCAATGGGCGACCGCCTTGTCGGCAGCCTCCTTGACCGCGATCACGTTCATGCCGTCGACCGCCAAGCCTGGAATGCCATAGGCCTGGCCGCGCCGGAACAGCTCGGTCCCGGCCGAGGCGCGCTGGACCGCCGTGCCCATGCCGTATTTGTTGTTCTCGATCACGTAGATGCAGGGCAGCTTCCACAGCGCCGCCATGTTGAAGCTCTCGTGGACCTGACCCTGATTGACCGCGCCGTCGCCCAGATAGGTCAGGGCCACGCCGTCATTGCCGCGATATTTGTAGGAAAAGGCGAGGCCGGTGCCGAGCGGCACCTGGGCCGCAACGATGCCGTGACCGCCGTAGAAATTCGTCTCGCGGCTGAACATGTGCATGGAGCCGCCCTTGCCCTTGGAATAGCCGCCGGCCCGGCCGGTCAACTCGGCCATCACGCCGCGCGCCTCCATGCCGCAAGCGAGCATGTGGCCGTGGTCGCGATAGCTGGTAATGACGGAATCGGTCGGCCGGATCGCCGCCTGCATGCCGACGACCACCGCTTCCTGGCCGATATAGAGATGGCAGAAACCGCCGATCAGCCCCATGCCGTACATCTGCCCCGCCTTCTCTTCGAAGCGGCGGATCAACAGCATGTCGCGATAGTGTTTGACCAGGGCATCCGACGCGTCTGCGGCATCGCCGCCGGACGATTTGCGCTTGGCCATGGCCATGGATTTCCTCCGTCCCGATCGCAGCGGCTTGAAGACTGCCGGCACCTCATTGCGCGGCTACTCGTAGCCCGAATCGGGAAACGTGACAATACGTTCTAATGCGTTGTTATAGAAATGTAAAATTAACGTTAACTTGATTTCAGTTAATGTTCTTGGGCGGCATCAAACGCGAGGTTCCATCGCCGGGCGTGGATAGCGGCGTTCCCCGCATCGCTTGGGGCAGGTAAGGCCGCTCCAACTGAATCACGATCTCGCCGGGCCCGGCGAGATTGAGCATGACGCGCGCGCGCTCGTCCAGCATGTCGGGGTCGAGATCGCTCGGCCTGAGCAAGGCGACCCGGGCATCGAGCGCGCCGCGGTCGGTCTCGATGGTTTTGAGGTCGTTGCGCGTCTGGGCGATTTCCTGCTTGAGATAGCGCATGGCGAGCAATCCGCGATCGCCTTCCACCAGATGGTAGGCGAAGTAGCCGACGACCAGACAGCCCAGGACTTGCCCTGCGGCATTGGGGATGCGTCGGCGGATTTCCTTCATCAGCGCCATGGACGGCATCGAATCACAGCCGACTCCAAGGCGTCAACAGGAGTTTCACTAAAATATCTCTTAGATTCCAATAATTAGCGTCATCTGTTGCAAACATGACTCAAATCGAGACTTAATTTGAGGCCCAGCGCGAACAGAACAGGAATCAATGGGTTAGTGGATAATCCTTCACCCTACCCCCGCACCATCGACCGCCCGGCATAGCGCGCGGCGGGGCCGAGCTGCTGCTCGATGCGCAGGAGCTGGTTGTACTTGGCCAGCCGCTCCGAGCGCGCGAGCGAGCCGGTCTTGATCTGCCCGCAATTGGTGGCGACCGCAAGGTCGGCGATGGTGGTGTCCTCGGTTTCACCGGAACGATGAGACATAACAACGGTGTAGCTCGCGCGCTGGGCACGCTCCACGGTCTCCAGGGTTTCCGAGAGCGAGCCGATCTGGTTGACCTTGACCAGGATGGAATTGGCCACGCCTTTTTCGATGCCTTCGGCCAATCGTTTCTGATTAGTAACGAAAACGTCGTCACCCACGAGCTGGACCCGCTTGCCCAACTCCTCGGTCAGGGCTTGCCAGCCCGCCCAGTCGTCTTCGGCCATGCCATCCTCGATCGATACGATAGGGTAACGTTTGCAGAGCTGGGCGTAGAGCTTGACCATGCCGGCGGCGTCGAGGGTTCGCCCCTCGCCTTCCAGGTGGTATTTGCCTTTTTTGAAGAATTCGGTCGAGGCGACGTCGAGAGCGAGCGCCACATCGTCACCCAGCTTGTAGCCGGCCGCCTCGATCGCCTTGGACACGAATTTGAGCGCATCGTCCGTGCCCTTGAGATTGGGGGCGAAACCGCCCTCGTCGCCCACATTGGTGGCATGGCCGGCATCGGCGAGCTGCTTTTTGAGGGTGTGGAAGACCTCCGCGCCCATGCGCAGCCCCTCGGCGAAGCTGGCCGCCCCCACCGGCATGATCATGAATTCCTGGAAATCGATGGGATTATCGGCGTGCGCGCCGCCATTGACGATGTTCATCAGGGGCACCGGCAGGGTGCGGGCATAGGCGCCGCCGATATAGCGGTAGAGCGGCACTTTGATGTCGGCCGCCGCCGCCTTGGCGAGCGCCAAGCTAACGCCCAGGATCGCGTTGGCGCCGAGCCGGGCCTTGTTGGCCGTGCCGTCAAGCTCGATCATGGCGTGGTCGATGGCGACTTGTTCGCTCGCCTCGCGGCCGGAGAGCGCATCGAAGATTTCGCCGTTGATCGCCTCCACCGCCTTGCGCACGCCCTTCCCCAGATAGCGCTTCTTGTCGCCGTCGCGCAGTTCCAGCGCCTCGTGCTTGCCGGTGGAGGCGCCGGAGGGCACGCCCGCCCGACCCGCCGCGCCACTTTCCAGGGTCACATCGACCTCGACGGTCGGATTGCCCCGGCTATCCAGGATTTCGCGGGCGCGGATATCGACAATGGCGGACATGAGTGAAAATCTCCGTGCTATGGAGGGCCAGCAATAGTCAGCCCCGCCCGGATTTGCAAGCCGCTACGGAACTACCGGCGCGTCCTTGCGTCCGGCCGCGATTATGATCAGCCCGGCCGCCAGGATCAGCGCGGCGCCGATCACCACCTCCGTGCGCGGCACATCGCCCCAGATGACGAAGCCGAGCACGAAAGCCCAGATCAGAGCCGTGTATTCGAAGGGTGCCAGGACCGAGACCTGGCCCCTTCGCATGCCTTCGAACTGCGCGAGCTGGGCGCAGCCGCCGATCGCGCCGACCGCCAGCATCATGGCGAACTGCACCGGGCTCGGCGGCACCCAAACGAAAGCGAGCACGGCGCCGGTCGCCACGAGATAAACCGAATTGCCTTACAGCATCTGCAACAGCGCGCTTTCGTGCGGCGCGATCATGCGGATGAGCACGGTGGCAAACGCCCACAGGCAAGCCGCCGCCAGCACCAGCACGGTCGCGAGCGTCAGGCCGAAGCCGGCGGGATCGCAGGCGACGACGACGCCGGCAAAGCCGGTCAGAACGGCGACCCAGCGCCAGGGCGTAACGCGCTCGCCCAATAGCGGGATCGCCAACACCGTGACCACGATCGGCGAGGCAAAAAAGAGCGTCATCAACTCGCCGAGCGGCAGGTCGCGGGCGGCGGTGTAGTAACATAGGGAAGCCGCCAGAAGGACCAAGCCGCGCGTCACCAGCTTCCAACGCAGCGGTGTCGTGAGCGCGCGCGAAACGAGAGGACCCCGGCCGAACGCTAGCGCACCCGACACCACAACCAGGCTGCGGAAAAACAGGATTTGCCAAACCGTGATGTCGACGACCAGCAACTTGACCACGGCGTCGTGGAAGGCGAACACGCAGTAGGCGAGGATGGTCAGGCCGATGCCGGCCATCGAAGCCCTCTCTGCACTGGGGCGCCAGCAATAGTCGGGCGGCCGGGGATTTGCAAGGCGTGGCCTAACGCTCGGCCGGCGCCTCCTGGCGCCCCGCCGCAATCATGATCAACCCGGCCGCCAGGATCAGCACGGCGCCAATCACCACCTCAATGCGCGGCACGTCGCCCCACACGATGTAGCCGAGCGCGAAAGCCCAGATCAGGCCGGTATAGGTCAGGGGCGCCAGTACCGAGGCCGGCGCCATGCGCATGCCGGTGAACATAGTGAATTGGCCGAGACCGCCGATGCCGCCGATCGCCAGCATGAGCGCAAGCTCACCAGGGCTCGGCGTTTGCCAGACCAGGAACAGCGCGATCCCGGTTCCGATCAAATTGACCGTATTGCCGAACAGCATTTGCAGCAGCGCACTCTCGTGCATCGCGATCATACGGATCAAGATGGTTGCCACGGCCCACAGACAGGCCGAGAACAATGCCAGGGCCGCCGGAACGGACAAACCGATATCGGTGGGGTTGAAGGCGACGACGACGCCGGCGAAGCCGGTCACCACGGCAGTCCAGCGCCACGGCGTGACCCGCTCGCCCAACATGGGAATGGCCAGGATCGTGACAATAACCGGCGAGACGAAATAGAGGGTCATCAACTCGCCCAGCGGCAGATCGCGCGATGCGCCGTAATAGCAAATCCAGGCGGCAAGCAGGATCAGGCCGCGCAAAACGAGCTTCCAGCGCAACGGCGTCATAATCGCCCGCGCGATCAGGGCGCCTCGGCCGACGATGAGGCAGCCGGTTAGAATGACCGCGCTGCGGAAGAACAGGATTTGCCAAACCGGCAACCCCGCCACCAGCCACTTGATCGCGGCGTCGTGAAACGAGAACAGGAAGAAGGCCAGAACGGTCAGGCCGATGCCGGCCATCATGGATGGCTAACGTGCCTTGGCAATGCGATCGAAGGCCATCAGGGTCGCCAGCAGCGCCGGCATGTCCTTGAGGTGCATCATGTTGGGCCCGTCGCTGGGTGCGCGGTCGGGATCCTCATGGGTTTCCATGAACACGGCGGCAACGCCGATGGCGACCGCAGCGCGCGCCAGCACGGGCACGAATTCGCGCTGACCGCCGCTGGTCGTCCCCTGCCCGCCCGGCTGCTGCACCGAATGGGTCGCGTCGAACACCACGGGGCAGCCCGTGGCCGCCAGGATCGGCAGGGCGCGCATGTCGGAGACCAGGGTGTTGTAGCCGAAGCTGGCGCCGCGCTCGCACACCAGCACGTTGCGATTGCCCGTGCTCTCGATCTTCTTGACCACGTTGGCCATGTCCCAGGGCGCCAGGAACTGGCCCTTCTTGACGTTGATCGCCCGTCCCGTCTCGCCCGCCGCGACGAGCAGATCGGTCTGCCGGCACAGGAAGGCCGGGATTTGCAAGACATCGACCGCCTCGGCAACCGGCTTGCACTGCTCGGCCGTGTGCACGTCGGTCAGCACCGGGCAGCCGCGCTTTTCCCGCACCTCGGCCAGGATCGCCAGGCTCTTGTCCAGGCCCAGACCGCGCGGGCTATCGACGCTGGTGCGGTTAGCCTTGTCGAACGAGGTCTTGTAGATCAGCCCGATGCCGAGCTTATCCGTGAGTTCGACCAGCGCCTGGCTCATCTCCAACGCGTGGGCACGGGATTCTAGCGCGCACGGACCCGCTATTAACGTGAACGGCCGGTCGTTGGCGACGGCGAGCTTGCCAATGGTGACGGTGCGGGAGTCTGTCATGATGTCCTTGCCCTTCTAACAGGCACGCAGCAAAACGCAACTGTCGAACGATTCGGAGACAGGTGCATATGGTCCGCATCAGTTGCACGACCAATTTATCGGTTGCGCGTATGCTGTATATCAGGGACTACGGTCTGGCGACCACGGACGAGCGCTGATGGGCGCTTTCGGTTCAGTATTTTTCGGCTTTGGACTCCTGCTGGCACTACGCATGGTTCGGCTGAGACGAAAGCCCCCAGTGTCGCCCTAGCAGTTTGCTGAAAAACGGGAAGGTTTAAAGGTTTTGGTTCCGCCTGTGATGGCTGGGTTGCGGATTTTGGTTTGGCAACGGTGCGGTCGATTTTGACATCTTGTGGACGGAGTCTACCCCTCAAGCCGCAATGAGTTTGGGGATGCGGATCAGATTGTAGGCGATCAGGTTGAGCAGGAAGTCGGCGGCGACGCGCGCGATGCCGCGATGCTTAGTCTTGCGCATGGTGCCGTGCTGCTTGCCCCAGCCGAAGATGCATTCGATCATCGCGCGACGTGTTTGCGACATGGCATAGCCGTCATGGCGGGTCGTGCGGTGGTCGATGGCGCTTCGCCGCGGCTTGCCGGTTTTGGTCACGCCGTTGTTCTGCGTCACATGCGGCGTGACCTTGGCGGCGCGAAGATTGGCGACATGATCGGCCGTGTCGTAGGCCTTGTCCTCGCCCGCCGTGATGCGTCCGCCTCTTGCCTTGGCCCGGTCCGCAAGCATCGCCTCGGCGGCGCGCCGTTCCGCCGTGCCGTTGGCCGTGGTGAGGCGGCCGGCAACCGCCAGCCCATGCCGGTTCTCCATGGTGGCGTGCCCCATGTAGCAGAGCTTCGCCTCGCGCCAGCCGCCTTGCGATAAAGCCGGCTGTCGGGGACGCTCGTGCTGGCATGGGTTTCGTTCCGGCGTTTCTGGCCGTGGAAGTTCGTGCCATCGCCGTCGCCCGAGCCGTCCTTCGGCCGGAAGCTCTTGTGCGACACCCACGCCTCGATCAGCGTGCCGTCCACCGAGAAGTGCTCGTCCGACAACAGCGGCTTCACCTCCGGGTGGTTCAGAAGTCTGGTCATGAACGTCTGGAACACATCGCCTTGCTGCAACCGCTCCCGGTTCTTGGTGAACGTTGTCGGGTCCCACACAGGATCGTCCGGCGAAAGCCCCACGAACCATCTGTAGAGAAGATTGTAGTCGAGATGTTCCATCAACTGACGCTCCGAGCGCAGGCCGTAGAAGACCTGGAGCAGCAGCGCGCTCAACAAGCGCTCCGGCGCGATCGATGGACGGCCTTCCCCGACATACAGCACCGCGAAGCTTCCGCTCATCTCCTCCAGCACAGCGCGCACCAAGGCGCGCACCTGCCGCAGGGGATGCTTCTCAGGAACCCGTTTCTCCGGCGAAATATAGGAAAACAACCCGCCTTGATCCTGAAACCGTCCGCGCATTAACATCCTCCCGCGCCACCGCAAGCGCAGTGAATCATTCCGCCGCCCTCAAAGCGAGGGTTTTTCAGCAAACTGCTAGAGCTGGCAATGGTGACGAAGCGTCCCGCGTTGACATGCTTGATCGGATTCGATTTCGGCAATGGCCTCGGCAAGGCGACCCGCATTGACCGGACTGCACAGTAAATATGCGGTTTCCTCCAGCGCGCGATAGTCCTCCAACGACATCATGACGACCGGCGGCGCGCCACACCGGGTCAATAAAATTGGGCGGTGATCGCGGCATACCCGATCCATCGTCTTGGCCAACTTGGTTCGTGCCGCCGTGTACGACATGATGTCCATCGAATGGCCCCGTCTCGCCCTTCGGGTCGCCATCTCACACCAACCGGCTCTGGTCGATTGCCGCCTTCACGAACGCCGTGAACAGCGGGTGCGGCTCGAACGGGCGCGAGCGGAGTTCCGGGTGGAACTGGACGCCGACGAACCAGGGATGGGCGGGGATTTCGATCATCTCGGGCAGTTCGCCGTCGGGCGACATGCCGCAGAAGCGGATGCCGACCTTTTCCAGCCGTTCCTTGTAATTGATGTTGACCTCGAAGCGATGGCGGTGGCGCTCGCGGATATGGTCGGCGCCATAGATGTCGCGCACCCGCGTGCCCTGGCCCAGCGCGCAGTCATAGGCGCCGAGCCGCATGGTGCCGCCGAGTTCGCCGTCGGCCCGGCGTTTTTCCAGCACGTTGCCGCGCATCCACTCCGTCATCAGGCCGACCACGGGTTCCTCGGTCGGGCCGAATTCCGTGCTGTTCGCCCGGGCGATGCCGACCAGGTTGCGCGCGGCTTCGATCACCGCCATCTGCATGCCGAAGCAGATGCCGAAATATGGCACGGCGCGCTCGCGCGCGAAGCGGGCGGCCTGGATCTTGCCCTCCGCGCCGCGCTCGCCGAAACCGCCGGGCACCAGGATGCCGTGGACGTCTTCCAGGTGGTGGACGGTGTCAGGCGCCTCGAAAATTTCGGAATCGAGCCATTTCAGATTGACCCGCACCCCATTGGCGATGCCGCCATGGGTCAGCGCCTCGGCCAGCGATTTATACGAATCCATCAGGTTGGTGTATTTGCCGACCACGGCGATGGTCACCTCGCCCTCGGGTTGGCGCACGGTCTGGACGATATCGCGCCAGCGCGACAAATCCGGCTCGGGCTGGGCGGGCAGGCCGAAATGGCGGCAGACCTCGCCATCGAACCCCTGCTCGTGATAGCTGACCGGCACCTGGTAGATCGTGTCGACGTCGAGCGCCTGGATCACGGCTTCCTGGCGGATATTGCAGAACAGGCCGATCTTGCGCCGCGCCTCGGGCGAGATTTCGCGCTCGGTGCGGCAGAGCAGGATATCGGGCTGGATGCCGACGCTCTGCAATTCCTTGACCGAATGCTGGGTCGGCTTGGTCTTCAACTCGCCCGCCGCCTTGATATAGGGCACCAGGGTCAAATGCAGGAACAGCGTGCGCTCGCGGCCGAGTTCGTTGCCGAGCTGGCGGATCGCTTCCAGATAGGGCAGGCCCTCGATATCGCCGACGGTGCCGCCGATCTCGCACAGGATGAAATCCTCGTCGGCGATATCGGATTGGATGAATTCCTTGATCGCGTCGGTGACGTGGGGAATGACCTGGATGGTGGCGCCGAGATAATCGCCGCGCCGCTCCCGGGCGATCACGTCGGAATAGATGCGGCCCGTGGTCGTGCTGTCGGAGCGGCGCGCATTGACCCCGGTGAAGCGTTCGTAATGGCCGAGATCGAGATCGGTTTCGGCCCCATCGTCGGTCACGAACACTTCGCCGTGCTGATAGGGGCTCATGGTGCCGGGATCGACGTTCAGATAGGGGTCGAGCTTGCGCAGGCGCACCTTGTAGCCGCGCGCCTGGAGCAGCGCACCCAGGGACGCCGAGGCCAACCCTTTACCGAGCGAGGACACGACGCCGCCGGTGATGAAGATGAAGCGCGTCATGGACCTATATTCTATAGAAACCGGGCACGGGCCCGGAAGCGAATTGGGCGAAGGCCGGATTTCCGCGCCTCCCACGGATCGAATGCCGATCCGAAACCCATACCCCGAATGCGAAAGAGGCGGCCGATTCGCCGCCCCTCAACTCCCCGCATTTCGGCAACCGCTGTCAAATGGCGCCGTCAATTGCGGATGGGCGCCTGGGGCGTGGCCGGTACGGCGGGGACGCTCTGGGTGGGGGTCACATCGTCCACGATGGAACGGGGCGCACGCTGCTGGTTGGCGATAACGGCCAGCACCAGGTTGATAGCGAAGAAACAAGCACCCAGCACGGCCGTGATACGGGTCAACAGATTGCCCGCCCCGCGCGCCGACATCAGGCCCCCGCCGCCGCCGCCCACCCCCAGCGCGCCGCCTTCGCTGCGCTGAATGAGGATGATGCCGACCAGCGCGATGGTCAGCACCATAAGGGTTACGAGCAGAAGGGTTTGCATGACAAGACTCGGCCGGGCCGATTAGGCCCCGCCGCCTGAAATGGGACGGATGGCCGGTCTTTTAGCCGGTTCGGGCGGTTCGCGCTAGGGCCAAGATTTCGGCGCCGGCCGCCACGGTAAGCCCCGCCCCCGCAACGGCCCAGGCAGGCCGAAGCCCGGCTGCGGGATCGATATTCGCGGCGAACACGGCGAGGGCGGGTATGCCGGTCATGCCGGCATACCAACCGAACTCGGCGAGGGCGGTGGCAAGGGTGGCGCCAAGCCCCAGCGCACCAAGCCGCAACCCCATGCCCGCCATGCCGGCGCGGCGCAACCATAGGCGCCACGACAGCAACCAGATCAGCAATCCCGCCATCAGGGTGGGTTGCCAAACATTGCTGCGGGATTGCAGGAAGAAGTGCGCGACCGCCAGGAGCGCGATGCCATAGGCCGCGCGATGCAGCATTTGCCAGCGCCGCCCGGTCAGGCGCCGGATCATGCCGTCGGTCGATGTGATGCCCAGGGCCAGCAGCCCGACCGCGGCAACGGCGCCGATCGTCAGATAGAAACGCGCCCATATCTCGCCCAACACCTTGGCGACGTCGAGATTCTGGTCGAGCGTGTAGAGACCGATATGGGCGATCGCATAACCCAGCGCTGCCACGCCGATCATGCGGCGCACCGCGATCAGGTCTGACCAATTGAAGATGCGGCGAAACGGCGCGATTGCCAGCGAGAGGAACAGCAGGCGGATCGCCCATTGGCCGGTCTCGCGGAGGGCGGTCGTGAACGGGCGGGCGCCCAGACCGATAACCGCCCATTCCACGGCCAACCACAGGCCCGGCGCCAGCACCAACAGAAAGGCGACAGATTTGAGCGGCGACAGGCGTCCGGCCCGATCGCGCCAGGGGCTCATGCCAGGATGGGGCTCATGTCGCGGTGGGGCACGCCATACGGATTGCCCAGAAACCATCGGCCTTCAGGCTAGCGCCGCCGACCAGAGCACCATTGACATCGGCCACGGCCAGTAGCTCCGCCGCGTTCTCCGGCTTGACCGAGCCGCCATAGAGAATGCGGAAGCCGGCACCATCGGCGAAGCGCTCGACCAGGCGGGCGCGCAGGAAGCAGTGAACCTCGGCCACCTCGGCCACGGTCGGCGTGCGGCCCGTGCCGATCGCCCAGACCGGCTCATAGGCAACCACCGTATTGGCGGCATGGGCCGCCGCCGGCAGCGAGCCCGCGAGTTGGCGGCCGACCGTATCGAGTGTGGCGCCGCGGTTCCGTTCCGCCTCGGTCTCGCCGACGCAGACGATGGCGATCAGACCGGCGGCAACGGCCGCCTCCGCTTTCGCCCGCACCGTGGCGTCGCTCTCGCCGTGATCGGCCCGGCGCTCGGAATGTCCGGACAGGACATGGCTCGCCCCGGCATCGGCCAGCATGCCGGCACTGATATCGCCGGTATGGGCGCCCGATGTCTTGCCGTGGCAATCCTGGCCGCCGACCAGCAGGCCGGATCCGGCGACGCGCTCGGCCACCGCGCGCAACAAGGTAGCGGACGGGCAGATCAGCAGATCGGCCGGCGCGCCGCCGCCCGCGCGCATCAGCCGGGCGAGCCCATCGGCCAGCGCCAGACCGTCTTTGGCGAGCCCATTCATTTTCCAATTTCCGGCGATCAGGGGGCGCGGCGCCATGTCGTCATCTCCCGCAGCGAAGCCTGTTGTCGATCTAGCACGGGGCCAAGGCCAGCGTCTATCGGCCAAGCTCTTGGCCAAGCCATTGAGCCCACGCAATATTTCCGTGTTGCGGCTTTATGGCCGGCGCACCTATGATGCCGCGCCCTGCCCGGCCGATCCGGGCGCCAGAAAATGGTCAGAACCTCCGCATCATGCTCCAACAGATTCGCCAACACGCCACCTCCTGGGTCGTTAAAATCCTGTTCGGCCTGCTGATCGTCAGCTTCGCGGTCTGGGGCATCGGCGACATTTTCCGCCAGGCCGGCCAAGACCCCGTGGCGATCAAGGTCGGCGATCAGGAAATTCCGACCGCCGAGGTGGGCAACCAATTCCGCCGCGAACTCGCCCGCATGCAGCAGATGATGGGCTCCACAATCAATGCCGAGATGGCGCGCCAGTTCGGCCTGTTCGACGAGATCGTGGACCGGCTGGTCAATGGCGCACTCTACGATCAGGAAGCAAACCGGCTCGGCGTGTCGATTTCCGACGACGTCGTGCGCAAGGCCATTGCCCGGGAACCCGGTTTCCAACGCAACGGCAATTTCGACCGGTTGATCTACGAACAAGCGCTGCGCCAGAACAATTTGAACGAGGCCGGCTACGTTCAACTGCTTCGCAAGGAATTGTCGCGCGGTCAGGTGGTCGGCGCGCTCGAGGCCGGCGTGACGCCGCCGGCAAGCTTCATCGACCGGCTCTATCGCCAGCGCCAGGAAAAGCGCGTGGCCGAGACCCTAACCATTTCCAATGCCAGCTTCCCCGAACCGGCCGAGCCGGAAGCAACGGTCCTCGCCGCCTTCCATCAGGCCGAAGCCGCGCGCTTCACCGCGCCGGAATACCGCGCGCTAACCTTCGCCGTTTTGTCGCCCGACGATCTCGCCGGCGAACAGACCGTTGCCGACGACGTGATCGCCGAGGAATACAACCGGCGGATCGCCGAATACACCGTGGCCGAGAAGCGCGACATCCAGCAGATCCTGGTCAGCGACGAGGCCGAGGCCAAGCGTGCCGCAGCGATGCTCGGCGAAGGCAAGGACTTTGCCGAGGTCGCCAAAGACGTCGCCAATATGGAGGCCGCCGCCACCGATCTTGGCATCGTGAGCCGGGACGAATTGCCCGAGGATCTGGCCACCCCCGTCTTCGCGCTCACCGCCGGTGCCGCCAGCGCGCCGATCAAGACGGCGTTCGGCTGGCACATCGTTCGGGTCAAGGCGATCAGTGCCGGATCGGCCAAAACGCTGGACGAGGTGCGCGATCAGCTCAAGCGCGACCTCGCCCGCGAGAAGGCACTGGACCAACTGTTCGAAATCGCCAACAAGGTCGAAGACGATTTGGCCGCCGGCGTTGCGGTGGACGAGGTGGCGACCAAGCACGGCTTCAAGCCGCGCAAGGCGGCAGCGGTCGACCGCGCCGGCCTCGATCCCGCAGGGGCGAAGGTCGAGGGCGTGCCGGCCGGCACGTTCTTGCAGACCGCGTTCCAGACGAGCCAGGGCGAACAGAGCGGCCTCGTCGAATCCCGCGACGGTTTCTATTTCATGCTGCGCGTCGATGGCGTGACGCCGGCCGCGCTCAAGCCGCTCGACAGCGTGCGCGACCAGGCGCTGGCGGCGTGGCGTGCGGCAGAGCGCGACAAGGCCGCCAAGGCGCGCACCACGGAATTGTTCGACAAGCTAAAGGCCGGCGCCACACTGGAAAGCCTGGCTGCCGAGACCAACACGCCAGTCGCGACCAGCGAGGCCTTCCTGCGCACATCCAACGCGCTGCCCGGCGGGTTGGTCGGCCGCATGTTCCAGGTTAAGCCCGGCGAGGCCGAGATGGCCGGCTCGGGCCAGGGCTACACGATCGCGCGGCTCAAGGAGATCGTGGCGGCCGACCCGGCTACCGACGAGGCCGGGCTCAAGCGCATGGCCGACCAGGTCAAGCAGCAGATCGCGGGCGATCTGGTCGGCGCCTTCGGCACGGCGTTGCGCCAGCGCTATCCCGTCTCGATCAAGCAGCCGGCGCTGGATAGTTTGTTCTAGGCATCGTGACTCGCCCCCACCGCCCCTCACCCTCCCCATCGCTAATGCGATGGGTCCCCTCCCTCTCCCCCGTCGGGGGCGAGGGCGGTGGTGCGCGCACCCTCGCCCCGCAAAGCGGGGAGAGGGTCGGGGTAAGGGGCCGCGCCGTGCCGCCGTCGCCATGATCGTCCACCCCGATTTCGCCGCCTTCCGCGCGGCCTACGACGCCGGGCGGCCGCAAGTCGCCTGGACCACGCTGATCGCGGATTTGGAAACGCCGGTCTCCGCCCTGCTCAAACTGGCGGAGGGGCGGCCCAACAGTTTCCTGTTCGAATCGGTCGAGGGCGGCGCGGTGCGCGGGCGCTATTCGTTCATGGGGCTGAAGCCGGATACGCTGTGGCGCTGCCGGCGCGACCGGGCGGAGATCAATCGCAACGCCCGCGTCGATGCCGAGCGCTTCGAGCCCGTGACCGGCGGCGCGTTGGATTCGTTGCGCGCGCTGATCGCGGAATCGCGCATCGAGCTGCCGCGCCATTTGCCGCCCATGGCATCGGGCCTGTTCGGCTACATGGCCTACGACATGGTCCGGCTTTACGAACGCATCCCCGATAACAACCCGGACCATCTCAACATTCCCGACGGCGTGTTCATACGGCCGACCGTGATCGCCGTGTTCGACCGGCTGGAAGACAACGTCACGGTGATCACGCCGGTACGACCCGACGCCGGGTTGTCGGCGGAGGCCGCCTATGCTCAGGCCTCGGAACGGCTGGCCGATGTGGTCACCGATTTCGCGCGGTCCCTGCCCTATCGCCGCGAGGCCGTCGACATCGCGCGCGATCTGCCCGCCCCCACCGCCAACGCGACCGAGGCCGAATACTGCGCCATGGTGGTGAAGGCGAAGGAGTACATCGCGGCCGGCGATGCCTTTCAGGTCGTGCCCTCACTCCGCTTCGCCGTGCCGTTCAAGCTGCCGCCCCTCGCGCTTTATCGCAGCCTGCGCCGGCTCAATCCCTCGCCCTTCCTGTTCTTCCTCGATTTCGGCGGCTTCGCCATCGTCGGCTCCAGCCCGGAAATCCTGGTGCGCGTGCGCGACGGTCGCGTGACCATCCGCCCGCTCGCCGGCACCCGCCCGCGCGGCGCCACGGCGGAGCAGGACAAGGCTTTGGCCGCCGAACTGCTGGCCGATCCCAAGGAGCGCGCCGAACATCTGATGCTGCTCGATCTCGGCCGCAACGATGTCGGCCGGGTTGCCAAGATCGGCTCGGTCAGCGTGATCGAGCAATTCCAGGTCGAGCGCTACAGCCATGTCATGCACATCGCCTCCCATGTCGAAGGCGATCTCGACCCCAAATACGACGCGGTCGACGCGCTGTTCGCCGGCTTTCCCGCCGGCACCGTCTCGGGCGCGCCAAAGGTGCGCGCCATGGAGATCATCGACGAGTTGGAATCCTCGCGGCGCGGCATCTATGCCGGCGCGGTCGGCTATTTCGGCGCCGGCGGCGACATGGACACCTGCATCGCCTTGCGCACCGCCCTGGTCAAGGACGGCGTGATGTATGTGCAGGCCGGCGCCGGCGTGGTCGCCGACAGCGATCCGAAATCCGAGTATCAGGAATGCGTCAACAAGGCGCGCGCGCTGGTGCGGGCGGCGGAGGAAGCGATCAGGTTCGCGGCGGGACGGGGGTAGCGCAGCGAGCACCAGTTTCAGACATGCGTGACTCGCATCTACCACCCCTCACCCTCCCGTCGCTTTGCGCCGGGGCCCTCCCTCTCCCCCGTTGGGGGCGCGAGGGCAATTTGCGGAACCCTCGCCCCGCCCTTGCGGGGAGAGGGAGGGGACCCGTCGCGATGGGGAGGGTGAGGGGTCGATCCACGTCACTTGTGTCTGATACCCATACCAGTTCCGCCCTACCCAATCCGCCCCACCGCCGCCCTCAACCTGTCCCGCATCTGTGCCCATTCCGTGCGCCGCTCGCGCTGTTCCGCGATCACATCCTCGGGCGCGCGGGCGACGAAGTCGGCGTTGGCGAGCTTCTTGTCCACT
>SHVW01000011.1 GCA_009694085.1 Alphaproteobacteria bacterium
TTCGTGTCGAGCCCGAAGGGCAAGCGCGTCGAAGTGCGCTTCCCCGATCCCGGCGCGAATCCCTACCTCGCCTATGCCGCCATGCTGATGGCGGGGCTGGACGGCATCCAGAACAAAATCCATCCCGGCGATCCCATGGACAAGAACCTGTACGACCTGCCGCCGGAAGAACTGCGCCAGGTGCCGACCGTGTGCGGCTCGCTGCGTGAGGCTTTGGGCTGCCTGGAGGCAGACAATGCGTTCCTGAAGAAGGGTGACGTGTTCTCCGACGATTTGATCAACGCCTACATGGAGCTGAAGTGGGAGGAGATCTACAAATTCGAGCACACGCCGCATCCGATCGAGTTCGAGATGTATTACAGCGTGTGAGTTGCGGCGGCACTCGCCAACGGCAAAGGGTCGCCCGCTGGGCGACCCTTTGCCGTTGCAATCCCCGGTGGCATCGAATCAATTAGGCTAGTAGAAGAAGCGCACACCCTATCCAACAGAACAGCAACCCGTTCCCATGACAGCTCCCGCATCAGGCTATGAGAACATCTGGTCACAACTCGATCAGGTCCTGGCTGCGCTCGAACGAGACCTCGACGGCGCGCCAGCCGACGCGGAAAAGTCGGACACTGATTTTTTTTACCTGTTTAGCCGCATGCTTCGGTATAGCCCGCTCACGAAACCATATTTCGAGAAATATGGCCAACCGAAGGATTGGGCCAAGTTCTTTCGTGTCGTAAAAACCAAAGGCGACGACCAGCGACATCAGAAAGAACTGATCATCCTCGGCCAAAAGGTGATGCTGCCGCATCATCCCCACAGTCTAGTCTACCGTGACCTTATCAGCACAACCCTTCTTGCCCATAGCAGCGACGACACCGATGCATTCATCGAATTCGGGGCCGGATGGTCCGCAAACATCTTCAATCTCTGGAAAAACGGCGGACCGCTCGATGCCACCTATGTCGGTTGCGAGCCGACGCTGGCTGGCCGAAAACTTGCCGAGCGATTGGCCCGCCGACAGACGCGTCGGTGCTATCAGGCCGCAGAATTCGACTATCGGCGCCCTGATTTCACCACCATTCCCGCAGATTGCTGCAGGCCTCTCATTTATACCTGCCACAGCATCGAGCAGGTCCGTACGCTCGATCCGCGTTTCTTCGATCATCTCATTGAGTCAACTGCCCGCGCCAAGAGTGTCACCGGCGTCCATATCGAGCCGATCGCATGGCAGTATGGACTCGATACTAAGCATTTTCCGACGACGCCCCCATGGGCCATTCGCGGTCAACAGGAGGCCATGTGGCGACATCAAAATGAAAATTTGCACACAGTTCTGGACGATGCCGCCGCGCGCGGAATTATTCGAGTGAAGAGCATCAAACTGCACTCTATCTCTTCGATAAAAAACTATCCCACGGCCACGATCGTTTGGACGCGGGTTTAGTCAGGTACGATTCGACGCGCGATCTCGAACGTATTGACTCTGCCCATCTCCCGGTGTTGACGTGGCCGGCGTGAATTCGATCGGGCTATTTATTGCCAATTCCTCGTGGGGGACTCCGGTGAACAAAACGGTTCTGGTCGCAACTGACGGCCCCGTGCGCGTGCTCACGCTCAATCGGCCGGAGCGGTTGAACGCGCTGGACGTCGGCGTGCGTCGCGAGATGGCGGCCCAGCTCAAGGCGGCGCAGAAAGACCCTGAAATCCGCGCCGTCGTCATCACCGGGGCCGGCGAGCGCGCCTTTTGCGCCGGCCAGGATCTACACGAGAGCGAAGCACTCAAGCCCAAGGATGGGCCGATCTGGATGGCGTCGTGGAAGGCCTATTTCATCGCCGTGTCCTCCTTCACCAAGCCGTTGATCGCCGCGCTCAATGGCGTAGCCGCGGGCGGCGGCTTCGAAACCGCACTGCTCTGCCATCTGCGGCTGGCTCAGCCGGCGACCCGGCTGGTCATGGCGGAAGTGGATATCGGCCTGCCCGCCGTGGTCGGACGCTTCCTGCTCCAGACCCATCTGGGCCATTCCCGCGCCAACGAGATCACGCTGACCGGCCGGACCATCCTTGCCGAGGAGGCCCGCGACATCGGCCTGCTCAAGGAAATCGTCCCGGCCGACCGCCTGTTGGCACGGGCCCAGGAGGTCGCGCGCGAGCTGGCGGCCAAGCCGCCCCAGGCCATGCAGCTCAATCTGGAGCGCTTTCGCACCCTGATGCGGCGCGGCCTGGCGGAGGCCGAGCGCGCCTCCGTGCGCTACCAGGCCGAGGCCGTGGCGACGGGCGAGCCCCAGAAGGCCATGGCAGAGTTCTTCGCCCGCCGGCGCAAGGCCTGACAGCCCCCTGCCCCATCGTTCCCTTATCCCGGAGTTCAGACCGCCATGACTTTCGAAGCCATCAAATCCCGCATCGACGGCCGCGTTGGAATCATCACGCTCAACCGGCCCAAAGTGCTGAACGCGCTGAACAGCGTGCTTATGACCGAGGTCAACCAGGTCATGGCGGATTTCATCAAGGACGATTCCGTGCTCGCCATCGTCATTCATGGCGAGGGGCGCGCCTTTTCCGCCGGCTTCGACCTGAAGGAATCGGCGGCGCGCAAGATCGAGGGCACCGATGCCTGGCGCAAGGTGCTGGAATACGACTTCAACTTCATCATGCAGTTCTGGGATTGCCCGAAGCCGACCATCGCCGCCGTTCACGGCTTCTGTCTGGCCGGCGCGTTCGAGCTGGCGTTGTGCTGCGACATGACCGTGGCGGAAGCGGGCACCCGGTTCGGCGAGCCGGAAGTGCGCTTCGGCTCCGGCATCATCTGCCTGCTCCTGCCCTTCGCCACCTCGCCGAAATTTGCCAAGGAGCTGCTGCTGACCGGCAACGACAAGATCGATGCCGAGCGCGCCATGGCCATGGGCATCGTCAATCACGTCGCCCCCGCGGGCCAGTATTTAGAACGGGCCATGGAACTGGCGCGCGATCTGTGCGCGGCGGCGCCGCTTTCGGTTCAGATGACCAAGCGCGCGATCAACCGCGGCTACGATATTACGGGGTTGCGCCAGGCGCTGCTGGCGTCACTCGATGCCGACATCATCATCGAAAGCTCGACCGGAGCGGAGCGCCTGGAATTCAACCGCATCCGCGGCGAGAAGGGCCTGAAGGCTGCGCTCGCCTGGCGCGACGCCAAGTTCAAGTCTTGAGCGGCCTCACAGGATTTCGTAGCAATTGTCCTTGTCGCTCGACGGCTTGAAGCGCAGCACCGTGCCGCCCGTGGCGATCGTCCGCTCGCCCGTGCCGTAGAGCGTGTAGAGTTCGTCCCGGCGGTTCGGGCGCTGGAGCTTGAGCGTGGCGCCGCTCTGGCTGAGCGAGGCGCGGTCGATCAGGAGGGTGTATTCCTGGCCCAGGCGCTTGAGCGAGACCGGCTTGCCCGGGCATACCGTGTCCCGTAGCACGGTGGGGGCGGCCTTGGCGGGGAGCGATACGAGCGGTGTCAGAACGAAAACGGCAGCGACGACAGCACGAAAAGCCGAAGACATGACCAACCTTTCCAGCCCGGCTGACTTGCGGGCAATACCGGAACAACTTGACTTGAGGTAACGGTTCGCGAATCGTGCCGTCAATGGGCACGCGGTGGGTAACTGCGGAGATGCGCGGATTTCTGCCTAAATTCTCAAGAAACGAATAGGGCGGGATCAGGCCTGTGGATGAGTCAATTTATGGTGAATTCAATCGATTGATTCGGTCGACTCGGAATCGGCCGTGAACCCGCCCATGAAAACACTCCCGGTTCGGCCGCGCCCGGCGGCCAGTTTGATCATCCTGCGCCGGGCGCCCGGCGGGCCGGAAGTATTGATCGGCCGCCGCCTGTCCGGCGCGCGCTTCATGCCCGATGTCTATGTGTTCCCCGGCGGCCGCGTGTCGCCATCGGATAGCCGGGCCTGGCCGGCGGAGTCGTCGACCGCCTTGGGTGCCCTCGCGCGTCACCTGCGCGCCGCGCTGCGCGAGACCTTCGAGGAAACCGGCCTGCTCATCGGCGAAGCCATGACCGGCGCGATACCCGACGCCGATGAAGTGGCTGCGGCCTACGCCGCCCGCCAACTCCGCCCCGCCCTCCATCGCCTCGCCTATGTCGGCCGCGCCATCACGCCGACGACCTCGACCATGCGCTTCAACACCTGCTTCTTCCTGGCCGACGCTCGACATGCCCATGGCGAGATCGCCGGCTCCGGCGAGTTGATCGACCTGCACTGGCGCAAGCTGGCCGCGACATCCGAGATCCGCATGGCCAATGTGTCGCGCTACATGCTGGCGCGCGCGGCGGGATTGCTCGATGGCACGACGCAGACGGCGCCGGTGCTCTATCGCTGGGTCGGCGGGGCGGCGCGGATTGGGGCGGAGAGGTAGGGGCAATCAGTCGTACCAATCCCCCGCTCGCTTCGCTCGGGGCCCCTCCCTCCCCCGCCAAGCGGCGGGGGAGGGAGGGGGTGGGGGCCCGAGCGCTTAGCGAGGGAATGGCGCGGGCGAAATCACGAAACGATGCATCACCTCGATCGCCGGACCAGCGCGGCGCGCGCTATCTCCCGTCGCCCTCACGCATTGTCGCCGTCAAAACCACACCGCCACCGACTGGAGGCTCCGCCCCGGACCCAGTAAAGATGCAGGAGTTCAAAGCGTCCTGGCCAGGCGGAATCCGATATAGGGACGCGTGTCTGTGACTTTGCCGTGATCACGGTGTGCGCAGCGCGAGAGGCCCGACACGTGATTCCATGAGCCTCCTCGCATCGCCCGCCGGTTGCTTTCGGCCACCTCAGTCACGACATGCGCCGAGCCACCGGATGGCAGTTTTCTAACGACTGTCTCGTAGTGATCCTCGCACCACTCAAACACGTTTCCCCGAATGTCCCGCAAACCCCATGGGTTCGGCGGATAGTCGCCGACCCCTGTCGTCTTGCCCACCTTCTTGGCGCCGTTCACCCTCGTCTCGTCCCACTCGTCGCCCCACCAGTAGCGCGTCATCGTGCCCGCCCGGCAAGCATACTCCCATTCCGCCTCGGT
This sequence comes from Alphaproteobacteria bacterium, assembly GCA_009694085.1. Taxonomy (GTDB): domain Bacteria; phylum Pseudomonadota; class Alphaproteobacteria; order SHVW01; family SHVW01; genus SHVW01. The sequence goes on from SHVW01000011.1 coordinate 5,032, forward strand.
CGGCAGGCGATAGGCCCAGCCCGTCTCTGTGCTCAACCAGTCACAGAAATCCTTGGCGTCCTGCAACGTCACATCAATGACGGGCCGACGCTCACGACCCCAACCCGCGTCGCCCGGCAGCTTGCGATTGGTCGCCGCGCAGAACCGGTCGTATTCCACGAACGTGACAGGCACACGCGCCAGCGCAAACGCCCGCGGGATCGTTACCCGTCGCTGCGGGCTTCTCGCGGTCGTCGGCCTCCTTGTCGCTGTCAGGCGAGCCCATCATGAACGTGCCCGCCGGGATCACGATCATCTCAGGCCCGGCCGTGCCGTCCTTCAGATGGTCGTTGAATACGGCAAGGGGTTCGAGAGAGCGTGGGGCTGTTGCACCGTTGTCGCTTGATGCCTCGTCGAGGCTCTCCGCCATGCGGTTCAGATCAGGGTTGCCTTGCACGCGGCGGGCAATGTTGCGCACCAGCTTCTTCGTTCCGTCCACAATATCGCTGACTAGCTTTTTCGTGCGCTCCGACTGCGCGACCTTGCGGACGCCCTCGGCGAGCGCCTTGACGCCTTCAACCAATGCCTCGACCAGCTTAACGCCAACCTCGCCCGCCCCGAGCACGTCCTCAAACGAGATAGAGACTTTGTTGCCGGAAAACACGGGAGCGTCGTTGTGCGAAAACAGATCGCCGAACTGGATAAGCGGCCTGCGAGCGCTCTCAAGCAAGGCGATCAGCGTTTGGATATGCGCGTTCAAATCCCCGCGAGCCGCACGCTCCCCTTCGAGCGCCAGCTCCAGCTCGCCGATCTTCGCCTTTAGCGCCTCGACCTCGCGCACCAGCGCATCCTCGCGTGAGCGATCCGGGGCCTGCACTGGCACGTCGCTTACCTGGGTCAACGGCTCCCGTGCCAGCGAAAGGAGCAGCCCGTACATGGCGTGATAAACTGTGGGCTTCTCCGTCGGCGGCTCGCGCTCGTGCACCAACCCAAGTTTTCGGCACGCCTCCTCACGCAGCAGCGGCTTGAGGGTGGGTCGGCCGCTGTCGTCGAAGTACATGGCAAAAAGCAGATCGGCCTGTTCCAAATCCGGCAGGTCGCGTGCCACGGCCTCTGGACGATTGGCATCGTTGGCTCTCGCCCTTTCGAGCGCTTGGCGAAACGCCTCGTATGCCTCCCTGGAATTCATGCCGAGATTGCCTGAAGCCGCTCTTGCGGACATGGGTGCGCGGGGCACGACAACGGACACAAATACTACGCGAATATTTCTACCTTGCCCATCGTCGCTGCACTACGCCGCCGTGGCGAGCGGCACCTGAATCCTGATCTCGGTCCACGGCACAACGACCCGTTTGCGCTCGTCGCGCTCCACCAGGCCCAGCGCCAGGAGGCGCTTCACGTCGCCATGCACATTGCCGTAGTTGCGGGCCAAGCGCTTGGCCAGCGCAGTGACCGTGAGCGGCCCGGCCGCGCGCAGCGTCGCCAGCAGGCGCAGGCGCTCGCGCGTGATCTCGGCCAGCAAGTCGCCGGCCCCGGCGAAGTTCAGTTTGTAATCGGCATGGGCCGGGCGCCGGCCGGCGTCCAATGCCCGTGCAAGCCGCCGCAAACCGGATTTCGTGCGTCTCCAGTCTGTCACGCCGACCACCGCTCTATCAGTCATGCCCGCCTCCCACCCGCTCCGGCGTCCCCAGCGGCAGTCCCAACAGCGCCCGGCGCCGCAGCCATGGGCATGGCCGGTAGCGGTCGTCGCCGGTCAGGCGGTGTAGACCTTCCAGCAGGCTCAACGTGACCCGGCCGCCCAACTTATCTCCGCCTTCCAGCGGCCCCACCGGATAGTTCAGGCCCAGCTTCATGGCGAGGTCCACATCGGCGCCGCTGGCGATGCCTTGCTGGCAGATTTCGGCACCCATATTGGCAATCACGGCCTGGATACGCGGCATGACGAAGCCGGGGGAATCGTTGACGCGCGTCACCTTGACGCCGTCGGCGCCGGCCAAGGCCAGGGCCTCGTTCACCGCAACCGCATCGGCGCCGGGCGGCACCATGACGGTGCGGCGCTTGGTCCAGCCCATCATGGTATCCACCGCCACGGTGCGGCGGGGATCGCTGCCGAGCGCGAGCGCCGTCGTCGTGGCGTCGTCGGCCAGCGGGGCGACCAGGGCGAGCGTGCCGACCGGCGGCTTGTCGCCCGACGCGATCTTTACCCCGGCGGCGGAGGCGAGGGCTTTCAGCTTGGCGCGCGCGGCGGCGTCATGGCCCCACAGCCAGACCGCCCCGGGCTTCGCCGTGGGCCCCGGCGGCTCCGCCGGCTGTTCCAGCTTGCCGCCCTCTCCATAGCGGTAGAAACCCTGGCCGGTCTTGCGGCCGAGCAAGCCGGCCTCGTACATCTGGCGATGGAGCCAGGTGGTGCGATAGCGGGGATCGCCGAAGAACTGCTCGAACAACGCATGGCTGGCCGGGAAATTGACGTCCATGCCCGTGAGATCCATCAACTCGAACGGTCCCATGCGGAAGCCGCCGGCCTCGCGCGCGATGCGATCGATCTCGACGATCGACGCCACGCTTTCCTGCACCAGGCGCAAGGCTTCCGTCGTGTAGGCGCGGCCGCCATGGTTGACCAGGAATCCCGGGCTGTCCTTGACCTGCACGGGCGTGCGGCCCAGCCGCTTGCCCAGCGCCATCAACAGGGCGACGGCGGCCGGATCGGTGCGCGGGCCCGCGATCACCTCGACCAACGCCATCAGCGGCACGGGATTGAAGAAATGCATGCCGGCGATGCGCGCCTGATGCTTGCACTTGGCGCCGACATTGGTCACCAGCAGGGATGAGGTGTTGGTGGCGATCACCGTGTCGGGGCCGCAGATGCCATCGAGTTCCACGAAGGTCTGCTGCTTGATCGCCAGATTTTCGACGATCGCCTCGATCACCACATGGGCGCGGGCGAAATCGGCCAGGCCGTCCACCACCTGGATGCGCCGGGCAGCCGCCTCGGCGTCGGCGGCGCTGAGTTGACCCTTCTCCGCCGCGCGCGCCAGCATCTTGGCCGCGAAATCCCGCCCTTCCCCGGCCGCGCCGGGTTTGGCATCGGCCAGCAGCACGTTGATGCCGCCTTGCGCCGCCACCTGCGCAATGCCGCGGCCCATATTGCCGGCGCCGAGCACGCCCAGCACGAAATTCGCTCCGATATCGCTCCCGATCATTCCCTGTCCTTGGCGATTATGGCTTAGCTGGTACGAAATCCTTGGCCAGCACTTCGTCAGTCACGGTCCAGGGCTGGCCGGATCGGTCGAGATAGAAGCGCCGCATTTCATCGGCCGTGAACGGGCGCGAACCGAGCCGGCCGAACACGGCGATCTGGTGACCGGTTTCATCCACCCCGCGGTCGCGGTCGAGGCCCTTGGAGAGGGAGAGCGCCGGTGCCGATGTCTTGTACCACGCGATCAATTCGGGCCGAGGCTCTGGGCTGAAGCCGTAGAAATTGGGCTGGCTCTGGGGCGAGGTCAATTGCACGACCTTGAGGCCGTTGCGACCGTCGGCGACATAGACGAAGAGCGAGGCGTTGGTGGTGCCGACGATGACATCCCGCGCGTCGTTGAGCATGCCACCCGCCCCGAAGCGCTGATGGACCACGGGCTGCTCCGGCTTTTCCACGTCCACGATCACCAGCCCCTCCGCCCCAGCCGCCACATAGGCATAGGTGCGTGCCACATAGATGCGTTGGGCGTCGGCCATAGGCACCCGCGCGGAGGCGACCTGTCGCGGCGTGGCCGGGTGGGTCACGTCGACCACGTCGAGCCCGGCGGGCGAGGTGACGAAGAGATAGCGGAACTGCACGGCGCTGGCGCGCGCGTTGGGTATTGGGATCGTGGCGAGCACGCGCGGTTCCAGCGGCCGGTCCAGATCGAGCACGACAATGCCGGCATCGGCCGCGACATAGACGGTCGATCCCGCCATGGTGACGTGGTGCGCGCCCTTGAGGATGCCGTTCGGGTTCCAGGTTAGCGCACGCTTGAGAAAATTGTTGCGCGGCTCGCCATCGGCCAGCGTGTTGACGTCGGTCAGGATCAAGCCTTCCTCGGCATCGGTGATCAGAGCGTAGCTGTAGATCGGGTGGATGACCTGTTCCTGATTGTCCACCCGCATCAGCTCGCCCACATTGCGCGCCGGGTTGATCGGCTGGGTCGTGGGCAGGACGACGCAGGTGGCGTTTTTCGACGCGATATGGGTGTCCTGGCCGAGCGCGGAAAACGGCGCGGTGATAATGCGCTGGGAGATGCTTTTGTTGGCGATGCTGGCGACGTCGTAAACGCGCATGCCCTTGGGCCCCTCGGCGGCGAACAGATACTCGCCACGTAGCTGCACGCAACTGGTCGCGCCGCCCCGGTGATCGTAAGCCTCTGGCAGTTCGCGGCCGCGCTTCTGATGCTCGGCATACCAATCGGGATAGGCGTAGCGGTGGAGATAGCTGCCGACCACGGCCTGGGGTTCGTCCCATTCGGTCACGCGCACGGCGGTCACGCCGTTGCCGCCGCCGACCCAGGCGTTGAAACCGACGAAATTGACGAAATTGGTCCCGTGCAGCAGAAGCTGCGCCATGATCGCGTTGTTGTCGCCGGCCTGGGACAGGTGACAATCGGTGCAGGTCTTGGTTTCGGTTTTGCGCTCGGTGTGAGGATAATGCGGCGCGAAGGCCTGGCTGGAGAAGCCGCTGGCGGCAATCGGCGGCTGCTGGATGTAGATGCGCTCGCGGTTGATGTTGGTCGAGGACAGGATGAGCGCCGAGGACGAGCGCACGGGGGCGATGATGTTGCCCTTGACCGTGGCGTGCCGGCCAAGCTGGAACATGTCGTCGCGCGCGACCTGGGGATTGTAGGTCGCGAAATTGCGGGTCTCGCCGCCCTCGTAGTGATGGCGCTCGGTCTTCCAATTCGCCTGGATCGGCAAATGGCAGCCGCCGCAGCTCGTGGTCCAGGAGAGATGGCAGGTATAGCACGCCATCTCGTCGTCCTTGTGGGCGAGGTCGGCGCCATTGACGCCCGGCCCCCATTTCATGCCCAGAGACGCCTTGCCCATCAGCTTGGCGCGCGCCGCCTTCTCGTTATAAGCGGGGTGCTTGGGGTCGACCGTGTTCCGGACCAGGGTCATTTCCCATTCCAGTCCCGGCGTGACGGCGGAGCGCTGGATCAGCTTGTCGCCGACCCATTCGAAGCGGCGCTTGCCGTCGCCATTGCGCAGCAGGGCCAGATCGACGCCGCCGGGCCGGGCCGCCGGGCCGCTGGTGCGCAGCGTGGGCAGGCGGCTGGCGCTGCCATGGCAATCGGCGCAGGTGATTTCGATAGCGTGGGCCACCTCGCCATAGATATAGCCATTGCCGTGGCTGTCCTGGCTGAAATGGCAGTCGACGCAATGCATGCCCTTGTCCACGTGGACTGACGACATGTGCACCGATTTCTCGAACTTCTTGGGATCCTCGGCGGACACCACCTTGCCCTGGGCATCGAGCAGATTGCCCTTACGATCGCGCTTGAAAATGGCGCGGAAGTTCCAACCGTGCCCGTGGTAGTCGGCGAACTGGGTATCCTTGAGCGTGGGATTGAGCTTGCTGACCTCTTTCAGGAACTCGGGATCGCCCCATTTGCCGCGCACCGCGGCCTCCTCGGGATTGCGCTCCAGGATCGCGTGCATCTCGGCATCGCTCGGGTATTTCTGCTTCTCCGGCCACATCGCGGGCGCATCGGATTCGTAATCCCACATGGTGTAGCCCAGGAACGAATTCAGAAAGATGTTGGGCTGATGCATGTGGCAGATCATGCATTGGCTGGTCGGGATGGCGCGGGTGAATTCGTGCTTGATGGGATGGCCGGATTCCGCCTTCGAGATCGTGGGGTCCACCGTCTGCGTCCGGCCGAGATGGCCGAACTGCGCATAGGGGCCGGAATGGCGCTTGTCGCGATCATTGGCATAGACGACATGGCAGGATGCGCAGCCGGAGCTGCGGTAGTCGCCGGGCTGATCGTTGGTGCCAAGGAACCAGGTGAGCGGATCGTTCAGCCGCGTCTTGGTGATGTTGATCACGGGCACGGCGATGCGCAGCCCCGTGCCGGGGCCGCGATTGGACTGGCGAATGTCGGGGCGGCCCGGTTCCTCCAGGCGCTGCAATTGACCCGCCGCGTTGGGCAAGCCGATTTCGGGGAACTGGGTGGCGATGTTGCGGCCGCCGCGCTCGAAGACGCGGAAAATGTCACCGGGCGGGATGGTCTCCCAGGCCGGCAACGGCTTCAATTCGGGCAACACGCCGCGCCGCTTCATGGCCTCGGTGTATTCGCCCGGATTCTTGAGCGTGGCGGGCTGACCGTCGCGGGTATAGGCCTCGCCCAGGATGTAGTTCTTGAAGGGCAGGATGCCGTTGTTATAGGCCGCCCCGCCCCACAGCATGGCCCCCGTCGCCATCAGGCTGCGCTCGGCCTGCTGGATGATCGGCAGATGGCAGGCGCCGCAAGCCTCGCGCGCCACGCGATAATCGCTGGGATTGACGAACCGAATGAACTCCGGGCTTTCCCGATTGAGGAGCGTATAGCTGCGCTCGGGATTGGCGCTCGAGGGATAGCGCCAATCCTGGGGAAAACGCGGTTGGATATGGGCGCGGTCGAGGGCCGCGCGATAGAGCGGATGGCCCTTCTCCGTTCCAGGCGGGCGCATCACCCCGGAATCGCCGCCATGGCAATCGGTGCAACCGAGTACGACGGCGGGGTTGGTATGCATGCTGCGCGCGTCGCTGTCCGAGTGGCAGGACGCGCAACCCTGGTTCATGACCACTGTTTGAGCCGGCGTTTGATAACGCGGCGCCGGAGGCGCCGTGTTCGCGCCGCTACTAGCTGCCAGCGTTGAGCTGCCCGACAGGGCTATCGTCATCGCCATGATCAGCCAGAGCTTCATCGACACGGCTTTCAATAGGTCAGAATCAGGTTGGTCAGGACAGAATAATAATAGTCCCTGGACGGCGTAGAATCGTAGAGGTCGCGCATACCAGGTCCGGGCAGCAGTACCGCACCTGACAGGCGCAGCACCACGTTTTGGATGAACAGGGGGCGGTAGGTCAGCGCCGCCGACAGATCGTAGCCGATCTCGCGCCGGATCGAACCCTGATTGCGCAGCACTTGGAGCGAGGAGGTGTTGTCGAATTTCAGATAGTTGAAATTGGTCGATAGGCGCAGTTCCGGGGTCAGGTCGAGATCGGTACCGATGCCAACCAGGCGCAGGCCGGGGTTGACGAAATTCGACTGCCCCTCCTCCTTGGAGGAACGCAGGGACGGCAGCACCCCGTTGCGCGGACTCAAGGCCACACCGCCGCCGCCGATCAGCGGAATGGATTGGCGAATCCAATAGCTGGTATCGGCGCCGGCGAATTGCGGATTCTCGAAGATCGCGTCGAAGCCGGTCTGGCGATTGTCGAATGGATTCCTGTCGCCCGAGGCATAGAGGCCGCTGAGCCGCACGCGGATCCAGTCGAAATCGACCGATGGCTCGATCGCGGCGAAAAAAGCGCGGATATCGGCGGGCTCGCTGGTGAAGGTGTTGTTGCGATCGATACCATGAGCGAAATAGGCCGACGCGGTCAGGTTGAATCTTCCGAAATGACCGTCGCCGTTCAAACCCAGATAGGTCACATCGTATTCGCGGCCGCGCTCGTCGCCAATCGAGGCAGGCCGCACGATGAAACCGTTCTTGTCGTAGTGGTCGCGCCCGGCCTCGCGATTGCGGTTATGGATGACGGTGGCTTGGCTGGTGAAGCCGAGGACGGGAAAGTCCTGAACATAGAGATTGGCCAGATACACCTCGTCGTCGCGCACGGGCTGATCGAGCGCGTTGAGGCCGCTATTGGTATCCTTCTCCAGGCGGCGAAAGGCAGCCAGATTGTATTGGAAGCGGTTATTGGCGCGGCTGCCGAACAGACGCAGGCCGAGCTGGTTGTCCTGGAACAGGAAACCGCGAAAATCGCTGGAGAAAGGCTGGATGCCGGCACGGGTCGAATCGAAATCGTAGCGATCGGACACGTTGCGCAGATGCACATCGGCGAACATCTCTTGCACGCCGAAATGAGATGCACGCCGCGTATCGCCCTTGCGGGGATCGGCATGAAGGATGCGCACCTCGTCGGCCCAGGCGCGATTAACGTTGATCACGGGCGTGAAGCGCAGCTCGAAATCGGGCGGCTTAAAAGCCGTGTCGCCCTTGATCAGGGAAGCCGACAGGATCAAATTCTCGGCGAACAGGTCGTTGCGCACGCGCCCGAACGTGCTGTTGGAATCCGGACGCAAGGTTGTTTGCAGGCCGACCGGAACGGGAAAACTGCGCGGCTCGTAGATCGTGTCGGATATGGCGGAAAGGACGACGAAGTAATCGCCGAAAATCGGCCGGTCGCCCTTGAGCGTGTTCTGGTTATAAGGATCGATCAAGCGCTCGCGCACGCCGATCGCCTCGACAATGCGCCAGCGATCCGGCACCGGCACGATCTCATAGGGTTGGGCAGGTTCCGGCGGCCTGATCGCATTGGGATCGGCCGGCGCCAGTGCATCTTCCGGCCGAGGCGGCTGCACACCGGGGCGCCGGCGATCGAACTGGACGGCCTGGGCCTGCTTTTTGGTCGTACTTACCTTCGGCGCGCGCGCTGGCGCCGCCGTGATCTGCGCCGTCTGCAACCCCTCCGTCGCCTGTGCCAGCGCAGCCGGCGCGGCCAGCAACACAGCGGAAGCCAGGAGCAGCGCCAGCATCACAATCTACTTGCCGTCGCAGACATTGCGCGAGCGGTCGCCGAGGAAAGCGGCAACTGGGCAATTGACGTAGCGCAGGCGTACGCCCTGGGGCGTCAGGCGGTCGGAACGCGTGGCGGCGGGCGCGTGGCCGATGCCGGTGCCGAGTTCGACGCCGGCGTTGTGAAGCCCAAGAAAGGCCACCATGTCGTCCTGATCGATGCCATCGCCGGACACGCCGATGCCGCCGACCAGGGCACCCGACCGATAGATCGGCGCGCCGCCCGGGAAGATTTGCAAGCCATTGGCAAGCCGGTTGATGCCGGTAGTGGCGCCCACGGGCAAGCCGGTGCAGCCGACGCCGGTATCCGTGGCGCCCAGAACAACGCCCTGGGCGTTTAGGAGTGGCCCGTTAAGATATAGGACGTGCGTGCCGATATTGTCGAATACGAGATCAAGCTGAAGCCCGGTCGAGAACGGCGACCACTGGCTGAACGGCCGGCTGAGCGGCCCATTGGCCGCGCCATCGATGCCATCGGGGAAGAACGGGCGCGCCAAATTGCCGATCGCCCGGTCCGTGATCGCATCCTGTCCGGTCAACGCCGATGCACCCAGGAAATTGCGTGCCGCCGTCACATAGTTAGCGATCGATGTGTTTTGAAGATTGGTCGGCGTGGCCGCGAGGTCGCTGCCTGCGCTAGCATGGGAGAAGAACATGGCCGAACGGGCCTTCTGCAAGGACACGTCGGTGCCGAAAATCGGCGCGTCCACCGTGCGCGCCAGCCCGAGGACGACGCCGTTGGAATCGACGATGGAAACCGTGACCTGGGCAAAGCTATCGAGCGGTCGCCGAATCTGCGCGCGCGCGCGAGTGGCGATTTGCAGCGCATTGCGCAAGATAACCCGGACCTCGCCGGCGCTGAGCGCGTTCACGCCGTCGGTTCCCGCGCGCGGATCGAAGCGGGGCTGGTTGGGCACTTGGTTGATCGAATGGACCAGCACGAAAGCATTGACCGGTGCATACAGGCCAGCCGTGTCGGGGCGATAGCCTGAGGCCGCCGTACCATAGGCCTGCCCGGCAATCACGGCCGTATTCAAGTAATAGTCGCGAACCGCCACAAGAGAGCCGAGACCTTTGATCGCGGCGAAGCTGGCCGCCGCCGCCGGGCTGCTGGCGAGCGCCCCAGTTCCGCGATCGACATAGCGCAGCGTCTTGCCATCCACCGTGATGCGGTTGGCGCGGATGTCGATGGGTGCGTCCAACCCGACCGTGCCGGCGAGCGCGATCAATTCGTCGTCGTCGGTATCGGTATCGCGGATGTTGGTGTCGGCCCCATACTCCTCGTCGGCGATCGCACCGACGCCGCCAACGACGGCGCCGTTCTTATAGAGCGGCAACCCGCCGGGATCGGCCGAGAGGCCGAGAGGCGAACGCTTGGGTCCGTGCACCCCGTCGGAAAATCGGACATTGAGATCCGAGCACGGCAGTTGGCTGAACTGGACGCCGAACAGCGGCCCGCCCGGCGTGAAGCGCTCGCCCGGATTGAAGTGTTCCTGGACGATCTGGCTCGCCGTCCGCGTGGAGAACGCATTGCCGGCCGACGAAAGGTAGGCGCCCGTGATCGCTTTAGAAATTGAGACCGCCGTATCCAGCTCCAGCGAGGGAATCGATACGCTCAACTGCGGCGCGTTGGGTCCATTAAATCCGTTCAACCCTGTATTGGTACCACTAGGGTTGTTCACCACGCGCACATTGGTCGTGGCTCCGGTCATGCGGAACACGCCGAGCACATTGCCGACCCGGTCAACCACGGCGATGGTAGCCGCGCGGGAACGCGCCCGGGCCTCGTGGACCGACTGGGCGATGACCTGCTCGACCTCGGCCGCCGTCAGAGCTTCCTGGGCACTTGCGGCAGAAGCCAACAAGGCCACGCCCGAAGCCGCAAATACCGCGCGCCTTATCGATCCCACCACGGCGACATCCTCCACTCTTCCCATGCCACCCACCAATATACGGTCCCGGCTAGTTCGTGCTCAACCCGGACTTTGCGGTTTCGAACATCGGGCCCAGCTCGGGTCGATGAAAACCGTGGCAGGAAATGCAGGACGACGACACTTTGTTGACAACCGGCGTGGTGCCGGTATGGCAGTTTCGGCACACAGCGATGCCGGGAATCAGCACATCCTCGCTCGACTCGGACTTCGTCGCGGCGTGGCAGTTATCGCAGCCGAAGACCTCATGCCGGTCATGGCGGAACATGCTTTTGGCCAGCCAGTGTTGTGCAATCCGAGGGGGCCGGACCGACCACTCGGCCATCGCACCCGCGGGCGGATCGACGATATGGCAGGTGCCGCACACGCTCTTGCCGAAAATGACGCGCAACGTCTCGCCCGCGCGGCGGTCGGCCCAGGCCAGCGCCTCCAGACGCTCCGGTTCGGCCAGCGGCGTGCCCGGGCGGCGGCGCACCGGCGCCGGCGCATTCGGCTCTTCCACGCCGCCGCGCAACGCCAGCCCGTCATAGAGCCCACGCACCAGCCGCGCGACATCGTTGGGCCGGCCGTGCGGCAAGACCCAATCGGGCCGCGCCGGGTCGAATTTGAGCTGATGGCAGCCGCTGCATGCCGCTTCCATGCGTACGGGCTGCATCAACAGACCACCCCGCTCGGCCTGGTGACAGGACGCGCATTCCAACTTGGTCATGCCAAGCGGGCCGCGCACGCCCTGGGGCGTCAGGTGCTTATTGTGGGGAAACGCCAGGCCGGCCATTTCGCGCGGCCGATCGGCCAAACTAACTCGCCGCGGCGCGGCACCCAGTTCGGTCACGACCAATGGCTGGAATTCTGGGTGAGTCGCGCCGAAATCGGCGGCTGGTTTGAGCGTGGTTTTGGGCACCAGGGCCGCAAGGTTGGCATGGCACTGCGCGCAGAAGGCATCGTTGTTGAGCACAATGGGACGGGGGCCTTCGTGTTCCTTATGACAGGATTGACAGCCGGAGCCGCGCAAATCGGCCATGGCGAATTGCTTCGGATCGGCATGCTGCTGAATCGTCTTGTGACAGGCCGTGCAAGCGGCATCGGTCACAGGCACAAAGGCCTTTTGATGACAAACCGCGCAATCTTCGGCGAAAAATTTATGCGGATTGGAGATCTCGCCGCTGCTCCAGGCGGTGTCTGCCTTGATCGGCCAATCCCGCGTCGCCTCGCGCACGCCCGGCACCATATAGGCAACAACCGGGATAACCAGGAACAGCAACACCACCAATGCGGCCAAACCCCAGGATACGCCGCGCTTGCCGAGCCAACTCGCACCGAGCGAGGTACGGCTGCGCGCGCGCAATTGCGCGAGATCATCACCGAATGGCCTGACCAACTCAACCTGGATTGCGGCGTCTTCGCCCTCGCCCGGCTCGCCGATCGTCACATCGTAGGGACCGACCGCGATCACGTCGCCGGGGCGCACCGCCGCCGTCATCACCACCGATCCCTTGAGCCTGACGTCGCCGTCGCCGATGGCCTCAATGTAGAGGCCGGCTTCGCGCCGGTGCAACTCGGCCTGGAGGAACATGACGCGCGGGTCCGGCAAATGCACTTCGCAATCCGCCGAGCGGCCGAAGCGCAGGAAATCGGCGCCGACCCGGCTGTCCCGACTGACCGCTCCGGCCTTCGTTCGCTTCGTGATGAAAACGACCCGGCTTTCCATGGCGGCTACCAGTAGAAGAAGACGGCGACGATGTGGGCGATCAATGCCGCCAGAAGCGCGAACGACAGCGGGACGTGAATATAGAGCCAGATATCGAGCAGCGCCTTGATTTGCACGTCGCGCCGCGCCCGCCCGACCAAATCGTCCTTGCGCTGAAGCAGAGTCACCAACCGTCGCAGCGCAACCGCATGGTCGCCCGGCGCCGCGGCGGCGCGGGTGTGAACTCCGACGAGGGCGCTATGGGTCGGGCAGCTCGGATCGGTTCCGCGCAATTGGCGCCAGACCGACCCGCCGATGCAGGTTTCCTGGCTAGCGGCCAACACCAAGCGGGCGATATCGTCGCCCAAACCCATGGCGGCAGCCCGGCATTCCCGGTCGAGGTCGGACATCTGGCCCATCATCATCTCAAGCGTGGCACCGCGCTGATTTTCCGTCATCAAAGTGGGATAGCGGACATAGGCATATACGCCGAAGATGCCGGAGCCGATCACCGTCATCATCAAAACATAGGCGAGGGTGTGAACGTTCCAGCCGAATTTGAATCCGGAATGGAGCGTTGCAACAACGATCAGCGACAGGCCGAGATAGACATGGGCGGATAGCCACTCCTCGACCATGGCACGACCGCCGCCATAGCGGCGCTTGCGAATCCCGAACCACATGAGCCAGACGATCAGTCCAGCCCCGATGGATCCCAGCCCATAGCCGAGCCATGTTCCGCCGTTCGGACGCTGCATGGGCTGATGGAAGACGTAGAACAGGCTGGCGATCAGCGACAGCGCGATCGCAACCTTGAGATAGCGGAAGCCGCGATAGACAAGAATGGACTGGTTCATCGCCCCGTCATCCCTTTCGGCTGGCGATGACGAGGAACTCTTCCGGCTTGACCCGGATCGCCGCGCCGGTCGGGCAGGACCGCACGCAAGCTGGCCCGCCCGCGATGTCCTTGCACATGTCGCATTTGACCGCGACCTTACGGCCTTCGGCTTTCTTTCCGGCCTTGGGGCGTTTGTCCTGACCGGGGCCCGGGCCGCTGCCGAACAACAGCCACGACAGTAATCCCGGCTTAGGCGCCGTCTCGCCCGCCATCTGAATCACGCCATAGGGGCAGTTGCGCTGGCAATTGCCGCAGCCGATACAGTTGTCGGCGATAAAGACCTCGCCATTGGGCGAGCGGTGAATGGCATCGGGCGGGCAATCGGCCATGCAATGGGGATGTTCGCAATGCCGGCACGAGGTCGGTACATGAACCGTGGCATAGGTCGGCCCGGCCTCGCGGTTGAGCCGGGATGTGCCGCCATGGGTCTCCGCGCAGGCTTTTTCGCAATTGTCGCAACGCACGCACAGGGACTCGTCGATCAGCAACACGTCGGTCGCCTCGCCTACGCCCTGCTCGATCAAGAACTGAATGATGTTGCCGCTCTCCGGCCGGTTCTCCATGCGTACATTGGACATCAGCCGGTCTTGGAATTGCGTTTCCACGCGCTTACGCAACTCGGGAGACCGGCTGAGCAGGCCCATGAAGGCACTGCTCTCAAGCACCACGGTCTCCGTCGCGACCGCCGCCCGCACCGTTGCCGAGCGCAGCGCTTCGGTCATCGGCGACATTTCGCCGATGTAGTTGCCCGCCGCCACGTAGGACAGCACGATGTCGCGGCCGCCGATCTGACGCGACACCATGACCGAGCCGGAGCGGATGAGGTGCACGCCGTCACCCTTGTCGCCTTCGCGGAACAGCACATCGCCTCGGCTGTACTTGGCGATCTTGGCCGATGCCACCACCTCGGCCAGGTCGGCCGTCGTCGAACTGGGGGACAGATGTGTCTGAATCTGCCGCGCCATCGCGGCCTCGTCGAGCGCGCGCCGGACCGACGCCACCGAATTGACCAGCTTGATCATGGAACGGCGCGGCGTTTCGATCAGGACCGAACGTTCATGGGCCACCACCGTGGCCGTGCGTCGGCGGCCCGAAATCAGGCTCATCTCGCCGACGAACTGACCGGTTCCGAGCACCACCTGCTTGCTCGGGTCGGCGGGATCGAACTGGACGGCAACCGCGCCCTCAACGATGGAATAGAAAGAGCTGGTGAAATCGTTGCGCTGGAAGATCACGGTCCCCTTCGTCGGGAAATGCACCTTACTGTCGAGCATGAATTCGCGAAGCTGAAGCGTGGTCAGGCCGGACAGCACGGGCACATTGGCCTGGATAGTTTGGATGATCTGGTCGACCGTGACGTCGGGGCCGAGGCCTTCGAACTTCTTGCGCAGCAAGGGTTCGTCCGCCGGCTCTACGGGATTGCCGAGGATGGTCTCGATCACCTCGTAGCCCTGGTTCATCGCCTGCTTGATCAGCGGATAGCCCGCGAGAGCACCGATGATGTAAAGCCCGGGCACGTTCGATTCGTAGGAGGGGCTAAGTTCGGGTAGGGCCGCGCGGTCCTGGCTGGGAAAGGTCACGCCGCAAGCTTCCACCAGCTTGCGCGGCGGATCGGCACCCAACCGGGCGATGACGCGGTCGCATTTGACGTGAGCCTCGCCATCGGGAGTTTTGACGACGATCCCATCGTCCTCGACCCGCGCAACGCTGGTTTTGTAGAAGCATTCGATCCGGCCATCGGCAATGGCCTTCAGGATGGCCGCGTTGTTGGCCGGCTTTGAACGCACGAACTCGTCGCCCAGATTGATGATGATGACGCTGTTCTGGTCGGATAGGCCGATCGCGTTCTCGATGCCGGCGTCGCCGGCGCCAACCACCACGATCGTCTCGCCGTCGTACTCCTTGGGGTCGTCGAGTTGGTATTGAACCCAGGGCCGTTCTTGGCCGGGCACGCCGAGCGTACGGATATTGCCCTGGAGACCGATGGACAGCACGACATGCTCGGCCTCCACCGTCTCGCCCGATTTCAAGGCGATGCGGAACGCGCCCTTCGCCCCGGCGATGCCGGTCATCTCGGCATTATGACGCACATTGGTCTTGAGTTTGGCGATGCCCTGGCTCCAGGTGTCCAGCACCGTTTCGCGTTGGCCGGCGCCGAAGGATAACGGGCTTCGCAAGGGCAGCACCTCCGGGTGCCCCATCACGAACTTGCCCTTTTGGTATTTGTAAATGGTGTCGGACAGGTGGTCCGTGCGCTCGATCAGAACGTGGCTGATACCACGCTCCGCCGCCTGCGCAGCCGCGCTTAGTCCTGCTGGACCCGAGCCGACCACAGCTACCCGGAAGCGTTCGGCCATCACCCCCCCCATAAACTATAAGGCTTAGGGTAGGGCGGCGGCGGCCAAGTCAATCCGCCGCCGCCCCATTCTCAAGCCCATTCAACGCGTGGCGGCGGCAATCGCCTCGCGAAGAATGGTAACGATTCGATCGATCGACTCGACCGGCGTCATCAAGGGTGGGGCCACGCAGAGGGTATCGCCGATGGCGGGGTCCGCGCCGCCACCGCGGATTCGGATCAGCAGGCCGCGCTGGAACGCCTCGCGCACAACCTTGCCGCCCAGCCCGATCGCCGGCTTCTTGCCCTCGCGGCTTTCCACCAGTTCCACGCCGCACATCATGCCGAGTCCGCGCACATCGCCGACCACGGGAAATTCGCGCAAGGTTTCGAGCCCAGCTAACAAGCGTCGGCCGGACAACGCAGCGCGTTCGACCAGGCCTTCGCTCTCGATCAACTCGATATTGCGTAAGCCCACCGCGCAGCACACGGGATGGCCGGAATAGGTTGCGGCATGCATGAATTTCTGATCCGCCGGCGCATCATTGAGCTGCTTATGCACGCGCTTGGAAACAAGCACGCCGCCGAGCGGCAGATAGGCGCTGGTAACGCCCTTGGCGAAGCTGGTCAAATCGGGTTCCACGCCCCAATGGCCCAGGGCGAACCACTTGCCCGTACGCCCGAAGCCGGTGATGACCTCGTCGGTGATCAGCAGCACGTCATGCCGGTCGCAGATTTCGCGCAGGCGCGGGAAGTACGTGGCGGGCGGCACGATCACGCCGCCGGCGCCCATCACCGGCTCGGCGATCACGGCCGCGACCGTGTCGGCGCCTTCCTTGAGGATGCGGGCCTCGACCGCGTCGGCCGCCTCGATGCCGGGATCGCCATTGCCGGGCCAGCGATAGGGATAGGGGGCGGGCACCTGCATGAAATTGGGTACGAGCGGCCCGAACATCTTGTGATAGACGGCCATGCCCGTGGCGCTCATCGCCGCCATGGTCACGCCGTGATAGGCGTGCACGCGCGAGAAGATCTTGACCTTGTCCGGCTTGCCCCGCGCCTTCCAGAAGAAGCGCGCGATCTTGAACGCGGATTCGTTCGATTCCGCACCTGCCGTGGTGAAATAGACGGCCGAGGTGTTAGGATAAGCCAGCTTGACCAGTTTTTCGGCTAATCGCACCGCCGGAAAATTGGTCGCCCCGGAATAGGCAGAGGCGAAGGCGAGTTTGGACATCTGAGCCGCCGCGACCTCGGCCAGTTCCTTGCGGCCATGGCCGGCATTGACGTTCCATAGGCCGGACAGCCCGTCGATAAATTGCTTACCGTCCGCGTCGATCAGCATTTCGCCCCGGCCCTCGACCACCACCAGCGGATTCTCGTTTTCCTTGGCGAAGTGCAGGGGGTGGATGATGTGTTCCTGGTCGCTCTTGACGAGTGCGGAAACGGCGCTCATGGGATCGGTTCCTCCTGGTGGGACGAGTTTCGGCTTGGCCTGACCGATCTTGCGACGGCTTGCCCGCCCAAGGCAAGGCCCTCCGGTCCCATCGCTGGACCTGGGCGCTGGCTTCGTCGACAATGACCATCTGCCTCAGGAGGTGACGATGCCTGCAACTCTGCTCTCCCCCGAATTGTCGATCCGCCCGCTGGCCGAGCGCTTGGGCGCCGAAATCCTGGACGTCGATCTATCCCAGCCGCTCGACAACGTCGTTTTCGCTGCGATTCGGGGGGCTTTCGAGCAGCGCCTGCTCCTGGTCTTTCCAGATCAGCACCTGGATGAAGCGGCCCAAATCGCCTTCAGCCGACGCTTCGGGGCACTCGAAATCCACGTGCTCAACCAGTATCTCGACACCCGCTTTCCCGAACTCTACGTGCTGTCCAACATCGGCCCCGACGGCAAGCCGCGCGGCCAACATCCCGACCGCGGCACCATGCTCTGGCATACCGACCTGTCCTTCACCCGCGTGCCCAGCTACGCCACGATCCTCTACGGCGTGGAAACCGCCGCCAGCGGCGGCGACACGCTGTTCGCCGACATGCTCTCGGCCTACGAGGCCCTGCCCGATGCGACCCGGCGCGAGATTGCCGATCTGCGCGCGGTCCACGATCTCGCCCGCTCCCGCATCCGGTCGGGCGACGACCCGCTGACGCCGGAACAGCAGGCCAAGGCACCGCCGGTCGTCCATCCCCTTGTGCGCCTGCATCCGAACGGGCGGCGCGGCCTCTATCTCGGCAGCCATGCCTCCCATATCGACGGCTGGGCGCAAGAGGCGGGCGAGGCCTTGCTGGCACGGCTGCTCGCCCATGCGACCGAGGATCGCTTCGTCCATCGCCATCGCTGGCATCGGGGCGATCTGGTCATGTGGGACAATCGGGCGACGCTGCACCGGGCGACAAGTTACGACACCGGCCGGGATCGCCGCGTGGTGCGGCGCACGGTCGTGACGGGCGAGGTTCCCGTGGCCGAGTGACTCGGTGCCCCGCGCTGGAATTCGGGCCGCCCTTGCCAACTCGCGGTTGGCCGGGCCAAGATTGGTCTCACAGTACTCATAACAAACCAAAAGGAGGATCGGCATGATCCATAGCACTCGGATTTCGCGGCGCGGCACGCTCAAGAGCGCCGCCGCCTTGACCGCGCTTGGAACCCTTTGCTTTCCCGCAATTTCGCGGGCCCAGGCGGACACGGTGAAGATCGGCCATCTGACACCGCGCACGGGGTTCCTCGGGCCGCTCGGCGAGTACGCCGTCATGGCGGCCGATCTGGCGGTCGAGGAGATCAACGCCAGGGGCGGCGTGCTCGGTCGCAAGATCGATCTGATCAAGGAGGACTCGGTCAATCCGCAGACCGCCTCCGTCAAGGCCGAGCGCCTGATCGAGCGCGACAAGGTCGCCTGCATCGTCGGCGAGATTTCCTCTGCCGCCTGCCTGACCATCGCCCAGGTCGCCCAGCGCACCAAGAATCTCTACGTCAACACCGGCGGCAATTCCGACGCGCTGCGCGGCTCCAATTGCAACAAGTACATGTTCCACGTCGAGAGCCAGAACTCGATGTATGTCAAAACCGTCGGCCGGTCCTTGCTGGCCAACAATCTGGTCAAAGACAAGAAGTGGTATTCGCTGACCGCCGACTATGCCTTCGGCCATGATCTGCTAAGGGTCGCCAAGCGCTTCATGGAAGGCAATGGCGGCCAGTTCGCCGCCGACGAACTCGTTCCCACCGACGTCGCCGATTTCTCCGCCTTCCTGCTCAAAATCCGCAATGCCAAACCCGATCTGGTCGTGTCCAACCTGGCCGGCAATCAGATCACCAATTTCCTCAAGCAGTATTCCGAGTTCGGCTTGACCTTTCCAGTCGCCGGCTTCGGTTTCGATACCGCGGTTGCCTGGGGTGCCGGCAAAGGCAATTTCTTCGGCATCTGGCCGCTCGTCTGGCATCACCTGATCGACACCCCCGGCTCCAAGGCCTTCGTGGCGGCTTTCACCAAGAAATACGGCAAGCCGCCGGAAAACCAGGCCTGGGGCGACTACATCTCCATGCACATCATCGCCAAGTCGATGAACGACATCAAATCGATCGAGGCGGTGAAGCTGATCGAGCATTGGGAAAAGGGCGCCAAGTTCGACCTGCTCAAGACCCGGGAAGGTTATTTCCGCGCCTACGACCATCAGCTCATGCACGAGATGTATGCGGTCGAGGCGCTCAAGGCGAACGAGTTGAAGAACCAGTGGGACATCTACAAGCCCAGCCCGCCCGTGCCCGGGCCGAACGAACCGCTCGAAGCCATCGCGGCGACGCCCGAGGAAAACGCCTGCAAGATGTCGGCGTGATCGACGCTTTCAAGACCGGCGGAGGGCGTGCCGCGCCCTCCGCCACCCTCGTCCCAATCGGATTACCGCTCGCGTGAGCGCATTATTCCTGCAACAGGTTCTGAACGGCCTGCTCGACGGGGTCTATTATCTTTTGATCGCGCTCGGCCTGTCGCTGATTTTCTCGCTCGGCGGCATCGTCAACCTGGCCCATGGCGCGTTCTATGCGATCGGCGCCTATCTGACGGTCGTGCTGGCGCGCTTCATCGATTTCGGCGGTGCGCTGGTGGTCGCGCCGGTCGGGGTCGCGCTGATCGGCATCGTGATCGAACGCTTCCTGTTCCGCCGCTTCTACCGCGAAGACCCCATCCTGAGCCTGTTGCTGACCTTCGGGCTTGCCCTGGTGGCGGAACAAACGCTGCGCATCATCTTCGGCGCGCCGCCGCTATCCTTCGCCATACCCCAGGCGCTGCGCGGCCAGGTCTTCATCGGCGATTTCATCTACTCGTTCTACCGCACGATCCTGCTGGCGATCGCGGTCGGCTGCATCGTCGGCCTGTGGTTCCTGCTTCATCGCACCGCCTTCGGCCGGGTCGTGCGCGCGGGCGTGCAGAATCCCGACATGGTCGGCGCGCTCGGCATTTCGCTCGAACCCTATATGGCGGCGGTGGCCGGGCTCGGCATTGGCCTCGCCGGTCTGGCCGGCGTCTTGCTGGCGCCGATCTACAGCATCCATCCCGCCATGGGACAGGAGATCATCACGCCGGCCTTCGTCGTCGTAGTGATCGGCGGGCTCGGCTCGTTCTGGGGCGTGGTGGTCGCGGCCCTCCTGGTCGGGCTGGCCAAGGGTTTGATGGTGGCGGCCGGCTATGCCCAGTTCTCGACCGCCGCGATCTACGGCTTGATGCTCCTCGTCCTGCTGTTCCGGCCGCGCGGCCTGTTCGGCGAACGCATCCAGCGCTTCGAATGATGCCCGCGCTGCCGCGCCTGCCCCGCGATCTGGCGATCGTCGCGGCCGCTTTGGTGGCGTTGCCCTTCGCGCTGTCGATGATCGGGCTCGGCGTGACCTCGGCGACCGAGGTCGTGGTGTTCGCCATCGCCTGCATGGCGCTCAACGTCCTGGTCGGACAGACCGGCCTGGTTTCGTTCGGCCATGGCGCGTGGTTCGGTCTGGCCGCCTATGCCGCCGGCCTGCTCCAGCGCAACGTCTTTCCCGGCTCGCTCATATTGCCGGCCACGATCGGGCTTGTGATCGTCGGCCTGATCGCGCTCACCTTCGGATTCCTGATCCTGCGCCGGCGCGGCGTGTATTTCTCGCTGCTGACCTTGGCCATTTCGGCCATGCTCTATGTCGTCGCTTTCCGCTGGACCGCCGTTACCGGCGGCGAGGACGGGCTGGGCGGCATCGTGCGTCCGGTTTGGCTTGGCGTCAGCCTGGAGCCCTCGCTCCACTACTATGTCGTCGTCGCCGCGATCGGCTTCGCCGTGACCTTCGCGCTCTGGCGTTTCCACGGTTCGCCCGTGGGCACCGTGCTGGTCGCCATCCGCGAGAACGAGCAGCGCGCGCGCTTCCTCGGCTACCCGACCGACCGCTACAAGCTGCTGGCCTTCATCGTGTCGGCGACGCTCACCGGGCTCGCCGGCATCCTGCTGCTGTTCAACAACCGCATGACCTCGGCGGACCCGATCTCGGTCGCCTTTTCCGGCGAGTTGCTGGCCATGGTGGTGATCGGCGGCATGCGCAGTTTCCTCGGCCCGGCGCTGGGCGCGCTGTTCTTCGTCATCTTCCGCGACTACCTATCCAGCGCGACCGAGAACTGGCTATTCTTTTTCGGCCTACTTTTCGTGCTGTTCATCGTGTTTTCGCCGACCGGCCTGGTCGGCCTGGGCGCGCGGTTGCTGGCACCCTGGCGCAAGCAGCCCGTGGAAGACGCCGCCATGGCTGGACGCCTGGCCGGCGCCATCACCCTGCCCGACTTCCTCAAGCCGGCCGATCGCGTCGACACCATCCTGACCGTCGCCGGCATCTCCAAAAGCTATGGCGGCATTCGGGCGGTGCAAGGCGTCAGCTTTGCCGTGCGCGACCGTTCGCTCCACGCCTTGATCGGCCCGAACGGCGCGGGCAAGACCTCGGCATTCAACTTGATCTCCGGCATGTTCGCGCCCGACGCCGGCACGGTCACGCTCGCCGGCCGCGACATCGCCGGCCTGCCGCCCGAAGCCGCCGCGACAGCCGGTATCGGGCGTTCCTTCCAGATCACCAATTTGTTTCCTCAATTGTCGGTTCTGGAGAATGTCCGCCTCGCGGCCCAAGCCCGCGATGCCAGGCGCTTCGATCCCTGGTCGACCGCCCACACGCTCACCTGCGTCAACCGCGAGACCACCGAAATCCTGCGCACCATGGGACTGGCGGGGGTCGAGACCGCAACAGCTGCGTCGCTCTCCTATGGCGGTCAACGCCTGCTCGACATGTCGCTGGCGCTCGCCAGCCGGCCGCGCATCCTTTTGCTGGACGAGCCGCTCGCCGGCCTCGCCGCCGCCGAGCGCGACCGGGTCGGGCGCCTGATCAAGACGATCTCCGCCGACATCCCGGTCCTGCTGGTCGAGCACGACATCGACCGCGTCTTTGAGCTGGCCGACGCGGTCACGGTGATGAACGAGGGCGAGATCCTGATCGATGGCTCGGTCGAGGATGCACGCTCCTCTCCGCGCGTGCAGGAAGTTTATATCGGCACGGGCGCCAAGGCGCTCGCCGACAAGGCGCGCCCCTCGGCCGCGCGCGAAACCGTCCTGCTCCGCCTGGAAGATATCAACGCCTTCTATGGCAAGAGCCACATCCTGCACGACGTCTCGTTCGACGTGCATGACAAGGAAATCGTCGCCCTGCTAGGGCGCAACGGCGCCGGCAAATCCACTCTGCTCAAGGCGATCGTCGGCATCGTCCCGCCGGCCTCCGGTCGGCTGACGCTCGACGGCGGCCCCCTGGCCCAGCTTCCGGCCGCCGCCATCACGCGGCGCGGCGTGAGCTACGTGCCCCAAGGGCGCGGCCTGTTCGCCGGCATGTCGGTGGCGGACAACATGGAGCTCGGCCGCCTCAAGCGGCGCAACGGCGCCGGCGTCCACTGGGACGACGACAAGATTTTCTCCGTCTTCCCGCGCATCCGCGAACGCTGGCGCACCCCGGCCGACTATCTCTCCGGCGGCGAACAGCAGATGGTGGCGGTCGCCCGGGCGCTGTCCGGCGACACCCGCGTCTTGCTGCTCGACGAGCCGTTCGAGGGCTTGGCCCCGGCGGTGATCGAGGAATTGTTCGAGGCTTTCGACCGCTTGCGCCAAGAGGTCGCCATCGTGATCGTCGATCACCATCTCGACCTCGCGCTCGCGCTCTCCGATCGCACGGTGGCGCTCGAGCGCGGCCAGGTCATTCATGTCGGACCGTCGCGCGCGCTGAGCGAAGACCTCGATCTCCGGCGCAAAGTGCTCTGGCTGTAGGTAGTGTCAACCAAACCGGCAGCAGGCCAAAGTGGCGGCGGGCTGAGGCTGTAACATGAGGGGATAACATGCCATCGGTAGGAATCATCGGCGCCGGCCTGATCGGACGATCCTGGGTTATGGTGTTCGCGCGCGCGGGTTGGAAGGTCGCGCTGACCGACACCAGCGCCAAGGCCTTGGCAGCCGCACCTGGCCTGATCAAGACCGCGCTCGCCGACCAGAAGCGCCATGACCTGGTGCGCGACGCCAAGGCGGCGCTGCGGCGCATTCGGGTCGTGCCGAGCCTGGAGGCGGCGGTTTCGGGCGCGGATTTCGTGCAGGAATGCGGGCCGGAAACCCTGGCCGCCAAGCGCCGGCTGTTTCGCGCCATCGACCGGGCCGCGCCGGCAAAGACCATCGTCGCATCCTCATCCTCGGCCATTGTCGCCTCGCGCTATACCAAGGAGCTGGCCGGCCGGGCGCGTTGCCTGGTCGCCCATCCCGTCAATCCGCCCCATCTGGTGCCGGTCGTCGAGCTGTGCGGCGCACCCTGGACCGCGGCGGCGACGATCGCGCGGGCGCGCGCGATCTACGAGGCCATTGGCCAGGTGCCGATCACTGTGTGCCGCGAGGTCGAGGGTTTTATCCTGAACCGCCTGCAAGGCGCCTTGCTGGCCGAGGCCTTCCGTCTGGTCGGCCAGGGCTATGTCAGCGCCCAGGATTTGGACAAGACGATCAAGGATGGGCTGGGCCTTCGCTGGTCGTTCATGGGACCGTTCGAGACCATCGAACTCAATGCGCCCGGCGGCATCCCCGATTATTGCGCCCGCTATACCGGGTTCTATAAGCGGCTGGCGCGTAAACCGCCCAAGCCTGCCGTTTACGGCCGATCGAACGCGGCCCGCATCCTGAAATCCTGGAACGCGGTCCCGCCCGGCCGCCACGGCGCGAAATCGCGCTGGCGCGACGAAAGACTGGCGGCCTTGCGTGCCCACAAACGCGCCCAAACCGCGTTTAAAGACTGACCGGGGTCATCGTGGATTTCGCCCTGACCGCCGAGCAACGCCTATTCGCCGATACAATCGCTCGGTTTGCCCGCGACTATCTCGCTGGCGGTGCGCTCGACCGCGCCCATGAACCGGCCTATCCCTTCGATGTCGCCAGGCTGATGGCGGCCCAGGGGTTGCTCGGCATCACCGTCCCGGCCACCCATGGCGGACAGGGCGGCACGCTGATGGATGCCGTCCTGGCAATCGAACAAGTGGCGCTCGTCTGCCCGCGCAGCGCCGACGTTGTTCAAGCCGGCAATTTCAGCGCGATCCGCACGCTCGCCGAATATGCCAGCCCGGACCAACGCCAACGTTTCCTGCCCGATCTATTGTCCGGCCGAAAACTGATCGCGCTGGGCATGAGCGAGCCCGAGGCGGGCTCGGCCGTTACCGAATTGCGCACGACCGCGACGCCCGACGGCACGGGCTACCGCATCAATGGCTCCAAGGTGTTCACCTCCAACAGCCCGGACGCCACGCTGTTCCTGATCTATGTCCGGTTTGGGCCGGGGTTGCGCGGCATCGGTTCCGTGCTGGTCGAGCGCGGCCGGCCCGGTTTTACCCTGGGAAAGCCGACCCGCTTTCATTCCGGCGACGATTGGTGCCAGCTCTATTTCGAGGATTGCCGGATCGAGGCGGCGGACGTGCTGCTCGGCCCAGGCGGTTTCAAGAAACAGATCGCCGGTTTCAATGTCGAGCGTATCGGCAATGCCGCGCGCTCCCTAGCGCTCGGCCGCCACGCCTTTAACCTGGCGCGAGGCTACGCCGGGCAACGCCGGCAATTCGGCCGCGCCATCTGCGAGTTCCAAGGCATCCAGTGGAAATTCGCCGAGATGCGCATGCAGCTCGATGCTGCCCAGCTCCTGCTCTACCGCGCCGCCGTCAACGCCGATGCCGGCCTGCCCGACGCCACGGAAACCTCGATCGCCAAGGCATTCTGCAATCGCGCCGGCCATGACGCGGCGAGCGAGGCGGTGCAGATCATGGGTGCCGCCGGCTTTTCCGAAAGCGCGCTCGCCGAGTACTGCCTGCGGCGCACCCGGGGCTGGATGATCGCGGGCGGCTCGATCGAAATCCTGAAGAACCGCATCGCCGAGGACGTGTTCGGCCGCGCCTTCCCCCAGCGGATGCAAGATGCCCGCACCGCCGAGTGACCCCGGCCTATTCAAGGCGCTGTTCGAGCCAACATCGATCGCGCTGATCGGCGCCTCCGACGATCCGGCCAAGAATGCCGGACGGCCCCTGCGCTTTCTCAGGCGTCACGGCTATGCCGGCGCGATCTATCCCGTCAACCCGCAGCGCGCCACCATCCAGGGCGAGCGCGCCTATGCCAGCCTGGCCGACCTGCCCGGTCCGGTGGATCACGCCTATATCCTGCTCGGTGCCGATGCCGCGATTGCCGCCATCGAGGCCTGCGCGTCGGTGCGCGTGCCCGTTGCCACCTTGCTGGCCGACGGTTTCGCCGAAGCCGGCACCAAGGGTGTCGAACGGCAACGCCGCCTGCTCGCCGCCGCCGCGAAGGGCGGGGTCCGTCTGGTCGGGCCGAATAGCCTGGGCATCGTCAACGCCGCGACTGGCCTCGCGCTCAGCGCCAACGCGGCACTCCAGGCCGAACGCCTGCTGCCCGGCAATCTCATGGTGCTGTCCCAGAGCGGCAGCCTGATCGGCACCCTATTATCCCGCGGCTTCGCGCGCGGCATCGGTTTCTCCAAGCTGATTTCGGTCGGCAACGAGGCCGATCTGGATATCGGTACGATCGGCAGCCTCGCCGTGGACGATCCGCAGACCGCGACTTTCTTGCTGTTCCTCGAAACTGTGCGCCAGCCGGAACGGCTTTCTGCCTTCGCGCGCCGGGCACATGAAGCAGGCAAGCCCATCCTCGCCTATGTCCTCGGCCGCTCCGATCTGGGCCAGGAACTTGCGGTCTCCCATACCGGCGCGCTGGTCGGCTCGCGCACCGCGCTGACCGCCTTCCTGGCCGATCGCGGCATCGCGCGGGTCGATTGCCTGGAAACGCTGATCGAGGCGCCGGCACTGTTCATGGGCCGACATCCCCTTGGGCGCCCAGGCGCGGTCGGCATTGTCACCACAACGGGCGGTGGCGGCGCCATGATCGCCGACGGGCTTGGCGGTGCCGGCGTCACCGTCGCCGCCCCCTCGCCAGCTACGCGGAATGCGTTGGTTGCCGCCGGCATTGCCGACGCAGGCGGCCGGATCGTCGATGTCACCCTGGCCGGCACGCGGCCGGAGATCATGACCGCCGCGCTCCGTGCCATGATAGTTGCACCGGAATTCGATCTGATCGTCAGCGTGGTCGGCTCATCGGCTCAGTTTTACCCCGAACTCGCGGCCGACCCGGTCGCCGCCGCCGCGAAAAGTGCTAGCAAGCCAGTCAGCGTCTTTGCCGTACCGGAGGCACCGACCACGCTGGAGCGGCTTGCGCGTGCGGGCGTGCCCGCTTTCCGCACGCCAGAGTCCTGTGTCGATGCCGTCCGCGCCTTCCTTGTCTGGCGACAACCACGGACGCGGCCGTCCGCCGCCACCTTCATTGCCGATGCAGCCCGTTCGATCGCCAACAGAGCTGGCATGCTCGACGAGCTTGAAGCGCTCACCCTGTTCGCCCGTCTTGGCATCGCCTGTACGCCCACAGTCTTTCTCGACGACGCCCCGCCAGCTATCGCCTATCCCGCAGCCGTAAAAATCTTGTCGCCGAGCATCGCGCATAAGACGGAAATCGGCGGCGTCGTCCTCGATCTGGCCGATGAAAGGGCTTTGCGCCAAGCAGCAAACGACCTGCGTAAACGGATTGCCAATAGCCGCGGCGTTCTGGCTCAGACCATGGAGTGCGGGTTAGGCGAGGCCCTGATCGGTTATCGCTGGGATCCGCAGGTCGGGCCGGTCGTGACCGTTGCGCCCGGCGGCGTGTTGACCGAACTCTACGGCGATATCGCGGTCTGCCCCGCGCCGGTCGACGCGACAACCGCCGCCGACATGATCGCCATGACGCGGGGGCTGCGCGCATTGACCGGCTACCGTAACCGACCGCGCGGCGATTTAGCTGCGCTGGCGGACGCCATCGCGCGGCTATCCCAACTCGCTTTCATCCCCGCCGTACAGGAAGCCGAAATCAACCCGCTGATCGTGCGCGCCGATGGCGCAGGTATCGTTGCTGTGGACGGCCTCGCACGCCTAGAAACCACCGGATAGGGCTGGACAGCACGCCCGTAACCGGGACAGTTTGGCAAATCATGACCTCGAATTTCCCATTGCCCTCGCCGCGCCTGCTCGATGCGGGCGAAGGCGCGCTGGTGGTGGAGTTCGGCACGGTCGTCGATCCCGACATCAGCGACCGCGTGCTGGCGCTCGATATCGCGCTCAACCAACTCGCGCTCGCCGGCGTGCGCGAGACCGTGCCGACCTATCGTTCGCTCATGATCCACTACGATCCGTTGCGGCTGGAGCGCGCCGATCTGATTGCCGCGGTCAAAACCATCGAAGCCGCGCCCCATGCCCGCCACATCCCGGCGAACCGCTGGACCATCCCGTGCTGCTACGACGTCCAACATGGGGAAGATCTCGGCCAAATCGCCGAGATGACCGGCCTCAGCACGGAGCGCGCCATCTCGCTCCATGCCGGTGCCACCTACCGCGTCTATATGTTCGGGTTCGCGCCCGGCTTTTGCTATCTCGGCGGCCTGCCGCCGGAGCTGGCGGTGTCGCGCCGCGCCACGCCCCGGCCGCCGACGCCGCCCAATGTGGTGACCATCGGCGGCGGGTTGGCGCTGGTGACGACCGTATCTATGCCGACGGGCTGGTGGTTGATCGGGCGCACGCCGGAGCGAATTTTTTCGCCCGCGCGCGAACCGAACTTCCTGGTCGCCGTGGGCGACGCCTTGCGCTTCGAGCCGATCGACAGAACCACTTTCGACTCGCTGGAAACACGCGCAGCGGCCGGCGAGATCGTGGCACGGCGGGAGAGGCTGGCATGACCGCGCTGATCGTGCACGCCGCCGGCCCCGGCGTCACCATTCAGGACGAGGGACGCCATGGCTATCTCCGCTATGGCGTAACGGCGGCCGGACCGATGGACCCGCCAGCCCTTGCCACCGCCAATCGCGCGCTCGGCAATAGTCCCGGCGCCGCCGCCATCGAGGTCTCGCTCGGCGGCCTGGAGCTGAGCGCCGTCGATGGTCCTGTCGCGGTCGCCATTGCCGGCGGCGCTTTCAAGGTCGGCCTGGACGGTCGTGACCTTCCCGCTGCGGTCGCGGTACCGCTCGAACCGGACGCGCGGCTTACGATCAGGCCGGGCGCCGCCGGAGCCTGGTGCTACGTCGCCGTTGCCGGGCGCATCGATCTGGCCCCGGCGCTCGGCTCGCTCGCCACCCACACGCGTTCCGGCATCGGCGGGCTCCAGGGCCGCGCGCTGACTGCCGGCGATATCATTCCGATCGCGACCACACGCGCGGTTAACGCTCCCGCCGCCGCCATCGAGGCGCCCTGGCTCGACCGACCCGGCGATGTCATTCGCGTGGTTCTCGGCCCCCAGGACGACTATTTCGCGCCCGACCAGATCGCCGCCTTCCTCGTCGGGCTTTGGACTCTATCGGGCCGCAGCGACCGCATGGCCTACCAACTCGACGGTCCGACCATCGCGCACGCCAAAGGCTTCAACATCGTGTCCGATGGCGTCACCCTCGGCGCCATCCAAGTTCCCGGCCATGGCCGCCCGATCGTGCTGATGGCCGACCGCCAATCCACTGGCGGCTATCCCAAGATCGCTGCGGTGATCGGCACCGATTTCGGCAAGCTCGCCCAACTCCGCCCGGGCGCGCGGTTCGGTTTTGCCGCGGTATCGGTTGAGGAGGCGGTCAAGGCTCGACGCGTGCAGGCCGACTTTCTGGCAAAGCGGCCTGTGCTTCGCCCGCTGAGGCGAACCGAATTTCCCTCGGAATATCTGTTGGGAGTGAACTTGATCGATGGCGCGGTGGCAGAGGTTAATGAACTCTAAGCAGGCTCCACCCATCGAACCGCAACGCGGTTCGATCCTCCCCCGCGCTTGCGCGCGCGAGGGAGTGGGATTCTACTGCTTACCGCCAATCGCCGCCGCAATCGCCTCTAGCGCCTTATCCGCATCCGCGCCATTGGGGCCGCCGGCCTGCGCCATGTCGGGCCGGCCGCCGCCGCCCTTGCCGCCGAGCGCGGTGGCGCCGACGCGCACAAGATCGACGGCACTCAATCGTGCGGTCAGATTTGCCGTGACGGCGACGACCAGGGAGGCCCGCCCCTCCTCGACCGCCACCAGCGCCACCACGCCGGAGCCGAGTTCAGCCTTGATCGCATCGGCCATGCCCTTGAGGTCTTTGGCCGGCACACCGTCGAGGCGACGGCCGGAATAGGCGATGTCGCCGATGCGGGTTGCCGCCGGTGCCGCACCCTTGCCGCCGCCCATGGCCGCTGCCTTGCGCGCCTCTATCAACTCGCGTTCCAGCCGGCGACGCTCTTCCATCAACGCCGCCACGCGCTGAGGCAATTCGGCTGGCGCGGTCTTTAAGGCGGCTGCGGCCTGACGCAGCAAATCCTGCTCGGCCAGCACGTAGGCTTCCGCGGCGGCACCGGTCAGCGCCTCGATCCGGCGTACGCCTGCGGCAACCGCGCCTTCCGACACGATCTTGAACAGCCCGATATCGCCGGTGCGACGCACATGGGTACCGCCGCACAGCTCGGTCGAAAATACCTTGCTGCGATCCGCGGGCGTGATGCCACCCATGGAGACGACGCGCACCTCGTCGCCATATTTCTCGCCGAACAGCGCCATGGCGCCGGCCTCGATGGCGGCATCGGGCGTCATCAGACGGGTCGCGACTGCCTTGTTGACGCGCACGCGGGTATTCACCTCGTCCTCGACCGCGCGCAGCTCATCCGGCGACACCGGTTTGGGGTGGCTGATGTCGAAGCGCAGCCGATCGGGCGCCACCAGCGAGCCCTTCTGGGTCACATGGTCGCCGAGCCGGCGGCGCAGCGCCTCGTGCAGCAGATGGGTCGCGGAATGATTGGCGCGCAGGCGCAAGCGCCGCTCGCCTTCGACCCGCATTTCGACCGCATCGCCCCGCTTGATCGCACCCTTGGCAACGGTGCCGACATGGACGTGGAGATCGCCCAGTTTCTTCCAGGTGTCCGTCACAGCGATTTCCGCGCCCGAAGCCGTGAACAGCACGCCAGTGTCGCCCATCTGGCCGCCGGACTCGCCGTAGAACGGCGTCTGGTTGGCGACGATCATAACGTCCTGGCCAGCGCCGGCCGTCTCGATGGGTTTGCCCGCAACCACGATCGCCTCGACGCGACCCTCCGCGCTTTCCGTGTCGTAGCCGAGGAACTCGCTCGGGCCGATTTTCTCGCGCAGATCGAACCACACGCCCTCGGTCGCCGCCTCGCCCGAGCCGGACCACGCGGCGCGCGCGGCGGCGCGCTGCCGCTCCATGGCCGTATTGAAGCCGGCGGTATCGACCGAACGACCCTGGCCGCGCAGAATGTCCTGGGTCAGGTCGAGCGGGAAGCCGAAGGTGTCGTAAAGCTTGAAGGCGACCTCGCCGGCCAGGGCCTGGCCGGCACCGAGCTTGCCGGTCTCCTCGCGGAGCAGGCGCAAGCCGCGGTCCAGGGTCTGCTTGAAACGCTCTTCTTCCAGCCGCAGCGTTCCCGTAATCAGCGCTTCCGCTCGCACCAGTTCGGGATAGGCCTGGCCCATATGGGCGATCAGCGCCGGCACGAGACGCCACATCAGCGGCTCCTTGGCACCGATGATGTGGGCATGGCGCATGGCGCGCCGCATGATCCGGCGCAACACATAGCCGCGCCCGTCATTGGCGGGCAGCACGCCATCGGCGATCAGGAAGCTGGAGGCGCGCAAATGATCGGCGATCACCCGGTGCGAGACCGCGTGCGGCCCGTCTGCCGCCACCTTGGCCGCGTCCGCCGAGGCCTGGATCAGGGCGCGCATGAGGTCGGTATCGTAATTGTCGTGCTGGCCCTGGAGCACGGCGGAAATGCGCTCCAGCCCCATGCCGGTATCGATCGACGGACGCGGCAGGTCGATGCGCTTGTCCCTGGTCACCTGCTCGAACTGCATGAACACGAGGTTCCAGATTTCGATGAAACGGTCGCCATCGGCCTCGGCGCTGCCGGGCGGACCGCCCGGGATTTTCGGTCCGTGATCGAAAAAGATTTCGGAACACGGCCCGCACGGGCCGGTCTCGCCCATCGACCAGAAATTGTCCGCGGTCGGGATGCGGATGATCCGGGAATCCGGCAGCCCTGCCACCTTGCGCCAGATCGCCGCGGCATCCTCGTCCTCGGAATAGACGGTGACCAGCAGCTTGTCCTTGGGCAGACCGTATTCGCGGGTGATCAGATTCCAGGCGAGTTCGATGGCGAGATCTTTGAAATAATCGCCGAAGGAAAAATTGCCCAGCATCTCGAAGAAGGTGTGGTGCCGCGCGGTGTAGCCGACGTTTTCCAGATCGTTGTGCTTGCCGCCGGCGCGCACGCATTTCTGCGAGGTGGCGGCGCGCACGTAGTCGCGCTTTTCCTGGCCGGTGAAGACGTTCTTGAACTGCACCATGCCGGCGTTGGTGAACATCAGGGTCGGGTCGTTGCGCGGCACCAGCGGGGACGACGCCACCACGGCGTGGCCGTGACGCTGGAAGTAATCGAGGAAAGTGCGGCGGATATCGTTGGCGGTCTGCATGGCTCAGAGGCTCGCGCGGGTCGCGGGGTTAACGCTCGATTCGTATGGAGTCGGCAAGGCCTAAACCGGCCGTTTACCGGGCATTCTTGCTCGCATATTCCGCCAGGCTTGTCACGCGGGCTTTCTAGCGTGGCAGGCACCTTAATGCCGACCAAAAAAATGCGGCCCGCCCCTTGCCGACCGCCGGGAGACCGGGTCGAAACCCGGGGTCCGGACGGCCCAGCGAGGAAGCGGGCCAACGGCTGAGGAGCGCCGCTATTGCCGCCGCCCAGGGCTGCGAACGCCAGGCGACGGGGTGAAATCTTGGGGATGCTACTCCGTCCCGCCGCCCTCTGCCATCAGGGTTTGAGACACGGCGCCGGCGTTCTGGCGGATCGCCTTTTCGATGGCGGCCGCCGTTTCCGGGTTCTCACGTAGATATGTCTTGGCGTTCTCGCGGCCCTGGCCGATACGCTGGCCGTCATAGGAGAACCAGGCACCCGATTTTTCCACAATGTTGGCCTTGACGCCGAGATCGATCAGCTCGCCGGTCTTGGACACGCCCTCGCCATACATGATGTCGAATTCGACCACCCGGAAGGGCGGCGCCATCTTGTTCTTGACCACCTTGACCCGGGTCTGGTTGCCCACGACCTGCTCGCGTTCCTTGATCGCGCCGATGCGGCGAATATCGAGCCGCACGGAGGCGTAGAACTTGAGCGCGTTGCCGCCGGTCGTGGTCTCGGGATTGCCGAACATGACGCCGATCTTGAGGCGGATCTGGTTGATGAAGATGACCAGGCAATTGGATTTCGAGATCGAACCCGTGAGCTTGCGCAAAGCCTGGCTCATCAGACGGGCGTGCAGGCCCATATGATTGTCGCCCATCTCGCCTTCGAGCTCGGCGCGCGGCACGAGGGCGGCCACGGAGTCCACGACCAGCACGTCGATGGCACCGGAGCGAACCAGGGTATCGGCGATCTCAAGCGCCTGTTCGCCGGCATCGGGTTGGGAGATCAGCAACTCGTCGATGTTGACGCCGAGCTTGCGCGCATAGCTGGGATCGAGCGCGTGCTCGGCATCGACGAAGGCGCAAGTGCCGCCGGATTTCTGAGCTTCCGCGATGACATGTAGCGCCAGCGTGGTCTTGCCGGAGCTTTCCGGGCCGTAGATTTCGACCACCCGGCCGCGCGGCAAGCCGCCGATGCCGAGCGCCATATCCAGGCTGATCGAGCCGGTCGAAATGGAGTCGGCATCCGTCACCGGCTCGCGCTGACCCAGCTTCATGACCGAGCCCTTGCCGAATGCCCGCTCGATCTGCACGAGAGCGGCATCCAAAGCCTTATTCTTGTCCATGCTGTCCTTCTCGACGACGCGAAGCTGCGTGGCGCTCATGATACCGGGCCCTCCTTATTCCACACGGCTCGGGCCATCTGCAACCCGAACCACCCTGATGTACACAGTTTGTTCTTATTTGAAAAGCGAAATTTGTACACTTTATGTTCTTATTTTTTATCAAGGACTTGATCCAGGCCACCCTATCCGCCCCCTAACCCACCCGCTCGCGCGCCAGCGCGTCTTTAACGGCCAGCGCCAGTTGTTTCAGGCTGAAGGGTTGGCCAGGAAGGCGATGTTCTTGTGCTGGGCCAGTTGGGCGCGCATAGCTTCTTCGGCATAACCGGAAATGCACACGACCAGCAGATCGGGCCGGCGGCGGCGGGCATGGCCGATGAGCGTCGGGCCGTCCATGCCGGGCATCATCATGTCGCTGATCAGCAAGTCGATCTGCTTGCCGTCGCCCATGAGGTCGCGGGCGGCGCCGCCTGGTCGAGCGCACCGATCTTGCGCTCAAGCAGCGCCAGATAGTGAAGCGGGTTGAAGACGAAGTCTTCCTGCTCATAAGACCGGGCGTGCCGGGCGATGATGTCCGCACCACAGGAGATCACGACCTCACCGACGTAG
>SHVW01000012.1 GCA_009694085.1 Alphaproteobacteria bacterium
TCGATATTTCGGTTTGACGTTGATCTGCGACCGATCAAGCCGCGCGACGTGTCCGAATTCGTTCCGCTTCGCGCGCACCAAGGGCACGACGCGCCGTTTTCAAGTCGTAATTTGACTGAAGATTGAGCCAGAATTCCGGGCTGTTGCCGAAGAACAGCGCCAGCCGCAGTGCGGTATCGGCCGTAATGCGCCGCCGGTTGTTGACGATGTCGCCAATGCGGTTTGGCGAAATGCCGACGGCGCGCGCCAACCGGTTTTGCGATAGGCCGAATTCCCCGATGAATTCGTGCTTCAGGATGTCGCCGGGCGTCACCGGGGCAAATTCGCTCTTGGCCATGTCAACCCCCGTCAATGATAGTCGATAACTGATACGTCGTGCGCGTCGCTGCCGACCCATCGAAAGATGATTCGGTACTGATCGTTGATCCGAATCGCGTGGAAATCCTTGAGGCGGCCCTTCAGCCGCTCAAGACGGTTTGATGGGGGCACCAAGAGATCAGACAGATGACGCGCCGCATTCAGCATCTCCAGGCGGCGCTTGGCGCGCGCCGCGACTCCTTGGAACTCCCGAATGAACTCGTCATGAAAGAGTTTCTCCGTTTGCCGATCGCCGAAGGACTTGATCATTGTCGGGATTATACCGCATACCGGATCGCGGTATAGCGGATTGCACCGCAGTGAAGGCGAAGCGGCGCGCGTTCACCGGCTCGATTGCCATCGCTAGTCGCCAAGCATGCCGCAACCACACAGCGATGGTTCGCTGCGGAAACCTTTACAACACTTGCTCGCGATCCCATCATCAGAACGTGTTGAGCGGAGCGGCGGATCATGCGGAGTCCCAGCGATGTCATTTTTCTACTGGGAGCCGGCGCATCAGTAGATGCCGGCATGCCTTCAATCGTCAACCTGACCCGCGAACTATGTCGCCGCTTGCCGACGTTGTCAGTTCGGACCGGCAAGGTTCATCCGGAGTTCCCAAGGCTCGTTGCGGCGCTAGCGGAACTGGAACCGAGCGTGGCAGAAAACTACGAACGACTTTTCGCATGGCTGAAACTTCTGATCAAAGTACAAAAAACGCCATACCAGCCCGCGTTCTTGGTAAATATTCCGGCGAACCTTGCAAAAGTTGCGTGTGCGCTGAGTTCCGACATCGGTCGGCCGATCTGCGAGATACTTCACAAGGGATGGAAGGCATGTACGCCAGAGTCTCTCAAATATCTTGAACGTCTTCGCGACTTCATTCCCGATAGCGGCCGCTTGCCTGTGTTTACTCTGAACTATGATCTGACGGTCGAGGACGCCTGCCGGAATGACGGAATTCCAGTCACAACCGGCTTTAGGGGAGACTGGTGCCCTTCGCTATTTCAAGGTACCGACACGGGCATCAACCTATACAAGATGCACGGGTCTCTCAGTTGGTTCGCAAAACCATTGACGTTTAAACCGTGGCCTCTGATTGAGAAGGGCCCAACGGATATCCCGGACTGTTCCGACGAACTTCCGGACCTCGTCCTCGGGCCCGGGAGCAAGCTTCAAAACGATGATCCCTTCGCCACCCTGTATTCCGAGTTTCACAAGGCACTCAATCAAGCAAAGACTTGCGTCGTGGTCGGATGCGCCTTGGCTGACGAGCATATCGAAGCGCCGCTCAAGCGAGCGTTCCACCGAGGAAAGAGGATCGTGTACGTAAATCCAAGTCCACCCGCCAAGAACCCCCTAAATTTTTCATGTATCCAGAAGACGGCCAGGGAAGCCTTCGAGAGCGGAGAGATCCTACGGCACTTGGCAACTCAAGCCGACGAATAGCCGAACCAACCGGCCGCCTGAACTTCTTGAAGTTCATCGAACGCCAACTGGGTTGCCCTTCATCCAATCCTTGATTGCGGTCACGTCGGGAGGTCGCGCTACCGACCCCTCGCCCCCGGCATCTCCAGCCTAAGCTGTCCCCTTGCCTCCGGTTCCGCCCCCATGGCGGCCTCCAGCGCCCGGCGCTCCTCGCGCGGCGTGCGGCCGTGGAAGTCGCGGTAGCATTTGGAAAAATGCGAAGCCGAGACGAAGCCGCAGGCGAGCGCCACGTCGATCACCGCCATGGTCGTCTGGGTCAGCAGCAACCGCGCCCGGGTGAGCCGGAGCTTCAAGTAATAGTGACCCGGCGTGGTCTTGAGGAAACGGCGGAACAGGCGCTCGAGTTGGCGCCTGGACAGGCCGACCCGGCGCGCCAGCTCCTCGTGCGCCAGCGGTTCCTCCTGGCTCGCCTCCATCTGGGCAACCACCTCGACCAGCTTGGGATGGCCGATGCCGAGCCGCGCGCGCAGCGGCACGCGCTGGGGATCGTGGGGGTCGCGGATGCGATCGAGAATGAACTGATCGGAAATGGCGGCAGCCAGTTCTTGGCCGTGACGCTGGGCGATGGCGTGCAGCATCAGATCGGCCGCCGCGATGCCGCCCGCACAGGTGAAACGGTCGCGGTCGACCTCGATCAACTCCGACGACACCTCGATGTCGGGAAATTCCT
Source organism: Alphaproteobacteria bacterium (assembly GCA_009694085.1). Taxonomy (GTDB): domain Bacteria; phylum Pseudomonadota; class Alphaproteobacteria; order SHVW01; family SHVW01; genus SHVW01. Next base: position 2,516 of record SHVW01000012.1, read on the forward strand.
CGGTGAAGCTGCCTAGATTCTCCCAATGGATGGTGCAGCGATAGCCCTGGAGCAGGCCGGCACGCGCGAGCACATGGCTGCCCGTGCAGACCGCGCCGATCTCCACGCCCTGGCGCGCCAGGCGCCGCAGCCGGGCGAACACGCCCTCGTCGCGATAGAGATGGGCGTCGATGCCGCTGCACAGAATCGCGGTCGGGAAACGATCGAGCGCGTCGAGCGCGTGGTCGGCCATCAGCATCAAGCCGTTGGAGGCCTCGACGGGCTTGCCGTCCTTGGACACGACGTGCCAGGAGTACAACGCCTTGCCGCTAAGCCGGTTGGCGAGCCGGAGCGCTTCGAGCGCCGCCGTGAACGCGATCATGGAGAATTTCGGCACCAGAAAGAACGCGATCCGCTCGGTCGAGGCGGGGCCGCTGGTGTATTGGCTCGGCTGGAACATGGCGATTGCGCTCGGTCCCTAGAGCAAGATCGTTTCACATTGAAGCAGAGCTTCAATATGAAACGTGAATCTTGCTCTAAAATTTCAAGTTAGACCATGATTCACGCCTCGAATTTAATCGCCCTGGGTGATTCAATTCGAGACGATCATGGTCTAGGCTTCAGCTTTGGATGATACCGCAACGCCCGGCCTCGGTGTAGTTTTCCGGCCCAGCGCCCATCGCCATCAGGGAGAGTACGACCCATGCGCATCATCGGACTGCTCGGCTCTATCGCGGCCATACTGGCCGCCACCTTGACACCGCCCGTTAGCGCCCAGACCTATCCGACTAAGTCGATCCGCATGATCGTCCCCTTTCCGCCCGGCGGCCCCGCCGATCTGTTGGGACGGCTGGTCGGCCAGAAACTGCAAGAAGCCTGGGGTCAGCCGGTTGTCGCCGACAACCGGGCTGGGGCCGGCGGCAATATCGGGATGGAGGCTGCGGCTCGCGCGCCCGGCGATGGCTATACCCTGGTGGTGGCACCAGCGGGCAATTTGACCGTGGTGCCTCATATCCAAAAGCTCTCCTTCGATGTAACGAAGGATTTGGCACCGATCACCCTGCTGGCGACCGTGACCAATGTGCTGGTCGTACATCCCTCGATCCCGGCCGCCAACATGGCCGAGCTGATCCAGCACGCCAAGGCCCGGCCTGGCACCCTCAGCTATGCCACGCCGGGCGCCGGTAGCCAGGCCCATCTGGCCGGCGAGTTCTTGAAAATCATGGCTGGTATCGACCTGCTCCACGTGCCCTATCGCGGTACGGGCCCAGCGCTTAACGATTTGCTGGGTGGACAAGTGTCGATGATGTTCTCCCAGCTATCCTCCGCCCTGCCCCATGTCCAGGCCGGCAAGCTCCGGGCCCTGGGCATCGCCAGTCTGAAACGTTCCCCGGTCATGCCCGCCCTGCCGACGGTGGCGGAGCAGAACCTGGCCGGGTTCGAGGCCGTGTCCTGGTACGCCCTGATGGCGAGCGCGGGCACGCCGGCCGACATCATCGCCAAGCTCCATGGCGAGGTTGCCCGTGCCCTCAAGCAGCCCGACGTGGTGGAGAAGCTGACTGCCCTTGGCGCCGATCCCGTCGGTGGCAGCCCGGGCGAGCTGGCCGATCTGATCCGCACAGAGTCCGCGCGCTGGGCCAAGGTTGTGAAAGACGCGAACATCAAGGCGGAGTAACTATCCGCGCACGCCAAGGGGATCGCCCCTGTCGCCCTGACGCCATTCTCCGTCGCGCCGGATCATTGCGCAGCCTTGGGCGCTCTGCCACGATGGCGTGGAGTTCCCAACCATCAAGTCATTGGCGATGCCGCGCTACTCCATCTTCAGCCTGCTGCGCAACGCGCTGACCTATCATCGGGATTGGCAGGCGGCGTGGCGCAGCCCAGAGCCCAAGCCGGCTTACGATGTGATCATCGTCGGCGGCGGCGGCCATGGCTTGGCGACTGCCTACTACCTGGCCAAAGAGCACGGCATTACCAATGTGGCGGTAGTCGAAAAAGGCTGGCTTGGCGGCGGCAATACCGGGCGCAACACCACCATCGTGCGCTCCAACTACCTCTGGGACGAGAGCGCCCATCTCTACGAGCATTCGCTCAAGCTGTGGGAAGGCCTCAGCCAGGACCTCAATTTCAACGTCATGTTCAGCCAGCGCGGTGTGCTCAACCTGGCGCATAACCAGCACGATTTGCGCGAGCTGCAACGCCGGGTCAACGCAATCCGGTTGAACGGCATCGACTCGGAAATCCTCACCACGGCCCAGGTCAAGACCATGGTGCCGATCCTGGATTGCTCGCCAGGCATCCGCTACCCCGTACTCGGCGCTTCGCTGCAACGGCGCGGCGGCGTGGCGCGCCACGACGCCGTGGCCTGGGGCTTCGCGCGGGCGGCCGATGCGCGCGGCGTCGATATCATACAGAACTGCGAGGTCACCGGCATCCGGCGCGAAGGCGATCGGGTCGTCGGCGTGGAGACCACTCGTGGCTTCATTGGCGCCGGCAAGGTCGGCTGCGTGGCCGCCGGCCATTCCAGCGTGCTGGCAGCCATGGCGGGACTGCGCCTACCGATCGAGAGCCACCCGCTCCAAGCGCTGGTGTCCGAGCCGATCAAACCGATCCTGGATGCCGTGGTCATGTCGGCCGCCGTGCATGTTTATGTCAGCCAGTCCGACAAGGGCGAGCTAGTCATGGGTGCCGGCATCGATGCCTTCACCTCCTATGGTCAGCGCGGCAGCTTGCCCATTATCGAGGAGATCATGGCATCGGCCTGCGTGCTGTTCCCGATCTTCAGCCGGCTCAAGATGCTGCGTAGCTGGGGCGGTATCGTCGATGTCTGCCCCGACGCCAGCCCGATCATCTCGGCCACGCCTGTCAAAGGTCTCTATTTCAATTGCGGCTGGGGTACGGGCGGCTTCAAGGCCACGCCTGGCTCCGGCTGGGTGTTCGCCCACACCATCGCCCAGAATCGCCCGCACCCGCTCAACCAGGCCTTCGCCCTCGACCGCTTCTCCTCGGGCGCGCTGATCGATGAGCATGGCGCGGCGGCCGTGGCGCATTAGGGGGAAAGATGCTGCTTATCACTTGCCCCTGGTGCGGCCCGCGAGCGGAGATCGAGTTCCAGTATGGCGGCGAAGCTCATATCGCACGGCCGGCCGACCCGGTGGCGCTCGACGATGCGGCCTGGGCCGACCATCTGTTCATGCGCAAGAACCCGAAGGGCAAGCATAGGGAACGCTGGATGCACCGGTCCGGCTGCCGGCGCTGGTTCAATATGGAACGCGACACGATCAGTCACGAAATCACCGCGGTCTATCGAATTGGAACCACGGTACCGGGCAAGGAGGGCACGTGAACGACCAACCCTTTCGCCTCGACACCGCGGCCGCACCCGGCCGGATCGACCGGGGCCATGCCATGCGTTTCGTGTTCAACGGGCGCGGGCATGAGGGGCTGGCCGGTGATACGCTGGCCTCGGCACTGATCGCCAACGGCGTTCATTTGGTTGGCCGCAGTTTCAAATACCATCGCCCACGCGGCATTCTGACAAGCGGGCCGGAAGAGCCGAACGCGCTTGTCCAGTTGCGTGCCGGCGAACGCAGCGAGCCCAATGTGCGCGCCACCCAGGCCGAGTTGTTCGACGGCCTGATCGCACGCAGCCAAAATTGCTGGCCCTCCGTTGGCTTCGACCTCGGCGCGGTCAACGAACTCGCCTCGCGCATCCTGCCCGCTGGCTTTTACTACAAGACCTTCATGTGGCCGCCTTCGGCCTGGATGTTCTACGAGCGCCTGATCCGCCGCGCCGCCGGCTTGGGCCGCGCGCCCGACGATCCCGATCCCGACATCTACGACAAGCGCTATGCCCATTGCGACGTGCTGGTCGTCGGCGCAGGACCGGCTGGCTTGGCCGCAGCGCTCGCCGCCGGACGATCCGGCGCGCGCGTCATACTGTGCGACGAGCAAGCCGAGATGGGCGGTCAGCTCCTGGGCCAGCGCGCGGTCATCGCGGATCGACCGGCGCTCGACTGGGTCAAGGCGGCGCTGACCGAACTGGCCGCGTTGCCCGAAGTGACGCTGCTGCCGCGCACGACCTGCTTCGGCTATTACGACCACAACGCGCTTGCTCTGGTCGAACGGGTCGCCGACCACTTGGCCAAACCGGCTGCGCATCAGCCACGCCAGCGCCTATGGCGCGTGCGCGCGGCACGCGTCGTGCTCGCGACCGGTGCCATCGAGCGGCCCTTGGTGTTCCGCGACAACGACCGGCCCGGCATCATGCTGGCCGGCGCAGCGGCGACCTATGTCACCCGCTACGCCGCGGCCCCCGGCCGGCGCGTCGCCGTGTTCACCAACAACGACAGCGCCTATCGCGCCGCGCTCGCTCTGTTCGATGCCGGAGTCGGCGTGGCCGCGGTGATCGACTTGCGCCCGGAGCCTGGCCCGCTCGCCGGAGAAATTCGAGCGCGCGGCATCGAACTCCTGACCGGGCACGGAATCGTAGCCACCCATGGCGCACGGCGGATCGCGGCAATCGAGGTCATGCAGCTCGACGAATCGGGCGGCCGAGCGATCGGACCCGTGCGCAGCATCGCATGCGACGCGCTTGCCATGTCCGGCGGCTGGAACCCAACCGTCCACCTGTTCTCCCAGGCACGCGGCCGGCTGCGCTACGATGCGGCTCAGGGCGTCTTCCTACCCGACCGCTGCGACCAGGCGCTCGCCAATGCCGGAGCCTGCAACGGCGCCTGGTCCCTGGGCGATTGTCTGGCCGAGGGGTTTGCGGCCGGCGCCACAGCGGCCAGCGCGGCCGGTTACGCCACCGCCGCGCCGTCTGCGCCAGCGGTGCCGCCCGAATCGCGGGCACCGCTGCGCGTGCTCTGGGTCGTGCCGTCGGATCGGCCGATCGGCGAGGGCGGGAAGCATTTCGTCGACTTCCAGAACGATGTAACCGCCGCGGATCTTGGACTCGCCGCACGCGAGGGCTATCGCTCGGTCGAGCATCTCAAGCGCTACACCACGACCGGCATGGGCACCGACCAGGGCAAGCTCAGCAATGTCAACGCGCTCGGCATTCTGTCAGAGGCCTTGGCGGCTGAGCCCAGCACCATCGGCACCACGACCTTCCGCCCACCTTACACGCCGATCAGCTACGGCGCATTGGCCGGCCGCGATGTCGGCGCTCTGGCCGATCCCGTGCGCACCACTGCCATGCATACCTGGCACGCCGAGGCTGGTGCGGCGTTCGAGGATGTCGGTCAATGGAAACGACCCTGGTACTATCCCAAGCTTGGCGAAAGCATGCACGATGCTGTCAACCGCGAGGTCAAGGCGGCGCGCACCTGCATTGGCATTCTGGACGCATCGACGCTAGGCAAAATCGATATCCGGGGGCCGGATGCCGCGGAGTTCCTCAATCGCATCTACACCAATGCCTGGAGCAAGCTGGAGGTCGGCCGATCGCGCTACGGCTTCATGTGCAAGGACGACGGCATGGTGTTCGACGACGGCGTGACGACGCGCCTTGCCGCCGACCATTTCCACATGACCACGACGACCGGCGGCGCTGCACGTGTGCTCGCCTGGCTTGAGGAGTGGTCGCAGACCGAGTGGCCGGAGCTGCGCGTCTATATGAGTTCGGTAACGGAACAATGGGCGGTCGCCGCTATCTGCGGTCCTCATGCCCGCGATCTGCTGGCCGAGCTGGCAACCGATATCGACCTCGATCCCAAGACATTCCCCTTCATGGCAGTGCGCGAGGGTCGCGTTGCCGGTGTCCCGGCTCGCATCTTCCGCATCAGCTTCACCGGCGAGATCAGCTACGAGATCAACGTGCCCCGGCGCTGGGGTCTGGCGCTCTGGCGCGCGCTGATGCAGGCCGGCGCCGACAAAGGCGTCACACCCTATGGCACGGAAGCCATGCATGTGCTGCGCGCCGAGAAAGGTTTCGTCATCGTCGGCCAGGAAACCGACGGCACAGTGACGCCGATTGATCTCGGCATGGCCGGCATGGTTAGCAAGACAAAAGATTTTATCGGCAAGCGCTCGCTCGCCCGTGGCGACAGCATGCGCCCCGACCGTAAGCAGCTCGTCGGCTTGCTAACCGACGATCCGCGCATTGTGTTGCCCGAAGGCGGCCAGATCGTTGCCGAACTCAAACCAGAGCCGCCCATGGCCATGATCGGCCACGTCACGTCGAGCTATCACAGCCCCAATCTCGGCCGTTCGATCGCGCTGGCGTTGATCAAAGGCGGTCGCGACCGCATGGGCCAGGCGCTTCATGTGCCGCTCGCCGACCGCACCATCCGGGTCAAAGTGGTCGAGCCCCGTTTCTTCGATCCCGAGGGCAAGCGCCAGAATGGTTGATGCCCCCACACCGACAAGCCCGCTCGCCGGACAAACGCACCTGCCTCGCGCCAACGGACCAGTTGGAGTAACGATCGCCGAGCGTGTTTTCGCCGGCATGCTTGTTTTGCGCGGCAATGCGATTGACCCAGCATTCATCGCCGCCGCCCATGGCGCACTCGGCTTCGACCTGCCGCTGATCGCCAACACGGCAACGAGCGCCGGATCGAATGGCGCCTTGTGGCTCGGTCCCGACGAATGGCTCGTTGTGACCGCGCCGGACGATGCGATGGCGCGGGCGGTCGGGCTTAAGGTGGCGTTGGTTGGGCTCCACGCGGCCGTGACCGACATCGGCGATTCGCGCACCATCATTCGCCTGTCCGGACCGAAGGCCCGCGACGTGCTGGCTAAAGGTTGCCCGCTCGACCTTCACCCCCGAACCTTCGGACCCGGCCGCGCGGCCCAAAGCCTAATCGCGCGGGCGGGCGTCATCATCCACCAATTGGACGACATTCCCAGCTATGACATTTACATCCTCGCCAGTTTTGCCGCCTATCTTTGGAATTGGTTAACCGATGCCGGTTTAGAATACGGTATTGTACCGGGCGCCAAGCTGTAGATCTTTGATTTAACTAGCAGTTTTTCGCTCCTGGCCAGATAGGGTGGGCGCATGGCCGAAACGATCGAAGTCAAGAATTTCAACGCTGGCCAGGTGATTCTGCGCGAAGGGGACCCGGGCGATTGCGCCTATCTCCTTTCATCCGGCGCGGTTCAGGTCTTTCGCACTGTCGACGGCCAGTTGATCGTGCTCGCCAATATCGAGGAAGGCAGCATTTTCGGCGAGATGGCCCTGATCGACGGCAGTCCGCGTAGCGCCAATGTCCGTGCGCTCCGCAAAACCACCTGTATCAAAATCACCGGAGACGTGCTCGACAAGGCCATCGCCAAAGCCGATCCCATCGTGAGAGCAATGCTGCTGGCCTATTCGCGCAGCATGCGATCTCTCTTGCAACGTGTCGGCCAGTCCGGAGCTTTGGATAGCTTGACGCAGCGGCGTTAACGACGCCGATCTGAGCCGCGCGAATCGCCGGGAAGCGTGCTATGCTCGCGCGTTATCCGCCTGGGCGGTCGGCACAGCTCGCATTGTGCAACCCAACGACCGCATCGCCAGTTCAGTCGCGCCGTGGAAATGGTAATGCACCTGCGTAGGATCGCCCTTGCAATTGCCTTGTCGCTGGCCACACTCGTGCCCGCGACACGCGCTCAGACGCAGGTGGATCTGGAGCTTGTACTGGCGCTCGACGCATCGGGCAGCGTCGACATGAATGAGTGGCGCCAGCAGGTCCAGGGCTATGCCCAGGCCTTCACCAACCCGGCCGTGATCCAGGCGATCCAGGCGGGCGGGCGGCGATCCATCGCCGTCACCATGTTTCAGTGGTCCGGTTACGGCCTCCAAGCCAACATGGCCGGCTGGACTCAAATCCATGACCAAGCCAGCGCCCAAGCCTTCGCCAGCGCCATTGTGGAATCCCGCCGCATCATCTTCGGCGGCGGGACGTCGCTATCCGGCGCCATCGACTACGCGATGCGGCAATTCGGCCGAGGCTTCACCGGTACGCGCCGAGTGATCGACGTATCGGGCGACGGCAGCAACAACAATGGCCACCCGCCCGGTCTGGCGCGCGACCAAGCCGTCAAAGCTGGTGTGACGATCAACGGGCTCGCCATCTTGAACGACGAACCTCGGCTTGACTCTTATTACCTCGATAACGTGATCGGCGGCGCCGATGCCTTCGTCATGTCGGCACAGGATTATGAGACCTTCGCGCGCGCCATTCTCAACAAACTGTTGACCGAAATCGCTGACGCTGCGCCCTCAGCGGCGGCGGGCCTCGCGGCGCTGCCGGAGTAGTTTCTCAGAAAGTTGGTGCCGCGATGCCGCTGCGGCCGAGTTCGGCAACCAACGCTCCCTTAAGTCGCTCCAGGCCTTGCCGACTGCTCGCCTCGCAGCGCGCGACGAGCACGTCCTGGGTGTTGGAGGCGCGCAGCAGCCACCAGCCATCGGCGGTCTTGACCCGCACGCCGTCGATGTCGGACATGTCGGCGCCGGCAGACCGTAGGCGTTCGGCGACTTCGGCCACGGCCTTGAACTTATGTTCCTCCGAACAGGGGAAGCGCAGCTCCGGCGTACTGACCAACTGGGGCAGGCGGTCGAACATGGTGCTTAGATCGGTCGACCCGCGCACCAAGATCGCGAGCAGGCGTAGCGCCACATAAAGTGCGTCATCGAAGCCATACCAGCGGTCGGCGAAGAAGATATGGCCGCTCATCTCCCCGGCGAAGGGCGAGTCGAGTTCCGCCATCTTCGACTTGATGAGCGAGTGCCCGGTCTTCCACATCAGCGGCCTGCCGCCATGGCGGGCGATCTCGTCGAACAGAGCCTGGCTCGACTTAACGTCGGCGATGATGGTGGCACCCGGTCGCTCGCGCAGCACGTCTTCGGCCAAAATCATCATGAGCTGGTCGGCCCACAGAATGCGCCCCTTGCCGTCGACAACGCCGACGCGATCGCCGTCGCCGTCAAAAGCGACGCCTAGATCGAGGCGCTCGCGCTTGACCGCGGCAATGATGTCCCCGAGGTTCTCGGCCACAGTCGGGTCGGGATGATGGTTGGGGAAATCGCCATCGATCGTCTCGAACATCAGAACGTGACGCCCAGGCAGGCGTTTGGTAACCGCCGTCATGATCTCGCCGGCCGCGCCGTTGCCGGCATCCCACGCGACGTTGAGCGCGCGGCCCGCGGGAAAATCGCGGAGCAGGCGGTCGATGTACCGGCCGGTCACGTCATGGGACCGGCTGCTGCCTTTGCCGACCGCATAGGCGCCATCGGCAGCCATTTTACCCAGCTTCTGAATATCCGCGCCGAAGAAACCCTTCTTGCCCAACATCAACTTGAAGCCGTTGTAGTCGGGCGGGTTGTGCGAGCCCGTGATCTGGATACCGCCATCGGTATCGAGCTCATACACGGCGAAATAGAGCATGGGGGTCGGCCCCCGACCGGTGCGCTCGACATCAATGCCCGACGCCATCAACCCCTCGGCGATCGCATCGGCTAGGCTGGGCGAACTGTGTCGCCCGTCATAGCCGAGCGCCACGCGCCGGCCGCCCTTAGCACCGACGATGGTGCCGAAAGTGCGGCCGATTGCGCGCGCGTCCTCGGTCGAAAGCGTCTTGCCGACGATGCCGCGAATATCGTATTCGCGCAGTACCGTCGGGTGAAACTTATGCCCTGCCATCATTCGTTCCTCAGTCCTACTTGATCGCGACCGATGCACGGCCGACGCAAGTATAGTGAAAATTGGCCGCCGCCATGTCCGTTGGGTTGTAGACATTGCGCAAATCGATCATGACTGGCGCCTTCAACAACGCTTTGACGCGATCGAGGTCGAGCGCGCGGAACTCGTTCCATTCCGTCAAGAGCACTATGGCATCAGCGCCTTCCATGGCATCGTAGGCATCCTCACACATCTCAATGGATGCCGGCAGCATCTTGGCCGCCTCCTTCATGCCCTCGGGATCAAAGGCTCGAATCTTGGCGCCGCGTTTGATGAGCTCGGGCAGAATAACCAAGCTCGGACTATCGCGCATGTCGTCGGTATTGGGCTTGAACGTCAACCCCAGGACCGCGATGGTCTTGCCCTTGGTACCGCCGTTGAGCGCGCGATCGATCTTCGCAGCCATTTGCATCTTGCGCGCCTCGTTGATCTCGACCACCGTTTCGATGATGCGCAAGGGCGCCTTCGCGTCTCGCGCCGTCTTAACCAAGGCCAGAGTGTCCTTGGGAAAGCACGAGCCGCCATACCCGGGCCCTGCGTGCAGAAACTTGCCGCCGATGCGTCCGTCGAGCCCGATACCGCGCGCCACGTCTTGCACGTCGCAATCGAGCGCCTCGCACAAATCAGCCACCTCGTTGATGAATGTGATCTTGGTGGCGAGGAATGTATTGGCGGCGTACTTGATCAGCTCGCTGGAACGCCGGGTCGTGAACACGATCGGTGTCTCGTTTAGATAGAGCGGGCGGTAGAGTTCGCGCATGACTTCGCGCGCGCGCTCGCTGTCGCAACCGATGACGACGCGGTCGGGTCGCATGAAATCGTTGATCGCCGAGCCTTCGCGCAAGAATTCGGGGTTGGAAACTACATCGACCTCTGCGTCCGGTCTGGCCTCTCGGATGATACGCAGAACCTCGCGGCCGGTGCCGACGGGCACCGTCGATTTGGTGACCACGACGGTATAGCCCGTGACCGCCGTGGCGATTTCGCGCGCGGCGGCATAGACATAACTCAGATCGGCGTGACCGTCGCCGCGACGGGACGGCGTACCTACCGCGATGAACACAGCGTCGGCCGACGCGACGGCAGACTTGAGATCGGTTGTAAAGCTGAGCCGGCCGGCCGCAACATTGGTCGCAACCAACGCATCGAGGCCGGGCTCATAGATCGGCATCTCATTGCGTTTGAGTCCGTCGATTTTGGCAACGTCCTTGTCGACGCAAGTGACGGCGGCACCAAACTCGGAAAAGCACGCGCCGGATACCAGGCCGACGTAGCCGGTTCCGATCATGGCAATGCGCATGGCTGTGTGATCTCCGTTTCTTGAGCAACCTGATCGAGACCGTTTTGCAGATCAGGTGTAGTTCTTAAGGAAGTCCTTGACCCGGTCGCGCATATCCGGACGCCTGAGCGCGAAGGCCAGGTTCGCTTCAAGGAAACCGACGCGCGTGCCGCAATCGAAGCGTCGGCCTTCGAAGTCGTAACCGTAAAACGGTCCGTCACCGATCATACGCGCAAGCGCATCCGTCAACTGCACTTCGTTACCGGCGCCGCGTTCCAACCCGCTCAGATGCTCGAACACCTGGGGCTGTAGAATGTAGCGCCCGATCACCGCATGGATCGATGGTGCGTCCTCGGGCCTAGGTTTTTCGACCAGCCCCTTGACCTCGATCAGGCGGCCGTCGCGGCGGCCCGGCGTGATGACTCCGTAGCTCGCTGTCTGAGCACGCGGCACATCCATTACTGCGATCATGTTGCCGCCCAGTTGGGCATGCGCATCGATCATCTGCTTCAGACACGGCGTATCGGACAAGATCAAATCGTCGGCCAGCAAAATAGCGATGGGTTCATCGACCACCATGTTGCGTGCGCACCAAACGGCATGGCCGAGGCCGAGCGGTTCCTGCTGGCGCGTATAGGCAACTTGCCCCGGCGTCGGCAGCGTGTCCCGCACCAACTGCAACTCGGCGATCTTGCCGCGCGCCGATAGGGTCGCCGCAAGCTCGTAGCTATGGTCGAAATGATCCTCAATGGCGCTCTTGCCGCGCCCGGTAACGAAGATGAATTCCTCGATCCCGGCGGCCCGCGCCTCTTCAACTGCATATTGGATCAGCGGCTTATCGACGACCGGTAACATCTCCTTCGGCATCGACTTGGTCGCGGGCAGAAAGCGCGTGCCCAAGCCGCCAACTGGAAAAATCGCCTTGCGGACGCGTGTGGCCATGAAGTCTCTCGATATCGCATTCTAAAGTCTCGGCGCGACCGGCTCCGTTTCGCCCCTGGGATGTGCAACCAAGGCCCCTTCCGGCGGCGACACAGTTCGGCCTATGTGCCACAGGCACGGCCCCCAACGCAACCGCCGCCTGCCTGCCCTCCAACGTTCGAGCTGACGGTCTATTCCCTGCCTGCCCGCCGCTCGAGCAAGACGTCCTTTGCCCGATTGATCTGGGTCGCGAGGAAGGTCGAGCCCCCACGATCGGGATGGTTAGCCATCATCAGACGACGATGAGCTTCGCGAATGGCGGTTTCATCCGCATTGTCGGCGAGGCCGAGAATGGCGAGGGCCTGGGCCCGCGTCATGGCCTCGTCACTCGTGGCCCCGGACGCACCGGTGGCATTGGCCCGGTCGCGCCAATCCGCCGCCTGGGTACGATCGAGATAGGTTTCCAAAAGGGCGGCGCCCTGAGCATCCTCAGCCCGGCACACCCGCCACAATTCGATCAACTCGTCGAGAGTTAGGGCGGCCAAATCTCGACCCGAGAAGGGGCCCTGGCGAACCGTACCGCCAAGCTCGCCAGTGTCGTGATCCAGTATCATGGCGAGGTAATTCGTCTCGACAGTCGAGCGTTTGCCGGGCGTAGGCCTCTGCGCCGCCCCGGTAGCATTGCGCAGGCCTTGCCAAGCCGCACGCCAGCGCACGAACATGGGCGCCAGCGCGCTGACTGCAAAGGCCGCCTGCATGAGACGGCCGGTCAACAGAAGATAGATACCGGCGGCGCCGACCAACCCTGCGGTACCCCATTTCAAGCCGCGCAGAAGCGTCCTGGTATCTGCATAGGCGACCTGGCGCAACAGCCAAAGCGCCAATACCAGCCCCAAAATGCCGATCAAGACGTAGAAGATCATCGACTGTCCATCGCCTCATTGGAGCCGAGCTGGCGCGTCAGCAACAAGGCCGCACCGCCCCGTGCGCGACCGTGGTCGGCAAGCGCTTTGCGACCGCCGGCGGCAAAAATCGCCACAGCAGCCAACAATTCGCGTAGCTGACGTGCGCTGCCCACGTCAAACCGGCAATAGGCACCGCGCGTCAACCGTGCGACCTCGCGAAACGCCGTTTCGGCGGCACCGTCGTCGCCTTCATGAAACATGAAAACGGGCACTCCGAGTAAACCAAGTTCGCCAGCCAGCCGGCACAACGCATCCACGTCTTCTTCCATGCAATCGCCGACGAAGACGAGAGCATTGACCTTCCGTCGACGGGCTTCGTCGCGTGCATGGCCGAGCACGCGGGCAATCTGGGTCTGGCCGCCCTCACAACGGACCCTGCTCATGGCGGCCAGAAGGTCGGCAGCGTTGGCGTGCCATGGCGTCGCGTCAAAGCCGGCGAAACCGCCGTAATAGGCGAGTTGAACTTCCAGCCCGCCAAGCCCCGCGGTCTCCGCGAACATCTCGCCCTGGATACGGCTTGCCTGATCCCAGGTCGGCTCGCGGCTGGCGGTGGCGTCGAGCGCGAAGATCAATCGGCCGCGCGCGCCGGCGGCGACGACGCGCGGCATGGCCGCCACCTTGGCAAGGAACGCTTGGACGTCCGCCTGCGCCGCCTGTGTCGGCAATTTACCCTTGTGATCGGCCATCGTCCGGTGGTTCCTCCGATCGTTCCTATATGGGGACGATGCGACGTCCGCGCCAGGGTAGGCGCCCGTTACCCGACGACCCGCAGCTGCGCCGCGGGCAGGCGTATGGTCTGCATCAGTGCACGCACTTCCTGGCGGGCGGCCAGGTTCAATAGGCTCAGCCTGTCTCGGCCTTGACCCATATCGAGCAAGGTCATACCACGCAGGAACAACTCTCGGAAAATCACGCGCTCACCGAACCCGGGAGCAAGGCGGAAACCGATGCGTTTGCTCAGTTGTTCCAGTATGTCGGCCATATCGCGTTTGTTGCGCGCATCGAGATGGCTCAACCGGTTGCGCATGACAATCCAGTCGATCGAACCACCATCACGCTTGGCTCGCCGTTTGCGCGCGTTCCAGACCATCTCGGCATAGATGCTCGGACGGGCCACGCTCATGCTCGCAACATCGACTTGAGCAATGACGTCGAGATCGACGAAGCTATCGTTCAGCGGCGTTACCAGCGTGTCCGCGAAGGAGTGGGCAAGCCGGGCCAAATGGGTATCGGTGCCGACGCAATCGATGACGATAAACTTGTTGCTTACGGAAAGCTTTTCTATGATCAGGGCGAAACGCTGACGTTCGTCGATCTCGGAATCGGTACGATTGGGCAGGTTACTGCCGGCTAGAAAGAAGTGCTCGGGCAAGGGCAGGGCTTGGCCCGTGCGCTTGATCGTTGCGTTACGATTGGCGAGATAGCGGGTCAGTATCCATTGGCCAGCGTCGAGATCGATGGTGCCAACGGTATGGCCGTCACGCAGCAGGGCAACCGCCACATTGATGGAGGCCGTCGACTTCCCTGATCCGCCCTTCTCGTTGCCGAACACGATCACATGAGTGGAGTTGCCAAGACGCGCCTCCGCCCGACCAACCGGTGTCGCAACGTTCTGGGCAACAGTGGGTGGCGATTCCGCTCTCACCGATGATTCCGGAACCGGAGCGACTGGTACAGAGGATGTTTCCGCTGCTGGCGCCGTCGAGGCTGGCACCTGTTGGGTGGGTTGGGGCGGCGGGGGACGTTGACGCAGCAACTCATCGAGCTTGGCGAAGTCAATCGTGTCGCAAGGGATGTCGCTCACGGCCTGCCTCGCCACGCGCCGATTAGGCCGGCCTGATCCAGATCGCGGTGTCGTGGAACACGGCACCGCCGAAGGGCGCGCCGGCATCGGCGCTGATCAGCGTGTTGATGCCCGCGCCTTCCACGAACGCCCGATTGGGCCAGATACTCTCGACGACGACCACGCCAGACTGCAAACCGTCGAAGGCGGCGGCATGAACGACCACGCTACCGCGCCGATTGCCCAGCCGCACTGCCGCGCCGTCCAGAATACCGAGAGTCCGGAGATCGTCGGGATGGATCATTGCCCGCGGCCGAGCCTCCTGTTTTTGCGAGGTCGGGGTTTCGGTAAAGGTGGTGTTGAGGAAATTGCGTGCCGGCGCCGTAACTAGGCGGAAGGGGTGCTCCGGTGTCGCCGCATCGATCACCGCCCAATGGTCGGGTAGGGCGGGCATACCGGCGAACTCAGGCCCCTGCCCGGCCCAAACCGGCGCGAACCGGAAACGCTTGTCGGGATGGGCAAACCCGTCGAGGTAGTGAGCGGTTTCGAATTTGGGCATGCAATCGAACCCATGGGCGTCGCGCAGGGTCGTGGCATCGGGCCAGCCCGACACCCTTAGCGTTGCGTCGACCATTTCCCATTCCGTCATGTCAAATCCAGGATGCCGCGCGCCAAGCCGGCGCGCCAAACCCTGGATCACTTCATGATTGCTGCGGCATTGCCCAGGCGGCTCGATGATCTTAGGCCCGATCTGGATATAGGAATGGCCGCCGGCCTGGTAGAGATCGTCATGCTCCAGGAACGTGGTCGCGGGGACTACGATGTCCGCCATCGCCGCCGTTTCGGTCATGAACTGCTCATGGACGGCGACAAACAGGTCTTCCCGCGCGAAACCGCGATGAACCTTGGCCAGTTCGGGCGCCACCACCACGGGGTTGGTGTTTTGGATCAGCATGGCGGTCACGGGCGGCCCGCCCTTGAGTGCGGCCGCATCGCCAACCAGAACGGGGCCGATCGCGGATTGATCGAGCACACGGATGGTGGGATCGACCGCATCCAATCCCTCGATCAACGTTTTATTCCAACGGTAGATGCCGGAATTGCTGTAGAGCGCGCCGCCGCCTGGATATTGCCAGGCGCCGGTCACCGCGGGCAGACAGGACGCGGCATGCATCTGCACCGCGCCGTTGCGCGAGCGGCTAAAGCCATAGCCCAGGCGGATGAAGCTGCGCTTAGTCCGGCCGTAGAGCCGGGCGAACTGCACGATCGAATCGACGGACAGGCCGGTGATACGCGCGGCCCAGTCCGGATCGCGCGATTGCAGATGGGCTTCCAGCCGTTCGGGCGCGTCGGTGTATTTCGCCATATAAGCACGGTCGGCGAAGCCTTCCTTGAACAGCACATGCATAACCGCGCAGGCGAGCGCGCCGTCCGTGCCGGGGCGCACGGCGAGGTGTAGATCGGCTGCCTCCGCCGTACCCGTGCGATAGGGATCGATGGCCACGAAGCGCGCGCCGCGCTCCCGACGCGCCCGTGTCACATGGGTCATGACGTTGACCTGGGTGGAAACGGGATTGCCGCCCCACATGACGATTAGGTCGCTCTCCGCCATTTCGCGTGGATCGAGCCCACGCTTGGCCCCCGTGCCCGCGATAAAGCCTGCGTCGGCCAGCGTAATGCAGATGGTGCTGTGCTGGCCCGAATAGCGCATGACATGGCGCAGACGGTTGATGCCGTCGCGTTGCACCAGGCCCATGGTGCCGGCGTAAAAATAGGGCCACACCGCCTCGCTGCCGTGCTGATTGGCAGCTGTCATGAAGGCTTCGGCGGTGCGGTCGAGCGCCTCGTCCCATGAGATCGGGGCGAATTGCCGCGCCCCCTTGGGACCGGTACGCCGCAGAGGTTGAGTCAAACGGTCGGGGTGGTGGACGCGCTCGGCATAGCGCGCCGTCTTGGCGCAAACGACGCCGGCCGTGTAAGTATTCTCCCGGCTGCCGCGCACGCGACCGATCCGATGGGCATCGATCCGCTCGACTTCGAGCGCGCACGTACTCGGGCAATCGTGCGGGCACACGGAATGAACCACGTCGAGCGGCATAATGATCGCACCGGCCAAGAGCCTACAACAGATTGAACTGTAATGGAGTTTTCCCGAGCCGGCAACCTCGCGGGGTCTAGACCTCGTCGTCCTTCACCACGAGCCGATTGGTCGAACGCACATTGCGCACCATGATGCGCAGCAGCGCGCGGATGAATGGGTCCGTGCGCTCGAGCTTCTGGCGCAGCTCCTTGTGCTGAATGATCATGCACTGCGTCAATTCGAGGGCTGTCGCGGTCGCCGAACGCGGCCGGTCATCGATTAAAGCCATCTCGCCAAAGATGCCTTGGACACCGACTTTTTCTAAAACAACGCTCCGCTTCGTCGAGGTCTTCGATATCTCTACCAAGCCGCGCGTGACGACGAAGGCGCGATCGCCGACATCACCTTCGCGAAAGATCACCTCGCCGGGCTAAAAAGTGAGGCGATCAAGCGCCTTCAATCAAACATTCGTCGACATATCGTTGGCGCCCGATCCCGAACTGTCTCGTGGTCAAAGGCCGTACGGCCAAGCTTTGCGCAGGATCCGGCAGCCTGGCAAGCTGACCCTTCGGCTGGTGTCTACCCTCCAGGTCCAGCCGCCAGCCAGTTGGTCGAGCGCAGATTGCGCACCATGATGCGCAAGAGTGCGCGCAGGAACGGGGCTGCCTTGTCGATCTTCTGGCGCAGCACCTTGTTCTTGATGACTAGTACAGCGATTCCGAGTTTCCGAGCAGTTGCTGGGATCAACGCCGTGCGGCCTTCGACAAGCTCAGACTGAGGAACGATTTTCGTGCCACGATGGGCCACCCTCATCCTGAGCTTGTCGAAGGACGCACCACGGTCATGCCAGCGGATATGAGTCGTTTCAAGGAAACGCTGTACTAGGCATTGGGTTGGCTCAAGCGCGGTTGCCGTCGCCGACCGCGGCTTGGCATCGATCATGGCCATTTCGCCGAAAATACCTTGGACGCCCACCCTGTCCAGTACAACGCTGCGCCGGCCTGACTTCTTGGTGATCTCGACCAACCCCTGATTGATGATAAAGGCGCAATCGCCCATCTCGCCTTCCCTGAAAATCACGTCACCGGGCAAGAAGGTGTGCCGGTCGAGGATACTGAGGGATTTGCTGAGAGCCATGACGCCTACTCGCGGTTTGGGGGCTGGCGCGCATGACAGTGTGCGCGTCGCCGGGGTGTCGACAAGTCGCTACCGTTCTTGACCGAGCCCGCCCGTTGCCGGCACTCTCCGGCGCTTGCCGCGGCAATACGGACAAGGACGGCCATGGTTGAACGGGCGGATGCGGTCGTGATCGGCGCAGGCGTGGTTGGCTTGGCCGTGGCGCGCGCGCTCGCGCAGGCGGGCCGCGAGGTGATCGTCGTCGAGCAGGCCGACTCCATCGGCACCGAAACCAGTTCGCGCAACTCGGAAGTCATTCACGCCGGCATCTACTATCCACAGGGCAGCCTGAAAGCTCTGACTTGCGTCGAGGGGCGCACGCGGCTCTATGCCTACTGCGCCGAGCGCGGTATCCCGCACAAGCGCCTGGGCAAGCTGATCGTCGCCTGCGACGAAGCGCAACTGACCGGGCTCGCTGGACTCAAGCGCAAGGCCGAGGCCAATGGCGTGGATGATTTGGTGTGGCTAGACAGCTCTCAGGCAAAGCGATTGGAACCGGCGCTTGCCTGCGTCGGCGCGCTGCTTTCGCCGTCGACCGGCATCATCGACAGCCATGCCTATATGCTGGCGCTGCAGGGCGACGCAGAAGCTGCCGGCACGATGATCGCGTTTAACACGCCGGTGCTGGCTGCCACGATCGGCAATGACGGCATCGCCCTGGAAACCGGCGGCGACCAGCCGCTGCGCCTGCTGGCGCGCACCGTGATCAATAGCGCAGGGCTGCATGCCCCAGCACTCGCCGGCAAGTTCAGGGGATTGCCCGAATCCGCCGTACCGCCCGGCCATTTCGCCAAGGGTAACTATTACACGCTCGCCGGCAGATCCCCGTTTAGCCGATTGATCTATCCCGCTCCCGTGGCGGCCGGGCTTGGCGTTCATATCACCGTCGATCTTGCCGGCCAGGCGCGCTTTGGGCCCGATGTAGAATGGATCGAGACGATCGACTACACGGTCGATCCCAGCCGCGCCCAATCCTTCTACACCGCCATCCGAACCTATTGGCCGGGCTTGCCCGACGGTGCGCTCCAACCCGGCTATGCCGGTATCCGCCCGAAGCTGCAAGCGCCGGGCGAACCGGCCAAGGATTTCGTTATTCAAGGGCCAGCCGATCACGGCATCCGCGGCCTGGTCAACCTGTTCGGCATCGAATCGCCGGGACTGACCGCGTCGCTCGCAATCGCGGATCGTGCAGCCGCTCTGTGCGTGCCATGATTGCCTCCAACCATGCTTGATCCTGCCGAGAGTTATGAAACCGCCTGCCGTAATTTCCATTGGCGAGTTCCTCCGCGCTACAACATCGGCGTCGATATCGTCGACCGGCACGAACCGAGCAAGCCGGCGCTGATCTATGAAGACGCAGTCGGGACCGTCATGCGCTACAGCTTCGGCGACATCGCCAAGCTGTCCAATCGGCTCGCCAATGCGTTCATCGCCCACGGGCTGACGCGCGGCGATCGGGTTGGCATCCTGCTGCCCCAGCGTCCGGAAACCGCGCTCGCCCACGTCGCCTGTTACAAAGCCGGGCTGATCGCGGTGCCCCTGTTCACGCTGTTCGGTGCGGACGCATTGGAATATCGGTTGGGCAACTCCGGCGCCCGCGCGCTGATCGCCGACGAAGCCAGCCTCGCCAAGATCGTCGAGATCAGGCCGCGCCTGCCCAAATTGGATCTGGTGCTCGCTGCGGACCGGAAGCGCGACGGTGCCGACGCGCTGGCTTTCTGGCCGACCCTGGAGCGCAGCGCCGACCACTTCCAGGCCGTCGATACCAGTGCCGACGACCCCGCCATCATCATATACACCTCGGGCACGACCGGGCCGCCCAAGGGCGCGCTGCACGCCCATCGCGTGCTGCTCGGCCACCTACCCGGCGTAGAGTTTCCGCAGGAATTCTTCCCCCAATCGGGCGATCTATTTTGGACGCCCGCAGACTGGGCCTGGATCGGCGGGTTGATCGACGTGCTTCTGCCGTCCTGGCACCACGGCGTACCCGTGCTGGCCCATCGCGCACGCAAGTTCGATCCCGATCATGCCTTCCATCTCATGGCCAAGCATGGCGTGCGTAACGCATTCCTACCGCCAACAGCGCTCAAGCTGATGCGCCAAGTGGACGACCCGGTCGCCCGGCACCGCTTCAAGTTGCGATCGATCGGCAGCGGCGGCGAGAGCCTTGGGGCGGAGTTGATCGAGTGGAGCCGTCGCGTTTTCGGATTCACGATCAATGAATTCTATGGACAGACCGAGTGCAATTTGGTCGTCGGCAATTGCGCTTCCATCATGCCGGTACGCCCCGGTGCCATGGGCAGGTCAATTCCGGGTCATTGCGTCGCGATCGTCGACGGCGAGGGGCGGGAGGTGCCGGACGGCACGGTCGGCCATATCGCCATTCGTCACCCCGACCCGGTCATGTTCCTGGAATATTGGCGCAATCCCGAGGCAACCCGCGCCAAGTTCGTCGCCGACTGGCTGATGACCGGCGACCTCGGCCGGCGCGATGATCAGGGCTATTTCTGGTATTTCGGTCGATCGGACGACGTGATCACCTCTGCCGGTTATCGTATCGGACCGGCCGAGATCGAGGAGTGCCTGCTGAGGCATCCAAGCGTTGCGTTCGCCGCAGCGGTTGGCATTCCGGATCCCGTGCGCACCGAGATCGTCAAGGCCTTCCTCGTGCTCAAACCGGGCCATGACGGCAACGACGCGCTGCGTGCCGACATCCAGACCTTCATCAAATCGCGTCTAGCCGCCCACGAATATCCGCGCGCGATCGAGTTTTTAGACTCCCTACCGATGACGGCGACCGGTAAAATTATGCGCCGCGAGTTGCGCCAAAGACAGGCTGACGGCATCGAAAAACCTTAGAAATTTGGAAAGAAGCAATCGATGGACTCGCGATACGCCTGGTTCCGCCTTGCCGTTGCCGTGACCCTCAGCACGCTCGGCGGCGTCGGCATGTGGTCCTTCGCCATCACCTTGCCGGCGATCCAGGCCGAGTTTGGCATCGACCGCGCCGGTGCGGCGCTTCCCTACACGATGACGACCATGGGCATCGTGTTCGGCGGCATGCTGATGGGGCGGCTGGCCGACCGCTTCGGCATCGTGTTCCCGGTCATCGCCGGCACGCTCGCCTTGAGCGCGGGCTATGTGGCGACCTCGTATGCACCGAATATCGGTACCTTCGCCATTCTCTGCGGCGCGCTGATCGGGCTGATCGGCAATGCCGCCCTGTTCGGACCCCTGGTCGCCAATACCTCGCTGTGGTTCGATCGCTATCGCGGCATGGCCATCGCGCTCGCCGCTTGCGGCAACTATTTTGCCGGCACGATCTGGCCGCCGATTCTAGAGCATTTCGTCGCCACGGTGGGATGGCGGCAAACCCATCTCTTCGTCGGGCTATTCTGCTTGGTTACCATGCTGCCGCTGATCTTCGTGCTGCGCCGTCCACCGCCGCCGCAGAAAACATTGTCCGAAATGACGATGGCCGGGGGATCCGACCGGCCGCTCGGCCTGCATCCCCATGTCGTACAGGGACTCCTTGTCATTGCCGGAATCAGCTGCTGCGTCGCCATGGCGATGCCCCAAGTCCATATCGTCGCCTATTGCGTCGATCTCGGTTATGGCCCGGCGCGTGGCGCCGAAATGCTCTCGATCATGCTCGGCTTCGGCGCTGTGAGCCGACTGGTATCCGGCTGGATTCTCGATCGCATCGGTGGGGTGGCAACAGCTCTGATCGGCTCGACCTTGCAGGCTTTCGCGCTCGCCTTCTATCTGCCGTTCGACGGTCTGGCTTCGCTGTATCTGATCTCGGCGTTCTTCGGCTTGGTTCAAGGCGGCATCGTGCCGAGCTACGCTTTCATCGTGCGCGAGTTGTTCGCGGCCAAGGAGGCCGGCTTTCGCATCAGCCTGACGCTCTCATCTACCTTGGCCGGCATGGCGCTCGGCGGCTGGATGTCGGGCGCCATCTTCGATGCAACCGGCTCCTATCAGGCTGCCCTCCTCAACGGGCTTGCTTGGAATCTTCTGAACATGCTGGTCCTTCTTTGGTTGCTGCTGCGCCGCCGGCCTTTTATTGCCCTTGCGCCAAAGGCCGGGCGATGATCTGATCCGACGTAGGGTACACAAGCTGAGTTAACAATCATGGGCAAGCCGGACGACACCACTGCCTGCGTACCCGGCCTGCGCGACCTCTATGGCGAGTCGACCACGCTCGCGCGTCTCAAGCAGCTTGACCGACTTGACACGCATTGCCGCAATTTCATCGCCCACTCGCCCTTTCTGATGATGGCCTCGGCCGGCGCCAATGGCGCGCTCGATGCCAGCCCGCGCGGCGACGCCCCTGGCTTCGTCGCGGTCGAGGACGATCGGAGCCTGCTCATCCCCGACCGGCCCGGCAATAACCGGCTCGACACGTTGTCCAACCTGCAAGCCAACCCGGAGGTCGGGTTGATTTTCCTCATCCCCGGCGTGGATGAGACGCTGCGTGTCAACGGCCGCGCCGAACTGGTCGCGGACTCTGCTGTGTTGGTGACCCTGGCGGCCCAGGGCAAGCTTCCGAAATCGGCCGTGCGGGTGCGGGTGCGCGAGGCCTTCTTGCACTGCGGCAAGGCGCTCAAACGATCGCGGCTGTGGTCGGAGGATTACAAAGTCGCGAAGGGCACGATCCCCTCGCTCGGCCGCATGATCGTGGAACAGGTCAAACCGCCCGGCGTCAGCGTCGAGGAAGCGGAACAACGCGTCGAGGAAAGCTATCGGACACGAATGTACTGACGTCTCGCGTGATTTTTGGGCTACGCGACTTTCGGAATCGGCACATCGCGCTCGGCAAGCGGATCCCAACAGGTTAGATTTGCAGGCGTGCATAGGTCGGCCAGCGGATTGTCGCCCTTGGCGAACACATATTGTCCACGACAGGCAAGCATCGGCAGGCGCTGGTCGCGCCCGTGGCGTTTGGCCGCAGCGATCACGCCGGGCCAATGGATCGTGTAATCGTCGCCGACAAGGATGCCGCCCGGCGCCAGCAAAACCCAATGGAGTTGCAGATCGATTGCTACGTCCATGAAATCGTGACTGGCGTCGAGATAGATCAGAGAGGGCCGTAAGCCGAGATGACCGAGCAGGCGCGCAGCGATGTGGGATGTCTGCGGCACTGGAACGATGCGCGCGGCAACGCCAGCATACATGACATTAGCCAGGAACTGTTCATAGAGATGCGGCCAGCCCCAGCGCAGGTTAAGCCAATTGCCGTTCTCCTCATTGCCGAGCATATGTTCGACGCCCCCGAGCCAGGTATCGACGCAGACAATACGGCCAGGCACGCTAAGTTTGTCCATGTGCTGTGCCATGGCGACCGTGCTGGCACCCTTCCAAGTGCCGACCTCGACGATCAGCTCAGGTCTTAGCCGTTCGATCGCGGTAAACAGAATCGATCTGGCGTCCATCCAACCCTGGAGGTCGGATTGACGTTCCCGATAGGGAAAAGTTGTGAAGGGGTTGCCGCCGAGAACGGAAATCAGACTGTCAACCGGCGACGGCTTCGCTTGTTCGATCATGATGGCGACAGCATAGATGACGAGCCCGCGAAGGTCACGCGATGCGCCCGTAATGCCCCAAGCACCGGGTTAAAAGAGCAAAAAATCCTTCGGCGTCGGCGCCCGCGATCACGCGCGCATTGGCCGGCGCGCCCATGCGTCCCCACCAATCCACCACCGTGACACCGCGGGTAAGGTCGCTTGCGGCTTCGACCGCGACATGGGCCGCCTTGCCGTCGAACAGGTCGGGCTGGAGCAGATAGGCGATCACGGCGGGATCATGGGCCGGTGGACCGGCTAATCCGCGCTTGAGCGCGGGATCGTGGCCATGGGCAAGGAACCGCGCGGCGGCTTTGGCCGCCGGCGAACCCAACGCCGCGATCCGCGCGCAGCGTTCTGCCGTTGCCGGCAATTGCAAGGTCACGTCGAGCGGCATCATGACGACCGGCGCTCCCGCGGCAAACACGGCGGCGGCTGCGTCGGGATCGCACCAGATATTGTACTCCGCTGCCGGCGTGACATTGCCGCCTGCGCGCCACGACCCGCCCATCAGTACGATCTCCGCGATTGCCGGTACGATGTCGGGCGCGCGGGTCACGGCCAGCGCTATGTTGGTCAATGGGCCGATCGGACAGAGCGTTACCGGTTCAAGCGACCGGCGCAGCGTATCGATGATGAAATCGACGGCCCCGACCGAAGCCAGCGCTGCGCCTGGTTTGGACAGGTTCACCCCGCCTAGCCCGTCGGCGCCGTGATAATGAGCCGCCGTGACCAGCGGACGCTTGAGTGGCCGGTCAGCTCCGGCATGCACGGGTACATCCGCCCGCCCCGCCAGCGTTAGAATGCAGCGCGCATTGGCTGCTCCCACGTCACACTCCACATTGCCCGCGACTACAGTCAAACCGAGCACCCGTAATTCCGGGGATGCCAGAGCCAGTAGAATGGCAACGGCGTCGTCAACGCCGGGATCGGTATCGATGATGATGGAGCGGGGAATGGCGCGGCGCCTCGTGTCTTTGTCGGCGATCTGTCAAGTCACCTGAATTTCGGGTGGGATGGGAACGTCCCATCGATTAACCGGATCCCAGCAGGTCGTTTCGGCCGGCCGGCAGATTTGAGCCAGCGCATTGTCACCCTTGAAGAAAACAAATTGCCCAAAGCGCGAGAAGATCGGCCGGCCGTATTGTCGGGCGAAACGCTGAGCCGCCGTAACAACGCCGGGCCAGTAGAACGTATAGTCGTCGCCCACCAGAATGCCTCCGTCCTGAAGCATGTCCCAATACAGCGCCAGATCGATTGACACATCAAGAGCATCGTGGCTCGCATCGAGATAGACTAGGTTCGGCTTGACGCCGAGATGGTTGAGCAACCGAGCGGCAATGTGCGGCGTCTGCGGCACCGGTACGATGAGATCCTCGACGCCGGCATGCATGACATTAGCCAGAAACTGCGCATAGATTCGAGGATAGCCATGACGCGATTGCAGCCAATTCGCCTGGCTCGCGTTCTCAAGCATGTGCTCGATGCCGCCCAGCCAGGTATCGACTCAGACGACCCGCCCGGGCAGGTTGAGCATTTTCATGCGCTTGGCCATGGCGATTGCGCTGCTGCCCTTCCAAGTCCCGACCTCGACGATCACTTCGGGCTGCAGTTTTTCGATAGCGTCGAACAGGATCGATCCTTCATCAACCCAGCCCTGGAGATCGGATGTGTGGTCGCGAAAGGGAAAGTCAGCGAACGGATCGCCGCCGAGCACGGCAAGAAGACGGTCGATCGCAGTGGGTATCGTTTGGCTGGCCATAGTGGCGGCAGCATAGACGATTTACGCGTAAGCGTCACGCAAGGCCCCAAGGCAATCATGCGAGTTTGGACAACCCGCCGCTTCCCCTGATCGGTCTTTTGCTCTAGTGAACACCCACTGAATAAGTCATCGACAGGGGGCTCAAATGCAGCCAAATCAAGTCCGCACCGCCGCCGACGCTCGCAAAATCGTCGAAGAGCGTAAGCTGACTCACGTCAAGATTGGCGTGTTCGATCTCGACGGCATCCTGCGCGGCAAATACGTATCGCACGACAAATTCTTCTCGGCGCTTGAGGGCGGATTTGGCTTCTGCGACGTCATCCTCGGCTGGGATTCGGCCGACGTGCTCTACGACAACGTCACCTTCACCGGCTGGCACACGGCCTATCCCGACGCCTTCGCGCGCATCATCCCGGAATCCTGCCGGGCGCTGCCCTTCGAGGGCGATATGCTGCTCTTCCTCGGCGAGTTCACGGGCAAGGCAGAGGAGATTTGCCCGCGCGGAGTCTTGCGCCGCGCGCTCGCCCACGCCGCCGATATGGGCTTCGATCTCTACGCCGCCTTCGAATATGAATTCTTCCTGTTCGACGAAACGCCGGACAGCGTGCGCGAGAAGGGCTATCGCAACCTCAAGCCCATAACCCCCGGCATGTTCGGCTATTCCGTGCTGCGCAACAGCGTGTGGTCCGAGTTCTATCATGAGCTGCTCGAAACCTCGGAGGCCATGGACTTCCCGATCGAGGGATTGCACACCGAGACCGGGCCCGGCGTGCTGGAGGCCGCAATCACGGTCGACCGGGGCCTGGCAGCCGCCGACAAAGCCGCGCTGTTCAAGACTTTCTGCAAGGTGGTGGCGCAGCGTCAGGGCCTGATGGCGACTTTCATGGCCAAATGGTCGCGCGACTATCCCGGCCAGTCTGGCCATCTCCACATGTCGCTCAAAACCAAGAAGGGGCAGTCGGCTTTCCACGACCCCAAGGCGCCCCACAATATGAGCAAGACCATGCGCCATTTCGTGGCGGGCCAGGCAGCGCTGATGCCCCAGATGCTGGCCTGCATCTCGCCGACCGTGAATTCCTATACCCGTCTTATTCCCGGTTTCTGGGCACCGACCAACGCCACCTGGGGGGTGGAGAACCGGACCTGCGCGCTGCGCGTCATTCCGGGCTCGCCCAAATCCCAGCGCGTGGAGTACCGGATCGCGGCAGCCGACGGCAATCCCTATATCGTACTCGCTGCGGCACTCGCGGCCGGGCTCTACGGCATCGAACACGAGTTGGAGCCGGACGCGCCGATCCAGGGCAATGCCTATGATCGCAAACATCCGGCTTCCAAATCCCTGCCGGCAACCCTGTGGGATGCCGCCCAGCGCTTGCGCAAGTGCCAGGCCATGCGCAACATCTTGGGGGATGCCTTTGTCGACCATTTCGCCGCCACCCGGGAGTGGGAGGAGCGAGAGTCCCGCAAGCAGATCACGGATTGGCAACTCGCTCGCTATTTCGAGATCATCTGAACCATGGCAAGTATCCAGAAGACCGTCTCCCCCGTCGATGGCCGCGTGTATGTCGAGCGGCCACTGGCATCCCCGGCCGAGATCGCACGTGCCATTGCCGATGCGCGCGCGGCCCATGCGGCGTGGCGCCTTGTGCCCGTGTGCGAGCGCGTGGCGCTGATCAATCGCGCCGTCGATGCCTTCGTTGCAAAGCGCGACGCCATCGCCGAGGAGATCACCTGGCAGATGGGCCGGCCGATCGGTCAAAGCCCGGGCGAGGTGCGCGGCGTCGAGGAGCGGGCGCGCTACATGGCATCGATCGCCGAGGCGGCGCTGTCTCCGGGCGATTCCGGCGCCAAACCCGGCTTTACGCGCTTCGTTGCCCGCGCCCCACTCGGTCTCATCTTCACCATCGCGCCCTGGAATTACCCTTACCTAACGGCGGTCAATTCGGTGGTACCGGCGTTGCTCGCGAGCAATGCCGTCATCCTCAAGCATTCGGCCCAGACACCGCTCTGCGCCGAACGTTTCGGTGAAGCCTTCGCGGCCGCAGGCTTGCCCAAGGGCGTGTTCCAGCATGTGCACATGAACCATGACAGCACGCTCAAGCTGATCGGCGCGCCCGAAGTGGATTTCGTTTGTTTTACCGGCTCGGTCGAAGGCGGCCACGCCGTTCAGCAGGCGGCAAGCCAGCGCTTCATCGGGGCCGCCCTCGAACTCGGCGGCAAGGACCCGGCCTATGTGCGCGCCGACGCCAATTTCGACCACGCCGTGGAAAACCTGGTCGACGGTGCGTTCTTCAATTCCGGCCAGTCCTGCTGCGGCATCGAGCGCATCTATGTCGATGCCGCCATCTATGATCGCTTCGTCGAAGCCTATGCCGCCCTGACGCGCAAATACGTGCTGGGCAATCCGACGGACGAGGCGACCAATCTGGGCCCGATGGTGCGCATCTCCGCCGCCGATTCCGTGCGCATACAGATCGCGGACGCCAAGGCTAGAGGCGCCCGGGGGCTGATCGACGAAAAGCTGTTCCCGCCGTCCAAGGCCGGCACGCCCTATTTGGCACCGAATGTCCTGATCGACGTCGATCATTCCATGGCGGTCATGACCGAGGAGAGTTTCGGCACCGTCGTCGGTATCATGAAGGTGGGCTCGGAGGACGAGGCCATCCGCCTGATGAACGACAGCACCTGCGGCCTGACCGCGGCGATCTGGACCGGCGACGAGAAGGCCGCGCTCCGCATCGGCCAACGACTGGAAACCGGCACCGTGTTCATGAACCGCTGCGACTATCTCGACCCGTCGCTGGCCTGGACCGGTGTGAAAGATTCCGGGCGCGGCGCCACGCTGTCGCGCATCGGCTTCGAGCACCTGACCCGGCCAAAATCCTTCCACCTCCGCACCGCGATCTGAGGAATTTTCGATGACGCCTGAAAGCATGCGCGCCAATTGGAACTACCCGACCGCCATCCGCTTCGGCGTCGGACGCATCGCGGAACTGGCCGAGGCCTGTAAATCGCTCGGCATGAAGAAGCCCTTGCTGATTACGGATCCCGGCCTCGCCAAGCTACCCATGATCAAGGATGCGATTGCAGCCACCGCGGCATCCGGCTTGCCCACCGGCCTGTTCCACGACATCAAGCCCAACCCGGTCGGCCGCAATGTGGAGGATGGCGTGGCGGCCTATCGCCGGGGCGGCCATGACGGCGTGATCGCATTCGGCGGCGGCAGCGCGCTCGACGCCGCGAAGGCCGTTGCCTTCATGGCAGGCCAGAGCCTGCCACTCTGGTATTTCGACGATAACGGGCCGGGTTGGAAGGACGCTAGTCTCCCTGGGATCGCGCCGATCGTTGCCGTGCCGACCACGGCGGGTACGGGCTCCGAAGTTGGGCGCGCCTCGGTCATCGTCAACGAAGCGACCCATACCAAAGTCATCGTGTTCCACCCAAAGTTCCAACCCGCCATCGTGATCGAGGACGCGGCGCTCACCGTCGGCCTGCCGCCCCATATCACCGCCGCCACCGGCATGGACGCGCTGGCCCATTGCCTGGAGGCCTATTGCGCGCCGGGCAACCACCCCATGGCCGACGGTATCGCGCTCGAAGGCATGCGCCTGATCAAAGAGCATCTGCCCCTAGCCTATGCCGACGGCACCGACCTGGTCGCGCGCGGCCAAATGTTGATTGCCGCCACCATGGGAGCGACCGCGTTCCAGAAGGGGCTGGGCGCCATCCATTCCATCAGCCACCCCGTCGGCGCTATTTACGACACCCATCACGGCCTGACCAACGCGGTCATGATGCCCTATGTGCTTGCCTTCAACCGGCCGGCCATCGAGGTGCGCATGACCCGCCTCGCCGCCTATCTCGACCTGCCCAAGCCCTCCTTCGCAGCTGTCATGGAATGGGTGCTGGCGTTTCGCCGCCAACTCAAAATTCCCCACACGCTGAAAGAACTCGGCGTCGATGGCGCGCGCGCCGACGAAATCGCACGCATGGCCGAGGCCGATCCCTCCACCGGCGGCAACCCGGTCAAGGCCGGAGCGGCCGAGATGAAGGCGATGTTCATGAATGCGCTGGAGGGCCGCGTGCCGTCGTGACCGAGTTTGCCGTCGCCACCTTCGTCACGCTGCTGATCATCATCGACCCCCTGACGGTCGCGCCCATTTTCCTTGGCCTGACCCGCTTCGCCAGCGCCGAGCACAAGCGCAACATGGCGTTGCGCGGCACCGCCATCGCAGGCGGCATCCTGCTGGTCTTCGCGCTCGTCGGCGATTGGCTCTTGCGCACGATCGGTATCGGTCTGCCCGCCTTCCGTATCGCGGGCGGCATATTGCTGTTCCTGATCGCGGTCGACATGGTGCTGGCTCGCCAATCGGGCTTGCGCGCCACGACACCGCCGGAGAACGAGGAGGCCGGCCATAGGGACGACATTTCGGTTTTTCCGCTGGCGATCCCGCTGATCGCCGGGCCCGGCGCCATGACCTCGATCATGCTGCTGATGGGCCGTGCAGCCGGCGATTTTCAGCGCCAGGCGATCGTGCTCGGGCTGACCCTGCTGGTGCTGGCGATCACGCTGGTCTGCCTGCTCGGCGCCGGCCGGCTCGCCAGCGTACTCGGCGTCACCGGCACAAATGTGATTAACCGCGTGCTCGGCATCGTGCTGGCTGCACTCGCTGTCCAGTTCATCCTGGACGGCATCCGAGCGTAACCTCGCGCGCGGCCATGCCGCATTGCCCGACCCTTTGCTAACCGCGCATCCTGAAGGAGGGACGCATATGCGAATAAGTCGCACTTGCAAAAATTTGGGCGCCAGGATAAAGGCAATGCGAATGGTTCTTATTTGCAGAGATGAAATCCGGCCATGAAAGCCGTGACTGCCCGTATGGCTCGATCGTTACTGGGGGCCGCCACGGCCTTTTTCCTCCTATCCGCCATTTTCAACGCCGCGCGCGCCGACGGGGAGGTCAATATCTACTCTGCACGCCAGGAGGTGCTGATTCGGCCGCTGCTCGACGCCTTCACCAAGGCGAGCGGCATCAAGGTCAACGTGGTCAGCGGCGGCGAGGACGCGCTGATCGAGCGCCTCAAGGCCGAGGGCGCCAACAGTCCGGCAGATGTGCTGTTAACCGTCGATGCCGGCCGATTGGTTCGCGCTAAAGACAACGGTTCGCTCCAGCCGGCCTCCAGCGAAGCCCTTCAGGCCCTGGTACCTCCGGCCTATCGCGATCCCGCCGGCTTCTGGTACGGCCTGTCCGTGCGCGCCCGGCCGATCATGTATGCGGCCGATCGCGTGAAGCCAGCGGAGTTGTCCAGCTACGCCGACCTGGCCGACCGGAAATGGAAGGGCCGCATCTGCGTGCGCTCCTCCGGTCATGTGTACAACCAGTCCATGTTGGCCGCCATGATCGCCTATGACGGGGTTGAGAAGACGGAGGCCTGGGCGCGCGGCCTCGTCGCCAATCTGGCGCGCCGGCCCCAGGGCGGCGACCGCGATCAAATCAAGGCGGTAGCCTCGGGCGAGTGCGACATCGCGATCGCCAACACCTACTATCTCGCCGGCATGATCAAATCGGGCACCGACGATGAGAAGAAAATGGCCGCCAAGGTCGCCGTTTTCTGGCCCGACCAGGCGGGACGCGGCGTTCACGTCAACATCAGCGGAGCCGCTGTCACAGCCAGTTCGAAGAACCGCGCCAATGCAGTCGGGCTGATCGAGTTCCTGGCCGGCGCTGAGGCCCAGCGCATCTATGCAGAGGCGGTCTATGAGTATCCGATCCGTGCCGCCATTCCGGTGCACGATCCGCTGGCCGCCTGGGGCGAGTTCAAGGCCGACCCGCTTCGCTTGTCCGCCTTGGCGCAATTCAATGCCGACGCGGTCAAGATCGCGGATCGCGTGGGCTGGCGCTGAACCGGCCAGCTCCGACTATTTCGCAGAACCATCGCCGATGCTAACCTCGATCCGCACGATCGGGGGAGCATGGCGATGGCGGCGCAGGAAAAGGCCCGGTCAAAGGGCCTGACGCAATCCGAAGGCGATGTAAACTTATCGCCGCGCCGGCGTTCTTGGGCTGCGCACAGCTTGGATGCGCGAACCCAAGCCATGCTGGACGAGGATGCCCGGCTGTTTCTGCACCAGTCGCTGTCCTCGCCCTGCCTCAACGTGATCAAACGCGCCCAGGGCATCTGGATCGAGGACGTCCAGGGCCGGCGCTACATGGATTTCCATGGCAACAACGTCCACCACATCGGCTACGGCCATCCTCGGCTGGTCGAGGCGCTCAAGCGCCAGCTCGACGAGCTGCCCTTCACGCCGCGCCGCTTCACCGACGAGCCCGCCATCGCACTCGCGCGCAAATTGACCGAGATCGCGCCGGGCGATCTGAGCAAGGTGCTGTTCGCCACGGGCGGATCCGACGCCATCGAAATGGCGATCAAGCTGGCGCGGATCGCCACCGGGCGCTTCAAGACCGTGTCGTTCTGGGATTC
This sequence comes from Alphaproteobacteria bacterium, assembly GCA_009694085.1. Lineage (GTDB taxonomy): Bacteria > Pseudomonadota > Alphaproteobacteria > SHVW01 > SHVW01 > SHVW01. The sequence goes on from SHVW01000012.1 coordinate 34,176, forward strand.
CTTCCACGGCGCCGGCTTCGGCGCCTCCAGCGTGGGCGGCGAGGAGCTATTCCGCTCCCACGGCATCGGCCCGCTGCTGCCGGGCACCGAGCATGTAGCCCCCTTTGCCTGCTATCGCTGCCCCTACGGTTACAAGGATCGGGACGGCCAACCCGATTTGGCCGTGTGCCGCACCACCTGCGCCAGCTTCGTGCGCTATGTGCTGGAGAAGGAAGGCGACGTGGCGGCCGTAATCGCGGAGCCCGTGCGCGCCGTGCCCTATTTACCGCCGCCCGGCTTCTGGGCCGAAGTGCGCCGGGCGTGCGACGACCATGGCGCGCTGCTCATCTTCGACGAGATTCCCAACGGGCTGGGCAAGACCGGCCGCATGTTCACCGCCGAGCATGCCGGCGTGGTGCCCGATATCTTGGTCGTGGGCAAGGCGCTCGGCGGCGGCATCGTGCCGATCGCGGCGACCATCGCGCGGCCCGGTCTCGACGTCGCCGGCGACCGGGCGCTGGGCCATTACACCCACGAGAAGAACCCCTTCACCTGCCGCGCCGCGCTGACCACCATCGAGATCATTGAGGAAGAAGGATTGGTGGAAAACGCGGCCCGGGTCGGCGCCCATGCGCTGGTGCGACTCAACGAAATGAAAACACGCCATCCCCTGATCGGCGATGTGCGCGGCCTGGGCCTATTGATTGGCGTGGAACTGGTCAGCGACCGTGCCGTCAAGACGCCAGCCGCTGATGCGGCGGATTGGATGGTCTATTACGCGCTTGATCACGGTCTCAGCTTCAAAACCACCCAGGGCAACATATTGACCCTAACCCCACCGCTGATCACCACGATCGCCAATATGGACCGGGCGCTCGATATCGTCGAGGACGGAATTGCGGCGATCGAAAGCGGTAAGGCGGATCTCGCTTAAGTTTCTTCCTGCAACGACAGCAGGCTCGCGTTCCCGCCAGCGGCCGTGGTGTCGACCGACAGGGTACGCTCCGTCGCAAAGCGATGGAGATAGTGCGGCCCACCGGCCTTGGGGCCGGTGCCGGACAGGCCCTCGCCGCCGAAGGGCTGCACGCCGACGACCGCGCCGATCATGTTGCGGTTGACATAGGTGTTGCCCACGCCCATGCGCTCGACGATCCGGCGCACCGTGCCGTCGATCCGGCTGTGAATGCCGAGCGTCAGGCCATAGCCGGTGGCGGCCACCGCATCCAGAACCTGTTCCAGTCTATCGGCGCGAAAGCGAATGACATGCAAGATCGGACCGAACACCTCCTGGGTCAGCCGATCGAGCCGATCGATCTCGACCGCCAGCGGCGCGACGAAACTGCCATGGGCCGTTGCCTCGGGCAGCGGGCAGCGATGGATGACGCGGCCTTCGGTGGCCATGCGCTGGGCGTGGCGCTCAAGCGCCGTCTTCGCCTCTTGATCGATGACCGGGCCGACATCGGTAGCGAGCAGCCCGGGATCGCCGATGGACAGCTCGGCCATGGCGCCGGCCAGCATGGTCTCAATCCGGTCCGCCACATCCTCCTGGAGAAACAGCACGCGCAGGGCCGAGCAGCGTTGACCCGCGCTTTGAAAAGACGAGGTCACCACGTCGGCCACGACCTGCTCGGGCAGTGCCGAGCTGTCGACGATCATGGCGTTCTGCCCGCCGGTCTCCGCGATCAGTGGCACGATGGGCCCGTTTCGCGCGGCCAGCGCCCGAGCAATAGCGCGTGCCGTATCGGTCGAACCCGTAAAGGCAACGCCCGAAACTCGCGGGTCGGCGACAAGCGCCGCGCCGACGCTAGGTCCATCGCCGGGCAACAGATGAAGCGCGTCGGCCGGTACGCCGGCGCGGTGCAACAGTTCAACCGCTAGCATGGCGATCAGCGGTGTCTGCTCCGCCGGCTTGGCAATGACCGCATTGCCGGCCGCGAGGGCCGCCGCCACCTGGCCCGTGAAGATGGCGAGCGGGAAGTTCCACGGGCTGATGCAGGCGAACACGCCGCGCGCGCGCAGGCTAAGCTCGTTGCGCTCGCCGGTCGGTCCGGGCAGCACGAGCGGCTGGGCGAAATCGGCTCGCGCGCGTTCGGCGTAGTAGCGGCAAAAATCGACGGCCTCGCGCAGTTCCGACACGGCGTCCGGGATCGTCTTGCCCGCCTCGCGCACGGCAAGCGCCATCAGCTCGGCGCGATGGGACTCGAACAAATCCGCCGCGCGCTCCAAGACGGCGGCGCGCTGCTCGGCCGGGGTGGCATCCCAAGCCGGTCCGGCGCGCACGGCTCGCGCCAGCGCCAGGCCGACCTGCCGGCCATCGGCCCATTGCGCCTCGCCGACAATGCGCCGGCGGTCGCTCGGGTCCTTGACCACGACAGATTTGCCCGGCTGACGCACGCCGCCGACGAGTGGCGCCGCCTGCCAGCTTCGGCGTAAGGCGTCCTTCATTTCTGCCGCGATCGGGTCAAGCCGGGTCGGGTCACTGAGGTCGAGGCCACGCGAATTGCGCCGGGCGGCGCCATAGAGATCGGCCGGCAACGGGATGCGCGGATGGGGCTTGGCTGGCAGCCGGCGCATCCGCCCAATCGGATCGGCCACGATATCGGCGATCGGCAGTTTCTCGTCGACGATGCGGTTGACGAAGCTGGTATTGGCGCCGTTCTCCAGCAGGCGGCGCACCAGATAGGCCAGTAAATCCTCGTGGCTGCCGACCGGTGCGTAAATCCGGCACGGCCGATCGAGCTTGTCGGCGCCAACGATTTGCTCATAGAGCGCCTCGCCCATACCGTGCAAACGCTGAAATTCGAAGGCCCGGCTGGTGCCCGCGAATTCCAGAATCGCGGCGACGGTGTGGGCGTTGTGCGTGGCGAACTGGGAAAAGAACGCATCGGGTGCGGCGAGCAGGCGGCGGGCGGCGGCAAGGTAGGACACATCGGTTGTCGCCTTGCGCGTGAAAACGGGATAGCCATCCATGCCGCGCTCCTGGCTGCGCTTGATCTCCGTGTCCCAATAGGCGCCCTTGACTAACCGAACCATCAGGGGCCGCCCGCAGCGCCGCGCCAGCGCGGCCAACCAGTCGATCGCGTGAGTCGCGCGCTTCTGATAGGCCTGGACCGCAAGCCCGAAGCCCCGCCAATCCGCCAGCGCCGGGTCACCGTGGATGGCCGCGACAACGTCGAGCGATAGATCGAGCCGGTCGGCCTCTTCGGCATCGACGGTGAAGCCGATATCATGGCGCCGAGCTGCCAGGGCCAGCGCCTTCAGGCGTGGCACTAGCTCGGTCATGACGCGCGCGCGTTGCGCGAACTCGTAACGTGGATGAATCGCCGACAGCTTGACCGAGATGCCCGGCCCTTCGATCGGCCCCCGCCCGGCGCTGGCGCGCCCGATTGCCTCGATCGCTTGTTCGTAGGCGCGCATGTAACGATCGGCGTCGGCCATGGTGCGCGCCGCCTCGCCCAGCATGTCGTAGGAATAGCGGTAGCCGCGTGCCTCCATCGGTTGGGCGCGCTCAAGGGCCTCGGCCATCGTGCGACCCATGACGAACTGACGGCCGAGGATGCGCATGGCTTGGGTGACGGCTTGACGGATTACCGGCTCGCCCGAGCGTGCGATCATGCGTTTGAGCAGAGTCGAGAAATCCGATGCGCCGACATCGCCGAACCGGACAATGCGGCCGGTCAGCATGAGTGCCCAAGTCGATGCGTTGACGAACAGCGAGTCGCTGTGGCCGAGATGGCGGTCCCACTGGGCATTGCCAAGCTTGTCGCGGATCAACCGATCCGCCGTGTCGGCATCGGGGATGCGCAGAAGAGCTTCGGCCAGACACATGAGCACGACGCCTTCACGACTGGACAGCTCATACTCGTTCAGGAAGGCATCGATACCGCCGGTGCCAACTCGACGCTGGCGCACCTCCGCGACCAGCCGGCGAGCGGCCTCAGCAATGCGATCGAGTTGATCGGCCGGCAGGTCGAGCTCAGCCAGCAACTCCTCCACGCGCGCCGTCTCATCCATTCGATAAGCGGCCGCCAAGGCAGCACGCGTAGGATCGGCTGCGGGAAGCGAGTTGGATAAAATCATGACGTGTGGACATCCCCGGGGCGGTGCCGCCGGAGGC
>SHVW01000013.1 GCA_009694085.1 Alphaproteobacteria bacterium
GCCCGAACGGTTCTTGCGCGCCACAATCCGCCGTTTCCACAGCGGACGGAGCTTCCGGCTCATCGCCAGAAATTGACCCGGCGTTACCCCGGTCAGCGACCGAAACGGCCGCCGGCGCACAAGGCCCGCGCAGCTAAATCTCGCCATCGGAAGGGCCCTCCAACGCCCTTCCATCTTGAATCACGTCATGCCGCCCTTGGGAATCCCCTCATTTTCGCAACAGGTCTAATGAATCGGTGCAGAAAGACGACCTAAGATTTGCAGGGGATGGAAATCATGAGCAAGGTCGCGCAGACAACATCGGGACCGGAATCGCAAGGCCAAGCCGCAGCAGCGCCGGCGCCCGTCAAAATGCTGGAGCCGAGCCGTAAGATGGAGCTGAGCCATGTGCTCAACCGCATGAGTTCGGTCGCCGCCGTCTTCCAGGTACGCACGGACAGCATCGCCAATCGCCGCTTCGCCGCGTTCCGCGAATTGATGGATTTCTATATCGGGACGGCAACCAGTAATTTGAACGTCGGCCACGATTATCTGTTTCACGGCCTCAACATGACCGACGAGCAGCGCGCCGAGGTGGAGAAGCTGGTTGCCACCATCTTCGGCGGCGGCGAAGTCGCCGAGCCCGCCGCTCCTCCCCAGCCGCCATCGGCCAAGGGGAAGGGCTAAACTGGAGCGTCGGATCGAGTTCCCTGCGACGCTGGAGCAAGATGCGCGTCTTCATCGTTCACGCCCACGCCGAACCAAAGAGCTTCAACGGCGCGATGACGAGCACGGCCATGGAAGCCTTAACGACGGCTGGACATGACGTCGTCCTCTCGGACCTCTACGCGATCGGCTTCAACCCCGTGTCGGACCGATCCAATTTCGTGACCGTCCACAACCCGGACTACTATCGGCAGCAGTCCGAAGAAGCCCATGCCGCCGCGCATAACGGATTTGCACCGGACATTCCGGCGGAGATAGACAAGCTCTTCTGGGGCGACGCGCCGATCCTTCAGTTTCCATTGTGGTGGTTTGGACTGCCGGCAATCCTCAAGGGCTGGATCGATCGCGTTTTTGCTTCGGGTGGACGCACCTATGGGGGCGGCAAGTGGTACGACCGCGGTGTTTTTGCCGGAAAACGCGCGATGTGTTCCGTCACCATCGGCGGGCCCTCGCCGATCTATTCCGAACACGGGCTGGACGGTCCGATCTCGTCGATTCTTTTTCCGATCAATCACGGGGTGCTCTATTTCACGGGTTTCACCGTGATCGACCCCTTCCTCGTGCATGCGCCGGCACGCATTAGCGAAGCCGAGCGCGCGGCCCATCTCGACCGTTATCGCAAGCACGTGCTTACTCTCGCCACGGCACCCACAATCACTTACCGTGGGCTTGCCGACTACGACGAACGCTTTGTTCTGAAATTGCCGCCGTGCGCCTGGTCCGGTCCGGCCATCAGAAGACTCGAATGGCCTCGGCCAGAATGCTCGTCTTCAAGACTGGATGAAGCCCATCGCGCGTCGTCACGTCGACCGGGCGACGCAACAGGCGTTCGACAGCGCCTTAAGTGCTTTGTCCCGGGTCATGGCGACATTGTAACGCGGGAAGCATCGGCGCGAAAGTCGCTCTACCCCACGGCCGGCAATCGCGCCAAGGGCGCGAAAGCGCGGGACCACAGCTCGCCGAGCGCGACCGCATCGAATTCGGCACGCTTCTGTCGCGCGACCGAGGCGTCGATGCGGGCGTTGATCCGGCGCAGCATGCGTTCCACGCCGCTATCCTCGCCGTCGAACACGGCATGCAGCCGCGACATGCCGCGCCGCGCGGCCAATTGCGACATGCGACCGAGCAACCGCCCGCCCCGGCGGCGCGATAGGGTTCAAGCACGGTCAGCGCGATCTCGCCGACCGGCGCGACCGGCGCCAGCCGCACGCAGCGCGCCGTGCCGATCTCCGCACAATCGCCCGCCGCGCCGAGCGCGATCAAGGCGATGCGGTTCGACTGATCGACGCGCGAGAGATAATCGAGATCGGCCAGGGCAAAATGAGTCCAGGCCGTGCCCTGGCGCTCCGCACGGGGCTTGCCGGCAAGCGCGCGCAGCCCGTTGGAGCGCACGCCGTCGCCATCGCCGAGCGCGCGGATCACGATGGTGCGGCCGTCCTTGAGACGGGTGGTTACCGGGGCAAAACCGGGTCCATGGTTAGGTTAGTCTAGCGCCGACGGCGCAGCCTGGCGAATCGGGCGCGATCGGCCTTGCTCCGGCCGGGCTGCAAGAGTTAGAAAGCTGACAATGCCGGTGGTTCTCGACTCGACCGTTTCTCTTGACCTGGCCGATGAAGCGGCGACCGGCCGGCTGGCTGCTGCCATTGCGGCCTCCGCGCGGCCGGGCGATTTGATTGCGCTCACGGGCGATCTTGGCGCGGGCAAGACGGCCTTCGCCCGTGCCTTCGTTCGAGCGCGTGCCGGCGCCGATATCGACGTGCCCAGCCCGACTTTCACCCTGGTGCAAACCTACGACCTGCCCAGCGGACCGATTTGGCATGTCGATCTCTATCGTACCGAGCGCCCGGAGGAAGCGCGCGAACTGGGCCTGGACGAAGCATTGGCCGACGCCATCGTACTGATCGAATGGCCGGAGCGCCTGGGCCCGGCGTTTGGCGCCGCGCTTGCCGCCAACCGACTCGATCTCACGCTCGCTTTCGGTATCGGGGAAAACGAACGCCGCGCCCGGCTTACGGGCCATGGCAGTTTGGCGCGCCGGCTGCGCAGCCTGAAACTCTCATGACCAAGCCCGTGGCGATGAAGGCTGATAAGCGTCGAAGCCAACGTGCGGCATTGTTGGATAGTGCGGGCTGGGCGGCGGCCGAGAGCAAGCCGCTGGCCGGCGACGCCTCGTTTCGCCGTTACGACCGGCTGACTCTGGGCGACCGCCGCGCCGTGCTGATGGACGCACCGGCACCCATGGAAGATGTCCAGCCCTTTATGGCGGTGGCGAAACGGCTTACCGCGCTTGGCCTGAGCGCGCCTGCCGTGATCGCCGCCGACATCGCGGCCGGTTTTCTGCTGCTGGAGGACCTAGGCGACGATACCTATACTCGGGTGATCGCCGCGGGCGGCGACGAGCCGGCGCTTTACGCGCTTGCCATCGATCTGCTGATCGCGCTGCATCGCCGCCCGGCCGCCGAGACCGCCTGCGGCATGCCGGCCTATGACGACGCGCTGCTGCTGCGCGAGGCGGCCCTGCTGGTGGATTGGTATCTGCCGGCCATGACAGGGCAACCGGTCGCGCCGGCGCTGCGTCAAGACTATCTCGACCTCTGGACCCGGTTGTTCCCGATCGCCCGGCGCGTGCCGGATACCTTGGTGCTGCGCGATTATCACGTCGACAATCTGATGTGGCTGCCCCAGCGCAGCGGCGTCGCCGCCTGCGGCCTGCTGGATTTCCAGGACGCGGTCGCCGGCCCGCTCGCCTATGACGTGGTCTCGCTGCTGGAAGATGCGCGCCGCGATCTCGATCCCGCCCTGATCGCCACCATGATCCAGCGCTACTGCGCCGCCATGCCCGGCATCGATGCCGGCGCGTTCGCGGCCAGCTATGCCGTGCTCGGCGCCCAGCGCAACGCCAAGATCGTCGGCATTTTCACGCGCCTGTCGGTGCGCGACGGCAAGCCGCATTACCTCAAACACATCCCCCGGGTTTGGCGCCTACTGGCGAACGATCTCACCCATCCCGCGCTCGCCCCCATGCGCGGCTGGATCGACCGCCATATTCCAGCCGCACTGCGCGGCGTGCCGCAGCCCGCGTTGGCCGAGGCCGGCCGATGACCAAGCCCTTGGCGATGATGAAGCCGGTACCGAAGCGTGCCATGGTGCTGGCGGCAGGGCTTGGCGTGCGGCTCCGCCCGATCACCGCCGACCGGCCGAAGCCGTTGGTGGAAGTGGGCGGCCAGAGCTTGCTCGACCGCGCGCTCGACCGGCTGGCCGAGGCCGGCGTCGAGCACGCCGTGGTCAACACGCATTATTTCGCCGAGATGGTGGCGAAGCATCTGGCCAGCCGGCTCAAGCCGCGCATCCATCTGTCGCCCGAGGCTAAGCTGTTGGAGACCGGCGGCGGCATCGCCCACGCCCTGCCCCTGCTCGGCCGCGACCCCTTCTTCGTCGTCAACGGCGACAGCTTCTGGCTGAACGGCCCGACCGACGTGCTCAAGCGCCTGGCCAATGCGTGGGACGACGAGCGCATGGACGCGCTGCTCGCCGTTTACTTGACGCCGCGGGCGCTCGGCTATGACGGTCTCGGCGATTTTATGGTCGACCCCCTCGGCCGGCTGACCCGCCGGCGCGAGGACGAGGTGGCGCCCTTCGCCTATATCGGCTTGCAGATTCTCCATCCCCGCCTGTTCCGCGCGGCCCAGGACGGCGCCTTCTCGCTCAACCGCCTTTACGATCAAGCAGATGCAGCCGGCCGGCTCTGGGGCATCGTGCACGATGGCGAGTGGTTCCACATCAGCACGCCCGCCGACCTCGCCGAAGCGCAGGAGCGGCTAAGTTCAAGATTTTCCTACTATCATCGCATCTGAGGCCCCCCTTCGATTCCCCTTGGTGCGGCCCGGTCTTGATGGTACGTCCACGCTCCATGTTCAAACTTCTGGTCGATTTCGGACCTCTCCTTGCCTTTTTCGTCGCCTATGGGCTCTCCGGCATCATGGCGGCGACGGCGGCCGTGATGGCGGCGGGCGTGGCGGCCCTGATCGCGGGCTGGGTCGTGGAAAAGCGGCTGGCCCCGGTGCCGCTGTTGACCACCGGCCTGCTTCTGGTGTTCGGCGGCCTGACCCTATGGCTGGCCGACGAGACCTTTATCAAGATGAAGCCGACCATCATCAATTTGATGTTCGCCGCGGTGCTGTTGGGCGGCCTCGTCTTCGATCGCATCCTGCTGCGCCATGTGCTGGGCGCGGCCTTTGCGCTGACCGACATTGGCTGGCGCAGGCTGACCGTGCGCTGGGCCCTGTTTTTCGCGGCTATGGCCGTACTCAACGAGGCGGTCTGGCGCACGCAGTCGACCGATTTCTGGGTCAGCTTCAAGGTGTTCGGTCTGATCGGTCTGACCGTGTTGTTCAGCATCGCTCAAATGCCGTTCCTGCGCCGGCACGCCGCTGCGCCAAGTGGAGATCAGACATGACCGATGCCGGCCTGCTCGCGCGCCATCTCGCCGCCATCGCCATTGCCCAGGAAGCCGGCGATCTGGCGCGCCGCCATTTCCTCGACCGCGACGCCATGGCAATTACCTTCAAGGGGCCGCAGGATTGGCTGACCCAGGCGGATCGTCAGGTCGAGGATTTGGTGACCGGCCGCGTCCGCGCCGCCTTTCCCGGCGATGCCTGCGTCGGCGAGGAGACCGGTGGCACCGAGGCTGGTAGCGTGTGGGTGATCGATCCGATCGACGGCACCTCGAACTTCGCGCGCGCCGTGCCCCATTTCTGCATCTCGATCGGCTATATGCGCGACCGCAAAATCGAGACCGGCGTGATCTATAATCCGATCACCGGCGAAATGTTCACCGGCCGGCGCGGCCATGGCGCGTTCTGCAACGGCCGGGCGATGAAGGTCAGCCGGACCGACGATTTCATGCGCGCGACCATCGAATTGGGTTGGTCGACCCGCCGATCGATCGCCGACTACACCCAGCTCATGACCCGTGTGGTCGGCGCCGGCGCCAGCTTCCGGCGCGCCGGATCGGGCGCGCTGGGCATGGCCTATGTGGCCGACGGGCGCAATGACGGCTATGCCGAGCTGCATATCAACGTATGGGATGTGCTGGCGGGTATCGTGATGGTGACGGAAGCCGGCGGCTGGACCAACGATTTCCTGACCGGCGACGGCTTCGCCAAGGGCAATGCCATCCTGGCCGGCGCGCCCGGCATCCGCGCCGTGCTGACGGAGACCACGGGGATTGCGGCCTGACGCGCCAGCGCGGGACCGCTGCCATGCCTGGAATTTCAGCCGTCGTAATCCTCGTGCTCGGCGCGCTCACCGCCTTTGCGCCCTTGTCGATCGATATGTATTTGCCCAGCCTGCCGATGCTGGGACGCGAACTGGCCGCACCGGCGGCATCGGTGAAGCTGACGCTGTCGGCTTTCCTGATCGGCCTCGCGGCTGGACAATTGCTGTATGGGCCACTCTCCGACCGCTTCGGGCGCAAGGCGCCGCTGATCGCAGGCGTGGCGCTCTATACCCTCGCCTCCATCGGCTGCGCTTACGCCGCCACCGTCGAGGCCCTGATCGCGCTACGCGTGCTCCAGGCGCTGGGCGGTTGCGCCGGCATGGTGATCACCCGCGCCATCGTGCGCGATTTGGTGGAGGGGGCGGAGGCCGCGCGGCTGTTTTCCACCCTGATGCTGGTCATGGGCGTGGCGCCAATCCTGGCGCCGCTGTTGGGCGGCTATGTCCTGATCTGGTTCGGCTGGCCGGCGATTTTCTGGTTCCTCGCCCTGTTCGGCGCCGCCTGCCTGGCCGGCATTGTCTTCGTGCTGCCGGAAACGCGGCCGCCGGAGTTGCGCACGGACGGCGGCGTGGGCGCCACGCTTGCCACCTATGGCCGATTGCTGGTCAGCCGGCGTTTCCTCGGTTTCGTGCTGTCCACCGGCTTTCCGATATCCGGCATGTTCGTTTACATCACGGCCTCGCCCCATCTATTGATCGAGACCTATGGCGTGGCGCCCGAGGCCTATGGCTGGGTGTTCGGCGCCAATGCCGCCGGGCTGATCGGGGCGTCCCAGCTTAACCGCGTCCTGCTGCGCCGATTTAGCGTGGAACGCATGCTGGCCCTGGGCGTGGCGATTTATCTCGCGGGCGCGCTGGCCCTACTGGCCGTGGCGGCGGCCGGGATCGGCGGCTTGCCGACCCTGCTCGTGCCCTTGTTCCTGACCATCGCCAGCCTGGGCATAATCATGCCTAACGCCGCCGCCGCCGCGCTCTCGGGCGAGGCGGTCCATGCCGGCAGCGCGTCGGCCCTGATCGGCACCATTCCCTTCGTGATCGGCGCGCTGGCCGGGGCCACGGTCGCGGCCCTCCCCACCGGCTCGGCGCTTGCCATGGCCGGCGTGATCGCCGGCTGCGCTGGGCTTGGTTTCCTGGCCAACCGGACGCTGGCACGGCCCGCGGCTTGACCCCCTGACTTGACCGGCAGCCCGTGCGGGAATAAATCTTAAGTCACCGCCGTTGTCGTTCGGACCTTCGGAGGGTATGTCATGGCCCGATCGCGCAAAATCCTGTTCGGCTCCCTTATCGCGACGGCATTCGCCGCGACGCTGCTGGCGCTGCCGGAGCCGGCCGCTGCCGACGCCTATTTCTCTTACGGTTTCCGCACCGGCGGCCACCACAGCGGTGGCCATCGCTGGCGCCCCCATTACGGCGCCGGCTATGTCTGGGGCCCGCCGGTCGTGGTCTATCGCGAGGCACCGCCCCAGACGGTCTATGTCGTGCCCGCCCCAACCGTCATCACCCAGCCCATCCCGGCCAACCCGGCCTCGCCGGTCTATCAGACCACGGACGGCCGCCAGTGCCGCGAGTACCAACGCACGGTCTTCATCGACGGCATGCCCCAGGCCAGCTACGGCACGGCATGCTTGCAGCCCGACGGGGTTTGGCGGATCGTGAATTAGGGCGACGCTAACCGCGCGGCACATGCTTGTTCAATATCCGCTGCAACGTCCGCCGGTGCATGCGCAGCCGCCGCGCGGTTTCCGAGACGTTGCGCTCGCATTGCTCATAGACACGCTGAATATGCTCCCGGCGCACGCGGTCGGCCGACATTGGGTTTTCCGGCGGCGGCGGCAGGGCGTCGCCCCGGGCGAGCAGCGCGTTCTCGATGGCGTCGGCGTCGGCCGGCTTGGGCAGATAGTCCACTGCGCCCGCCTTGACCGCGGCAACGGCGGTGGCGATGTTGCCATAGCCGGTCAGCATGACGATGCGCATGGCCGGCCGCGCCTGGCGCAACGCCGCCACCACGTCGAGCCCGCTGCCATCGGCCAAGCGCAGATCGACCACCGCGTAGTCCGGCGGCGCGCTTTTGGCGGCGGTCAGGCCGGCTGCCACGCTATCTGCCGTGTTGACCTGGAAGCCTCGTTTTTCCATGGCGGCGGCCAAGCGCTGAAGCAGGGGCAAATCGTCATCGACCAACAGCAGGCTGCGCGCGGTTGCGGTGTCGGTCATGGCGTTGTCCCCGATTGCGGCGTCGGCACGCGTCCATTGTCGCCCGTTCCGCGCACGATTTCCATGGCGTCGCGCGGCCAAGCGATGCGTACGCGTGTGCCGCCCACTCTGCCCTCGGATAACTTATTGGCAAATTCGAGCGCGGCACCCGTACTTTCCAGTAGGGTTTTGGCGATAAAGATGCCGAGGCCCATATGGCCATCCCGGCCGGGCCGGCTGGAAACATAGGGCTCGCCTAGTTCTGCCAGCACGTCCGGCGGAAAGCCGGGCCCGTCATCGGCGATCGTCACCGCGACGTCGCGCAGACCCCAGGCAACCACGACCTCGGCTTGGGCGGCGGCGAACTGAACCGCGTTCTGGATCAAGGTGCCGATCGCGTGGATCAGTTCGGGCCGGCGGCGCACCGTGGGTTCCGCCCAATCGGTCTCGTCGGCATCGGCGCCGTCGGGCGTCAGACAGCGCACGACCAAGGTTACGCCTTCGCGCTCATGAGGGGCGGCGGCATCTTCCACCAGCAGCGACAGCGGCATTTCGTCGAAGGACGCGCCGCCCTCCGCTTCGGGCCGCCGGGCGAGGCCGGCCAGAATGTCGCGGCAGCGCTCGCTCTGGCTCAACAGCAGCGCGACATCCTGGGCGATCGGACTATCCGCCGGCGTATCGCGCGCCAATTCCTTGGCGACCACGGCGATCGTGCTGAGTGGGCTGCCGAGCTCGTGGGCCGCGGCGGCGGCAAGCGCGCCGAGCGCCGACAGCCGATGCTCGCGCGCCAGCGTCATCTGGGTGGCGGCGAGCGCATCGGCCAGTTTGCGCGCTTCCTCCGCCACGCGCAGCGCATAGGCGCCGATGAACACGGTGGCGATGGTCAGCGCCGCCCAGATCGCCGTGACATAGATGCGCGGCAGGTCGAGCGGCGCGCCGCGCCAGGGCAGCGGCAAATGCCAGACCGCCAGCACGGCGAGACACAGCGCGGCAAACAGGCACAGCCCGATCGTGGTCTGACGCGACAGGATGGTGGCGGAGACGGCAACCGGCGCCAGGATCAGAATCGAAAACGGGTTTTGCAGCCCGCCCGTGAGAAACAGCAGCACGGCTAGCTGGAGCAGATCGTATCCCAGGAACAGCGCTGCCGCCCGGTCGCTGAGCCGCGCGCCCGCCGGCCCGCCCAACCCGGCCGCCACATTGACCAAGACGGACAACCCGACCACGGCGAGCGCCACATCGATCGGCAGCGCGAAGCCAAGCCCGACATGGACGACCAGAAGCGTTGTCGCCTGTCCCGCCAGCGCCACCCAGCGGATCAACACCAGGGTGCGCAGGCGAACGAGACCGCGCGTCGCCAACCAGTCGGCCTGAGTGCTACCGGCGGTTTGGGCGCGCGGGATCACGCCTGGGGTTTGGATGCGCGCCGCGCTGTCATTCCGCCGCGTCTGCCAGCCCGCGCCGGCCCTCGATAACGGCGCGGCCTTCGGGCGTCAGCGCGATCGTTTTGCGGTCGCCGCCCTCATAGCGCACCACCCCGCCAAGCATCGCATCTTCCCAGATGGTCAGGCGCGGACACGAAGTCCGCCAGGCTTCCATCACCTCGGCATAGCTGCGCGGGCCGGAGGCGACCCATTCGAGGAACTGGATCGTCAATGCATCGGCAGGGTTCGCCATGGCGTGCTCTCCAATCGGATCGGGCGATGGCAACATGATAGCATGCTATGTTGGCCATTATTCCAGCGATTGCGCCACGCCTAAGCCCATGACCGACGCGACGCCCCCTCGCAACCGCACCGCCGCCCGACTGCTCGAGCCGGGCGGACGGTTCCCCAATTTTGCGCTCCGCCGGATCGGGCCGGATGGGCGGCCCGGCCAGGTCTTCGAGTATTATCGCGACGCCACCCACGGCCCCAGCGTGATCCTGCTGGGTAACCCCGACCCGGTGGTCTGGTCGGCCCTCGATAGCGCCTTCGCCGCCCATGGCGCTAATCTGATGGCGGTCGCGGAGGCTCCGGCGCAGCCGGCTGGCCTGCCCGCGCGCATGGTTATGATGGCCGATGGCGGGGCGGGGTTGCGCCTGCGTCTCGTCGACGGCGCCGGCTCGCCGGCCGAACCAACCATCGTGGTCCTCGACGCCAATCAGCGCATCCTGGCCCACCGCCACGGCCCCGACGGCGCGGCCCTGACAGCCTGGGCCTTGGCCCGGCTCGCCGAATTACCGCCGCCCGGTCCCGCCACCATCCGCGCCACCGCGCCGGTGCTGATGCTTGAGCGCGCGATCGAGCCCGATTTCTGCCGCCGCTTGATCGACATCTGGGCGGCCGACCATGCGGAAGGCCGGGTCAGCGCCATCGTCGATGGCCAGCCGGCTTCGCTACGCTACGACACCATGAAACGGCGGCTCGACCATGAGGTGCCGCGCGCCTCCGCGCTCTATGACGAGATCACCGACCGCATCGCTCGCCGGGTGGCCGGCGAAATCCATAAATGCTTCCAGTATCCCAAGCTGCGCACGGGCCAATACTACATCGCCTGCTACGATGCCGGGCGCGGCGACTATTTCCGCGCCCATCGCGACGACACCACCCCGCAGACCGCCAAGCGCCGCTTCGCGCTCACCGTCAACCTCAACGACGATTACGAGGGCGGCGAGCTGGCCTTCCCCGAATTCGGTCCCATGGGTTATCGCACCGCCGTCGGCGGCGCTATTGCGTTCTCCTGCTCGCTGATGCACGAGGCGCGGCCGGTTACGGCGGGGCGGCGGTTTGCGCTGCTTGCGTTTTTGATCGATCCGGGATGAACTGCATGGGCGCCCGCGAAGGAAAACGAGGAGCACTCCATGGTCGATTCGAATGTGCGCCAGTTGGCCGAACTGCCGGCCCAGTCGGCTGAGTTGGTGCCGATCGAGTTTCTGGTCCGGCACATAGACAACGAGATAGCGGTCGAGCGCGTCGCGCAAGGCAGAGACTTCGCGGTTCGACGGCTCCGCCAGATTGATGCCGCGCATGACGGCGCCAAGCGCGCCGGTTACTGGAGAGATATCAGCCATGGGCAACCCTCTGCGCGGGAACAGCCGAACCCTAGGACAAGACGACCCAAAGGCTTAATCTTTCTCGACATCGGAGCGACATAACGCGAGGGGGAAGCGCCATGGCGGTCAAACCGGACGTGCTGAAGGCGGAGCTGGTCGACAAGCTCGCGGGCATGGCGAAACAGCGGCTGGGCGAGGCCAAGGGCGCGCAGGCCGAGGGCTTCATCAAGCGTTATTACAAAAACGTGGCGCCCGACGACATGAACGGCGTCGAGCCTGACGATCTGTTCGGCGCGGCCCTGTCGCTATGGAATTTTGGCGCCCAGCGCGCGGCCAAAACACCCAAAGTGCGCGCCTATAATCCACGGCTGGAGGAAAACGGCTGGCGCTCGGTCCACACGGTGATCGAGATCGTCAATGACGATATGCCGTTCCTGGTCGATTCCGTCACCGCCGAACTCAACCGCATGGATCCGACCGTCCATCTGGTCGTCCATCCCGTGGCTTATGTGAAGCGCGACGGCCAGGGCAAGCTGGTCAAGCCCTTGGAAAAGGGCGAGGCCGACGCCACGGCCGAATCCTACATGCATGTGGAGATTTCCGAGCAATCCTCGCCCGAGGCGCTGGACGGCATCGCCAAAGCCCTTCTGCGCGTGCTGGCCGACAATCGCGCCGCCGTGGAGGATTGGCGCGCCATGCGCAAGCGCATGGTCGATATCGTTGCTGCCATTCAAAAGGCACCGCCGCCGCTGCCCGGCGACGACGTGGCCGAGGCCTGCGAGTTCCTGCGCTGGGTCGAGGCCGAGCACTTCACCTTCCTCGGCTACCGCGAATTCGACTATGCCGGCACGGGCAAAGCGGCGCGCATGGCGGTGGTCGACAAATCCGGCCTGGGCATCCTGCGCGATCCCGAAACCCAGGTGTTCGAAGGACTGCGCGATATCGGCGCGCTCCCCGCCGATGTGCGCGATTTTCTGCACGAGCCGACCTTGCTGCTGATCATGAAGGCCGACCGCCAGGCTAGCGTGCACCGGCGCGTTCACATGGACAGCATCAGCATCAAGAAATTCGACGCCCAGGGCCGCGTCTCTGGCGAGCACCGCTTCGTCGGATTGTTCACCTCGGTCGCCTATAACCAGAGTCCCAAGCAGATTCCGTTACTGCGCCGGCGCGTCAGCCGCGCGGTCGAGCGTGCCGGCTTTACCCCGAGCAGCCATGACGGCAAGGCGATGGTCAACATTCTGGAGACCTTCCCGCGCGACGAGCTGTTCCAGATTTCCGACGACGAGCTGCTCGACGTGACCATGGGCATCCTGCATTTGCAGGAGCGCCAGCGCGTGGCCCTGTTCGTGCGGCGCGACCGGCTCGAACGCTTCGTGTCGAGCCTTGTCTATGTGCCCCGCGACCATTTCAATACCGATCTCCGCCGGCGCATGCAGGCGATCCTGGAAACGGCCTTCAACGGCACGATCACCGCGTTCTACACCCAGCTCGCCGACAGCGTGCTGGCCCGGCTCCATTTCATCGTCAAGACCACGCGCGGCCAGATTCCCGATTACGACGTCAAGGAGATCGAGGCTCGCCTGATCGAAGCCGGTCGTTCCTGGACCGATCGGCTCCGCCAAGCGCTGATCGAAGGCAAGGGCGAGGAGCGCGGCTTGGCCCTGGCGCGCAAATACGGCGAGGCCTTTGCCGCCGCCTATCGCGAACATTTCAGCGCGGCGAGCGCGGTGTTCGATTTGGAGCGCATCGAGGAAGTACTCGCCACCGGCCGTGTCGGCCTCAATATCTATCACCCGATCGAGGCGGCGGAATCCCAAGTCCACTTCAAGATTTTTCACACCGGCGCCCCGGTGCCGCTATCGAACGTGCTGCCCATGCTGGAGCATATGGGCCTGATGGTGGTCAGCGAGAATCCCTATCAGGTCTCGCCCAAGGGCGTGGAGCCGCAGATCTGGATTCACGATTTCGACATGGCGACCCGCTCGGGCCGCGAAGTCGACATCGCCAAATGCCGCGCCGTGTTCCACGAAGCCTTCGCCGCCGTGTGGAACGGTGAGATGGAAGACGACGGCTTCAACCGCCTGGTGCTGGCGGGCGGGCTGGCCTGGCGCGAGGTAACGATCCTGCGCGCTTACGCCAAATATTTGCGCCAGGCCGCGTTTACCTTCAGTCAGAGCTATATCGAGGACACGCTGGCGAACCACGCCGGCATCGCGCGCCTGATCGTGCGCCTGTTCCTGACCCGCTTCGATCCGGCCAAGCAAGCCGACGCCGAAACCCAGACGCGCGGCATCGCGGTAGAAATCGAACACGCGCTCGACGGCGTGACCAATCTGGACGAAGACCGCATCCTCCGGCGCTATCTGAACCTGGTGTCGTCGACGCTGCGTACCAATTTCTTCCAGAAAGCGGCGAATGGCGGACCGAAATCCTACCTGTCCTTCAAGCTCGATAGCCGCAAGGTCGAGGAATTACCGCTACCGCGCCCGCTGGTCGAAGTGTTTGTTTACAGTCCGCGGGTCGAGGCGATCCATCTGCGCGGCGGCAAGGTGGCGCGCGGCGGCATCCGCTGGTCGGACCGGCGTGAGGATTTCCGCACCGAGATTCTGGGCCTGATGAAGGCCCAGATGGTCAAGAACGCGGTCATCGTGCCCGTCGGCTCCAAGGGCGGTTTCGTGGTCAAGCGTCCGCCCGCCGAGGGCGGCCGCGAGGCTTATCTGGCCGAGGGCATCGAGTGCTACAAAACCCTGATGCGCGGCCTGCTCGACATCACCGATAACATCAAGTCGGGCGCCATCGTGCCGCCCAAGGACGTGGTGCGGCTGGATAAAGACGATCCCTATCTCGTGGTTGCCGCCGATAAAGGCACGGCCACCTTCTCCGACATCGCCAATTCCGTCTCGATCGAATACGGCCATTGGCTTGGCGACGCCTTCGCGTCCGGCGGTTCGGCCGGCTACGACCACAAGAAGATGGGCATCACGGCCAAGGGCGCCTGGGAATCGGTTAAGCGGCACTTCCGCGAAATCGGCGTCGACACCCAAAGTCAGGATTTCACCTGCGTCGGCGTCGGCGATATGGCGGGCGACGTGTTTGGCAACGGCATGTTGCTGTCCAAGCACATCAAGCTGGTCGCCGCCTTCAACCACATGCACATCTTCATCGATCCCAACCCCGACCCGGCCAAGACCTGGGCCGAGCGCAAGCGCATGTTCGACCTGCCGCGCTCGTCCTGGGCCGATTACGACGCCAAGCTGATCTCGGCTGGCGGCGGCCTATTCGAGCGCAAGGCCAAATCGATCAAGCTGTCACCCGAGGCGCGGGCCGCACTCGGCGTCGAACGCGATCAGATGACGCCGAACGAGCTGTTGACCGCCATCCTCAAGGCACCGGTCGACCTCATGTATTTCGGCGGCATCGGTTCCTATGTGAAGGCGTCGGACGAAAGCCATGCCGAATCCGGCGACCGCGCCAACGACGCTATCCGCATCAATGGCCGCGATCTCAAGGCCAAGGTGATGGGCGAAGGCGCCAATCTGGGCATGACCCAGCGCGGCCGCGTCGAATACGCCGGGAATGGCGGCCGGCTCAACACCGATTTCATCGACAACTCCGCCGGCGTCGATTGCTCCGACCACGAGGTCAATATCAAGATCCTGATGAACGACGTGGTCGAGAGCGGCGATCTCACGGTCAAGCAACGCGATGTCTTGCTGGCCGAGATGACCGACGAAGTCGCCGGCTTCGTGCTGCAAGACAACTATCTCCAATCCCAGGCCGTCAGCTTCGCTCAACATCAGGGCCCCGCCCTGCTCGACCAGCAGATCGCGCTGATGCGCGCGCTGGAAAAACAGGGACGCCTCGACCGCGCCATCGAGTTCCTCCCGCCGGACGAGGTGTTGGCCGAGCGCCAGGCCGAGGGCAAGGGGCTGACCCGGCCGGAACTGGCCATCCTGCTGTCCTACAGCAAGATGACGCTGTACGACGATCTGCTGCCCTCCAGCCTGCCCGACGATCCCAAGCTGCTTGGCGACATCGCGCGCTATTTCCCCAAACGCCTGGGCAAACAGTTCCCCGACGCCATCCAACGCCATCGCCTGGGCCGCGAGATCGTGGCGACCTACATGACCAACAGCCTGGTCAACCGGGTCGGCGCCACCTTCGTCAACGTGATGACGGAAAAGACCGGCATGGCCGCGCCCGACATCGCGCGCGCCTTTGCCATCAGCCGCGACGTGTTCCAACTGCGCAAGCTGTGGCGCGCGGTCGAGGCGTTGGACAACAAGGTGCCCGCCGCCCTTCAGAACGACATGCTCCGGGAAATGAGCGATCTGGTCGGCCGCGCCACACTGTGGTTCTTGCGCAACGGCAAGCAGGGCCTCGATATCGGCTCCCACATCCAGGAATTCCAGCCCGGGGTGGAGGAGCTGTTCGACTCGCTAGCCGACGCGCTGGTGCCCGAGGACCGCGCCGCGCTGGACGTGCGGGCAGCCGGGCTAGTCAAGCAAGGCGTGCCGGCGGAACTGGCCCGCCGGGTCGCCAGCCTGGACGTGTTGGTCGCCGCCTGCGACATCGTGCGCATCGGCCGGCAGAGCAATTTCGCACTGCTCGACGTGGCGCGCGTCTATTTCGCGTTGGGCGCGCATTTCGGTCTGGACTGGCTGCGCGGTGCCGCCGCGCGGGTCGTGCCGGAATCGCGCTGGGACCGTATGGCGGTTGGCGCCATTGTGGACGACCTGTTCGGCCACCAAGTCCAACTCACCCAGCGCGTGCTCGACCAGGCCAACGGCGCTTTGGGCGCCCCGGCGATCGAAAAATGGGTCGAGGGCCGCAAGGGCGCGGTCGACCGCACGACCCAGTTGGTTGCCGATCTCAAGAGCGCCGAGGGTATCGAACTCGCCATGCTCGCGGTGGCCAACGGCCAGATGCGCGCCATGATGGGGGCGTGAATCCCGGGGCCCTCCCCCGGATCGGAGTCCGATCCGGGGGAAGTCGACTGGGAAAAGCCGGCATCCCGCCCTCGAAACGGCGGCAATTCCTGCCCACCTCTCGGCCGGGACCGTCAGTTTAATCTATTGAGTTTAAATACATTATTTGGCAGATAGCGTCGGCACGGCACTTGCTTTCCCTAATCCTCCGAGGGCGCCTATTGCGTCTTCAGGGGAATTCGAGGGAGTTGTTCATGTCCGCTGTTGCCGATGCCATGATGGATGCCGCCGATGGCCAGCCCGAGCAGGGCGCCGTGCCCGCCGCCATCGCCAAAGCCGCCCGCTTTCTGGTCGATCTCAAATCCGGCAAGGTTGCCGATCGCGGCGAAGACAAGATCGGTGCCGCCAATCCCGCAGCACCCGCGCGCACCGATCACATCGCCATGGGACGGCCGACTTCCCAGCGCATCGCTGCCGCCCATGCTGCCGCCCAACGCGCATTGGGCATGACCGCCGCCGCACCCGTCGCTCAACGCCAGGAACCGCGTCTGGCCGCAGCACCTGCCGCACCCGCCCAGACCGCCGCCCGCCAAACCGCCACCGCCCAACCCGCAGCGCCCGCTGCCGCTGCGACACGCCCAGCCAATTCGGCAGCGCCGGCCACCGCCCCGGCTGCTGCCCGCCGTGTTGTTGCTCAGCCGGCGGTGCGCGCCTCGGTCCCCGCCACTCAACCCGCCGCTGCCCCGCGCCCGGCCTTGTCGGTCCAACAATATTTGCGCGAACTGCAATTTCAAGTCAGCGGGCACAATCAGAACGAGGTTCGCCAGGCCCTGGTCGACGTGACGCCCGGCGAGATCGAGCGTGTCAGCCGCGTCGTCGCCAAGCTGCGCGGCCGATACCTTGCCTAGGCGCTCGAACTCGGCCAGACCGTGCACAAGCCAGTGCCCGAAGGCGAGATCAAACAGCTGCGCGCCCATCGCGAAATGTTTGAGGAGGCCGCGCGCGGTCTCGACTATCTGAAAGACGCGATCGAAAAGGGCGATATCGGACTCAACGGCGTGATCATGTAGCGCTGCGCTTCCAGCTCCCCCGCCGGTTTTCCCCGACCGGCTCTCCCCACCGGGCTCTCTCATGCGAGGGGGCCCGGTTCCCTTTTGGGGCAACGGCCTGACCGCCCTGTTCGGGGATAGGCTTGCCTAGGCCGGTGGCATCGGCTACCTAACGGGTCATGTCGTTCCTGAGCGATTCGGCCCGGCGATGACGGACGGACCTATTGCCGTCTATCGCGCACGCACCGGCGCGGGCGCAATCCGGCCCGACCCCGCCCAGGCGCTCGCCGTCGAAAAACTCCAGGTCCTGCACAACGCCCTGATCGGCTACGAACCCGCGCTCGGCCGCACCGGTTGGCGCGAGCGGCTGGGCCTGGGCGCGAGCCATGCCGCCGCACCCCAGGGCCTCTACCTCTATGGCGGCGTCGGGCGCGGCAAATCCATGCTGATGGATTTGTTCTTCGAGACCGCGCCGGTCAAGGAGAAGCGCCGGGTCCATTTCCACGAATTCATGCAGGAATGCCATCAACGCATCCATGCCTGGCGCCAGGTCAACAAGGTCTCCAAGACCAGCGAGCCGATTCGACCGCTCGCCCGCACCATCGCCGAACATGCCTGGCTGATCTGCTTCGACGAATTCCAGGTGCTCGACATTGCCGACGCCATGATCCTGGGGCGATTGTTCTTTGCGCTGTTCGAACTGGGCGTCGTCGTGGTCGCGACGTCAAATCGTCCGCCCGACGATCTCTATAAGGACGGGCTGCAACGCGACCTGTTCCTGCCCTTCATCAAGATGCTCAAGCACAAGCACGACGTGCTCGAACTCGACGGCGGCGTCGATTACCGGCTCCAGCGTCTGCGCCGCATGCAGGTCTATCACGCACCGCTCGGCGCGCCCTCGGCGCGCGCGCTCGACGATGCCTTTGCCCAATTGACCGACAACGAACCCGGCCAGCTCGACCGCTTACAGGTACTGGGCCGCATCCTCGACATTCCCCGCCAGGCCAAGGGCGTGGCACACTTCGCGTTTCACGAGCTGTGCGAGCGACCGCTGGGTGCGGCCGACTATCTGGCGATCGCCGGCCAGTACCACACAGTGATCCTGTCCGGCGTGCCCGTGCTGGGGCCGGAGAACCGCAACGAGGCCAAGCGCTTCGTCACCCTGATCGACGCACTCTACGAACACCGGGTCAATCTGGTGTGTTCGGCCGCCGCACCACCGGAGACGCTGTATCCCGCGGGCGACGGCGCGTTCGAGTTCCAGCGCACAGTCTCGCGCCTGATGGAAATGCAGTCGGCCGACTATATCGAGTTGGCGCATCTGCCTTAACGGCGGCGCTAGAACATAGGAACGGAGCATGCCGAACTCGGACGTTTCCGCTCGCCCGCTCGTCCTCGCCGCGCTTGCGCTTGCCTTGCCGTTTCTTGTTGCCATGCTGGCGCT
Source organism: Alphaproteobacteria bacterium (assembly GCA_009694085.1). Taxonomy (GTDB): domain Bacteria; phylum Pseudomonadota; class Alphaproteobacteria; order SHVW01; family SHVW01; genus SHVW01. The sequence goes on from SHVW01000013.1 coordinate 18,631, forward strand.
TGCAGCGATCGAGGGGATCGGGATCGGCGCGATCGTGGCAACCTGGATCGCCGGCAGCCTGGCCATGGCCGCGATCGTCGCACGTCACCTGCGGCAGCTGCGCGCGCTTCGCCGCCAGATCGAGCTAGGAGAACGGCCCAGCGAACCGGACTCGATCTTGGCCGACCTGGTCGAGGCGGCGGCGCGGCTTGCGCGCGAGAACCAGGAACTGGAAGCGCGCGCCGTCGCGTCGGCGCGCGCGCGCGAGGCCATGTTGGATGCCGTGCCGGAACCGGTGCTGCTGCTCGCACGCGATGGGCGGGTAGCGGTCGTCAACCAGGCCGCCCGCGATCTGCTCGGCATCGATTGCGCCGGGCGCGATCTGGCCGAGGTGTTGCGCTATCCCCAAGTCCTACAGGCCGCGAGCGCCGTGCTGGTTGACGGCAGAGCCCGTGCGGTGGAGGCGGCGCTGGTCGCGCCGGCGCCGCGCAACTTGGATGTTCGTATTGCGCCCTTGCCTGGACTGGCACCGGAAGATGGCGCGGCGCTCGTGATGTTGGGCGACCTGACGGCGATCCGTCGAGCCGAGCGCACGCGTGCCGATTTCATCGCCAATGTCAGCCACGAGTTGCGCACGCCGCTTGCCTCGATCATCGGCTTTATCGAGACGCTGCGCGGCCCGGCCCAAGACGATGCGCCGGCGCGTGCGCAGTTTTTGGAAATCATGGACCAGCAGGCCCAGCGCATGGCCCGCTTGGTCGCCGATCTGTTGTCGCTGGCGCGCATCGAGCAGAACGAGCACACGCCGCCAACCGGTCGGATTGCGATTCTTCCCTTGCTTGGCACCGTCAAGGACGCGCTCGCCCCGGCGGCGCAACGGCGCGACATGGCGATCGCGATCGACGCGGCACCCGATCTGCCCGACATCGCCGGCGAGACCGACGAAGTCGCCCAGGTGTTCCAGAACTTGATCGACAACGCACTGAAATACGGCCGCACCGGCACAACAGTGACGGTTCGCGCCAGCATCGCCGACGATCCGCCCCCGGCCTTTCCGCACCCGCCCGGCACCCGCCCACGGGTGCTCGCTGTGGCCGTGCGCGACGTCAGTGCCGGTATCGCGCCCGAGTATCTGCCCCGTCTGACCGAGCGATTCTACCGCATCGACGTGGCCCGTTCGCGCGATGCCGGCGGCACCGGGCTTGGCCTTGCCATCGTCAAGCACATCCTGGGCCGGCACCGCGGTACGCTGACGATCGAGAGCGAGGTGGGCCGGGGCAGCACATTCACCGCCTATCTTCCGCTCGCACCGGACAAAAAGCCTTCGACCTCTTGACAGAAAACCATTCAATGTCAGCGGTTTGCCATCCACATCGGCAGGTCGCGCCGACTGTCATCAAACTGAAACGGAAACGACACAATATGGTTGCCATCGATCGCTAGGGTGCCGGCGCATAGCGTGGGGCACGAGGCCCGCGCACCCTAAGGAGGATATGATGATCAACCGTACCATTCGTGCGCTGGCGATCCTGGCGCTGCCGATGGCCAGCCTGCCGGCACAAGCCGACCTGCTCGACCTGGCGCTGGAGGACTACAAACCAGTCAGCGGGGTATCCGGCTCGCTCAAATCGATCGGCTCGGACACGTTGAACAACCTGATGACGCTGTGGAGCGAAGGCTTCAAGGCGATGTACCCCAACGTCAAACTGGAGATCGAGGGCAAGGGCTCGTCTACCGCCCCACCCGCGCTGATCGCCGGCACCGCCCAGTTCGGCCCGATGTCGCGCCCAATGAAGGGTGCGGAGATCGACGAATTCGCCAAGAAGTTCGGCTACAAGCCGACCGCCGTGCGCAGCGCGGTCGACTCGCTCGCCGTGTTCGTCCACAAGGACAACCCGATCCAGTGCATGACGCTGCAACAGATCGACGCCGTATTCTCGCGTACGCGCAAGGGCGGCAACGACAAGGACGCCGCACGCTGGGGCGATCTGGGCCTGACCGGCGAGTGGGCGAACCGGCCGATCTCGCTCTATGGCCGCAACTCGGCCTCGGGAACCTATGGCTATTTCAAGGAAGTCGCCCTGTTCAACGGCGACTACAAGGATAGCGTGAAGGAACAGCCGGGCTCGTCCACCGTGGTTCAGGGCGTGGCATCCGACCGTTACGCGATCGGTTACTCCGGTGTCGGTTACAAGACGGCCGACGTGCGCATCGTGCCGATCGCCACGAAGCCAGGCACGAAGTGCCATGACGCGACAGCGGAGAACGCCTATTCCGGCGACTATGCGCTCGCGCGCTTCCTCTACATCTATATCAACCACAACCCGAACCAGGCGCTCGACCCGGTTCGCGGTGAGTTCGTGAAGTTCATCTACTCCAAGCAGGGCCAAACCGGCGTGGTCAAGGATGGCTACTTCCCGATCACCCAGGTCGTGGCCGTGGACGACCTGAAGGCGATGGGCCTGAAAAAGTGAGCACCACGGAGGCCTCCTCTTCGATAGCGGCGCGGCGGCGCGACAAGCGTACGCCGCGCCGCGTCCTGATCGCCGACCGGGCCGCCGACCTGATCATCCGGGTCGGCGGCATTCTGGTGATCCTGGCCGTGTTCGCCATCATGGCGTTCCTGGCCCAGGTGGTGGTGCCGCTGTTTACCGGCGGACGCGTGGTGGCGGAAGCGTCGTTTATACTGCCGGACAAGGCGAAGCGTTTCCTTCATCAGACTCTCGACGAGACCCACACCGTCGCGGTCGCGGTCGCCGAGGATGGCACCGTGACCGCCTATCATATCGCTACCGGCGCGCGCATCGACGCGCCGGCGTTCGATTTTGCCGGCAAACGGATCACGGCCTTCGCCGCCGCGCCGGTCGGCAGCGACATCGTATTCGGATTCGAGGACGGCACGATCCGCCAGGGCAGCTTGAAGTTTGCGACCGCCATTGTTCCCGGCGATCAAGCGCCGGCGGATGCCAAGGCACTCGCAACCGGCGGCAAGGCCAGCGCCGACCGGACCGATGGCAAAGCCATCTTCGCCCCCGCGCCCGTCGGCCAGATCAGGCGCATTGCGGTCGAAGGCGCGCTAGGCCGGCCACAGCAAGTCAGCCCTTCCGCCATTACGGCGATCGATACGCGTTCGGGCGGCACGGTCGAACGGCCGACCCTGGCAGTCGTGTCGGTGGATCGCGAGGGCCAGATCCGGCTCAGCCGCGTCGAAAGCCGCATGAATCTCCTGACCCGACGCATGCGCACCGAGGTTACATCGGCCACCCTGCCGGTCCTGCCGCCGGGCACGCCGGTCGTGAGCGTGCTCATGACATCGGCTGCCGACCAGATCTATGTCGGCGCGCGCGATGGTCGAGTCTTCCGCTACGATTCGCGCAATCCTGACCGCGCCGAACTGGCCGAAATAGCCCAACCCCTGCCCGCCGGAGTCGAGTTGACCGTGCTCAGCTTCCTGATCGGCGAACAGTCCCTGGTGGTCGGCGGCAATAACGGCGCGGTCGATATCTTCTTGCGCCTGCAACGCGCGGGCGCGCGCACAACCGACGGCTACGCGCTGGTGCGCGCCCATGCGCTGGAGCCCCATCGGAGCGCCGTGGCCGCCTTCGGCGCAAGCCAGCGCGGCAAAATGCTGATCACCGCCGACGTTACCGGCGAGATCTGGCTGCGTCACGCGACCAGCGAGCAAGTCGTGCTGCGCCTGCCTGCGCCGCGCGGCGGTCAGCCATACGAAAGCGTGGCGTTGGCGCCGCGCGACGACGGCGTGCTGGCCATGGCGCCGGGCGGCGCTGGCCGGTTCTGGACCGTGGACGCGCCCCATCCGGAGACGACGTGGAAGTCGATCTTCGGCAAGATCTGGTACGAGGGTTTCGACAGTCCGAGTTATACGTGGCAATCCTCGTCGGGCACCGACAGCTTCGAGCCCAAGCTATCGCTCGTCCCTCTCATCTTCGGCACGATCAAGGCGACGATCTATTCGCTGCTGTTCGCCGTGCCCATCGCCCTGCTCGGCGCCATCTACACCTCCGAATTCCTGCATCGACGCGTGCGCAACACGGTCAAACCGGTGATGGAGATGATGGCGTCCCTGCCATCGGTCGTGCTTGGTTTCATCGCCGCCCTTATCCTGGCACCCGTGGTTGAGGCCTGGATTGCCGCCGTCATGATCGCCTTCTTCGCGATTCCCGGGGCGCTCGCGGCCGCGGCCTTCCTGTGGCAGGCGATACCGCCCCATGCGGCGCGGCGACTCGAAGGCGTTCCCAAATTCCTGCTGTTCTTCGTCGTGCTGGTGTTGACCGTGCTGGCCGTAATCTGGTGGACGCCGGCATTGGAACGCATGTTCTTCGCTGGCGACCTCAGGGCTTGGGCTGATGGCACCGCCGGGTCGGGCGTGCCCTTCTTGATCATCCTCCTGACACCGCTCGCTCTGGTCGCCGTGTCGCTTGTTGCAGGCCGCACCATAGGTGAGCGCGTCAATGTCGCCCTGCGCGCCCTGCCACCATTCGCGGCGGCCGGCGTCGATCTTGCGCGTGCGCTGGCGCAGTTCCTGCTCGCCGTGCTCTTGGCCTATGCGCTGGCCCGCACATTCGCGGCCTTCGGCGGCGACGTGCGCGGCGGGTTGGTCGATACCTACGTCCAGCGCAACACGCTGGTCGTGGGCTTCGTCATGGGCTTCGCGGTCATCCCGATCATCTACACCATCGCGGAGGATGCGCTGAATTCCGTGCCGGAGCATTTGCGTGCGGCCAGCTTGGCCTGCGGCGCCACCCCGTGGCAGACCGCGATTTCGGTCATCCTGCCGACCGCGATGTCCGGCGTGTTTGCCGGCGTCATGATCGGCATGGGCCGCGCGGTGGGCGAGACCATGATCGTGGTCATGGCGGCGGGCAATACGCCAATCCTGGACTGGAACCTGTTCAACGGGTTGCGCGCGCTGTCCGCCAACATCGCGGTCGAGCTGCCCGAGGCGGTCAAGGACGGCACGCTCTACCGCATGCTGTTCCTGGCGGCACTGGCCCTTTTCGTCATGACCTTCGTGCTCAATACCTTCGCCGAGATCGTACGCCTGCGCTTCCGCAAGCGCGCCGCGCAACTCTAGGGATATCCGATGACGGCCATCACCGCGCACGAAGGCAAGGCAATGGCCGGCGCACCGGCGCGTCTGCGTCGCCAGGGCGTCGATATCTCGGCGCGCGGCGAGCCGTTCCTGTGGGGTCTGGGCGGCGCGCTCGCCTTCGGCGTCGTCATGATCCTGGGATTCCTGTTTATCGTATTCTGGAACGGCGCGACCACGTTCTGGCCCGGACCGATCGACCTGGTCACGCTGACGGCGGGCGAACGGATCGCGGGCGAGCCGACTCGCAGCGAAGATTACCGTCCGACGACCAGCCAACTGGCCGAATTGGACGATGCGACCCGCGCGCGCATCGCGGCGCGCGACGGTTTCGCCACGCGCACGCTCTATCGCGTTGGCAATTTCGACATTTATGGCGAGGATTTCCGTTGGGTTTCCGATTTTCAGGTTTCGCGCCGCGAGCAGCCGGCCGATCTGGCGCTTGTCGAGCGCTTGGAGTGGGGCGTCTTCATCGGCCAGATCAAGGCGGTGACGGTCGACGACAAGGCGGTCGAGACAGCTACCTTCGCAACCGCTCACAAGGTGGCGCGGCAGCGCTGGCTGCGCATCGCCGACATCGAGCGAGACGAGATCGGCGCCGTCAATCATCGGATGGAGCAGGGACGGCTGGAGGTACGGCGTGCCGAACTGGATCATGGCAAGTCGAGCCCGGCCTATGCGCGGATCGCGGCTGAAGTCGCCAAACGCGAGCAGTCGCTGGGCATCGACTACGCCAAATTATCCGCTGAGGCGCAGAGGCTGCGCGCTGAGGCCGCGCGCACGCGCCTTACGCTGGCCGAAATCGGCGGCAAGGAAAAAACCATCCCGCTCTCCGCCGTGGTCCGGCTCTATCCGGCCAACGCGCTGGGGCCGATGGACAAACTCGGCGTCTATCTCTCGCGCTGGTGGGAGTTCCTATCGGACGAGCCGCGCGAGGCAAATACCGAGGGCGGCGTGTGGCCCGCCATTTTCGGCACTTTCGCCATGACGCTGCTGATGGTGATCGTCGTGGCACCCTTCGGCGTGATCACCGCGCTTTATTTGCGCGAATACGCCCGGCAGGGCCGGCTGGTCACCATCGTGCGCATCTCGGTCAACAATCTGGCCGGCGTGCCCTCGATCGTTTACGGCGCGTTCGGGCTGGGCTTTTTCGCCTATATTCTGGGCGGATCGATCGACCAGTTCTTTTATCCCGAACGCCTGCCCAGCCCAACCTTCGGCACCGGCGGCTTGCTTTGGTCCTCCCTCACGCTGGCGCTGCTAACCGTCCCGGTCGTGATCGTGGCAACGGAAGAGGCGTTGGCCGCCGTGCCGCGCTCCATGCGCGAAGGCTCCCTCGCCTGCGGGGCGTCGAAATGGCAGACCATTCTCAACATCGTGCTGCCCCGCGCCATGCCCGGCATCATGACAGGGCTGATCCTGGCCATGGCGCGCGGCGCCGGCGAGGTGGCGCCGCTGATGCTGGTCGGCGTGGTCAAGCTGGCGCCCGAACTGCCGATCGACGGCATATTCCCCTATGTGCACCTGGAGCGCAGCTTCATGCATCTGGGTTTCCACATCTACGATGTCGGCTTTCAGTCGCGCAATTCCGAGGCCGGCAAACCCATGGTGTTCGTGACCACCATGCTTTTGATCGCGCTGATCGCCACCATGAACGCCAGCGCGATCGTTATCCGCAATCGCCTCAAACGTAAATTCGTCGGCAGTCAGTTCTAGGAGAGCCCCATGGTCGCCCTTCGCGAGGTCGAAGCACCACCCGCCACCGCGCACGAAACCAAGTATCACGTCGCCAAAGGCGGGAGCGGCTCGGCGCTCGATATCGCGGATTTCAATCTGTGGTACGGCCCCAAGCAGGCGTTGTTCGACAATACTTTGTCGATCGAATCCGGCCTGGTGACGGCGTTGATCGGGCCATCTGGTTGCGGCAAATCGACCTTGCTGCGCTCGCTCAACCGCATGAACGATTTGATCGACGGGCTGACCGTGCGCGGCAGCGTCTCGCTCCAAGGCGTCGATATCTATGCCCGCAGCACGGACGTGATCGCGCTCAGGAAGCGCATGGGCATGGTGTTTCAGAAGCCGAACCCGTTTCCCATGTCGATCTTCGAGAACGTGATCTATCCCCTGCGCATCGACGGCGTGCGCGCACGTTCGATCCTCGTGGAGACGGCGGAGCGTGCGTTGCGCGGCGCGGCACTGTGGGAAGAGGTCAAGGACCGGCTCGACGAATCGGCGTTGGGCTTGAGCGGCGGCCAGCAACAGCGCCTATGCATCGCGCGCGCCATCGTCGGCGATCCCGAAGTGCTGCTAATGGACGAACCGTGCTCCGCCCTCGACCCGATCGCGACTGCGCGCATCGAGGAGCTGATCGACGAACTGGCCGGCAGCTACACCATCGTCATCGTGACCCACAACATGCAGCAGGCGGCGCGCGTGTCGCAGAACACGGCTTTCATGTATCTCGGCCGCCTGATCGAGTACGGCGAGACCCAGCGCGTGTTCACCGATCCCGTGGCGGAAAAAACCTCAGACTACATCACCGGCCGCTTCGGCTGATCACCCCTGGAGAATCCCATGCCCGCCCAGCACACGGTCAAATCCTATGATGATGAGCTCAAGCAGCTCAAGACGCTGCTTTCGCGCATGGGCGGCCTGGTCGAGGCCCTGATCGCCGACGCCATGGATGCGGTCGCCAAACGCGATAGCGAGCTGGCCCGCCGGACCGTGGAGAGCGACCATCGGATCGACGATCTGGAGCGCGAAATCGACGCTGCGGTCGTGCGCATGCTGGCGTTGCGCCAACCGATGGCGGTCGATCTGCGTTCGATCCTGGCCGCGTTAAAGATTTCCAGCGATTTGGAGCGCATCGGCGACTACGCCGCCAACGCCGCCAAGCGGGCGATCGCACTCAATCAGATGCCAGCCATGAATTCGACCGGCAGCATTGCCCGCATGGGCCGCCTGGTCCAGACCATCGTCAAGGATGTGCTCGACGCCTATGTGGGCGGCGACGCCGACAAGGCCGTCGTCGTGTGGCGCCGCGACGAGGAGGTCGACGCCCTCTACAACAGCGTGTTCCGCGAACTTTTGACCTACATGATGGAGGATGCGCGCAACATCACGCCGTGTACCCATCTGTTGTTCATGGCCAAGAATATCGAGCGCATGGGCGATCACGCCACCAACATCGCCGAGACGCTGTATTTCCAGGTTCGCGGCAAAGCGTTGACCGAAGAACGCCCCAAGGGCGACAGCACCAGTTTCACCGTGATGAAACCCGAAGCTAGAGAAGGAGCATGAAGCCGTTGATTCTGATCGTTGAAGACGAAGTGTCGCTCGTTACCTTGTTGCGCTACAATTTGGAGCGTGCGGGATTCGCAGTGGCATCTGCCGGCGATGGCGAAGAGGCCCTTCTGCTTGCCGCGGAGCGCACGCCCGACCTCGTGCTGCTGGATTGGATGCTGCCCCGGCTATCGGGCATCGAGGTCTGCCGGCAGTTGCGCCGGCGTGCCGAAACGCGCACGACGCCGATCATCATGCTGACCGCACGCGGCGAAGAGGGGGATCGCATCCGCGGCCTCAATGTCGGCGCCGACGACTACGTAACCAAGCCGTTCAGTCCGACCGAGCTGATCGCACGTGTTAACGCCGTCCTGCGCCGAACCAAGCCGGCGGCCGGTGCCGACACCTTGGCCTGTGCCGATCTGTCCATGGATTTGGCCGGCCACCGCGTGCGGCGCGGCGACCGCAGTATCCACCTCGGGCCGACCGAGTACCGCTTGCTCCGCTATTTCCTGTCGAACCAGCGCCGCGTGTTCTCGCGCGAGCAACTCTTGAATGCGGTCTGGGGTACCGACGTTCACGTCGAGCCGCGCACGGTCGATGTTCATATCCGTCGCCTGCGCAAGGCGATCAATGCCGAGGGCGAAATCGATCTGATCCGCACCGTGCGCGCAGCGGGTTATGCCCTGGAAAGCAAGCCGGGTTCCTAGAGCACGAGTCACGCCTCAAATTGAATCGCCAGAGGCGATTCAATTTAAGACGATCATGGTCTAAAGCGCCAAGCGAACTTCGACCATGGCGGGATCATCGGCCGCGGCGACGATCGCGAAGCCCATGTGCCGGCACATGTCCAGCATGGCCTCGTTCTCGCGCAGCACCCGGCCGAAAATGGCGCGCAGCCCGCGCTCGCGCGCGATATCGACGATGCGGCTCATCAGCAATCGGCCGAGTCCGCGGCCCTTGAGATCGGAGCGCACGACAATGGCGAACTCGCTCTCGACATTGTCAGGATCGGCGGCCAGACGCACGACACCGGCAATCTCGATTCGATCCGGCTCGGCATCGGGCGGCCAACGCATGGGGCAGATTCTTCATCGCCGTGAAGAAGCGCAGCCGCACATCTTTCGCCGATAGGCGCGCGAAGGCGCGATGAATGGCCGGCTCGTCCTCGGGCCGGATCGGGCGCAAGAACGCCGAGCCCGCCGCCATTGGTGAGGATGGCGAGCCGGTCGCCTGCCGCAGGCCGTGCGCGCGCCAACGTTTCCACCGCCTCGAACAACTCGTCGAGCGTCACCACGCGCAGCAGGCCGGCGCGGCGAAAGGCGGCGTCGTAAACCGCATCCGATCCGGCAAGCGCGCCGGTGTGAGAGGTTGCCGCCCGCGCGCCCTCGGCATGGCGGCCGGACTTGACCACCACAACCGGCTTAGCCCGCGCGGCGGCCCGCGCCGCCGACATGAATTTGCGCGGGTTGGTGACCGCCTCGATATAAAGCAGGATCGCCCGCGTGGCGCCGTCGCGCGCCAGGAAATCGAGCAGATCGCCGAAATCCACATCGCTCATATCGCCGAGCGAGACGACATGGCTGAAGCCGATGCCGCGCGCGGCGGCGACATCGAGCACGGATGTCGCCACCGCGCCGGACTAGGTGACGAAGGCGAGATCGCCGGGCAGCGCCGCGGCCGGCGCGAAGCTGGCGTTGAGCCCGATGCCCGGCACCAGCACGCCCACGCAATTGGGCCCGACGATGCGCAACAGATAGGGCCGCGCAGCCTCCAACATGACTTGGCGCAAGGCCTGGCCACGGGCGCGGTCGGCCTGTTTGTTGCCCTCGCCGAACCCCGCGGTAATGACAACCGCCGCCTTGGTCCCGCGCGCGCCAAGCGCTGCGATAATGCCAGGCACGGCGTCGGGCGGCGTCGAGATCACAGCCAGATCGGGCACGATGGGCAAATCGGCCACGCTTCTATAGGCGAGTACGCCCTCAATGGCCGGATGGCTCGGATTGACTGGCAGCACCGGCCCCTTGAAGCCGCCGGTGAATAAATTATGCGCGAGCACGGCGCCGACCGAATGCGGCTTTGTACTGGCGCCGATCAGGGCGACCGATTTCGGCGCGAGCAGGCGATCGAGATTGCGGATCGACATGGGAGCGATCCTACCCCGATATCAGGCGTGATCGGTTAGGATGCGAGCGCGCGCAGGGCCGCCCGGGGCTCGCGGTCCAAGATCGTCAGCAGCGCCACCGCCGCCGGGTCGGGATAAGTCCTCCCTTGCTCCCAGTTCCGCACGGTCGCCAGGGGAACGCGAATGCGGCTGGCGAAGGCGCTCTGGGTCAGGCCGAGTTTTCGTCTGAGCCCGCACACGTCCGGCAGTGGCGAACCCAGAGTCGACAAATCGGGCGCCAGATCCGGGTCGTCCGCGATCATGCGCGCAATGTCGGCGTCGGCCGTCGCCCGCAACTTCCTGCGATCCACGGTGCCGCCGCCCTCGCGTTTGATCTGGGCGAGCGTTTTGTGAACAATGGTCACGACCGTTCCTTTCTGCTGGCGCGGCGGGCCGAAATGATCCGCAGCGTGTCGTCCATACCGGGACATGGATACCGGCATCACCCCCCACCTGACCTCCCCCACAAGGGGGGGAATTCATTTTCAGGTCAATGGCTTCTCCCTCCACCTCGATGGGGGAGGGCGGGGTGGGGGTGACTCCAGCCCCGGCGATTGCGGATATGAGAATATACGCTCCAAGCGTACTGTGTCCAGGCCGAAGCTAACCCGCTTTACTCCTCCGCCAGCACCGCTGCCGGCTGGGCCGGCGCGTCGATCACCCGGCCCAGCCACAGCAGCAACAGCAGCCCGGGCACCGCCGCGCCGGTGGTGAGGATGAAGAACATGACCCAGTCCAATTTCTCCGCCAGCACGCCGCCCCAGGATGACAGCACCGTGCGGCCCATGGCGGCGAGCGAGGAGAGCAATGCGTATTGGGTCGCGGTGTAGGCGACGTTGCACAGGCTGGAGAGATAGGCGACGAAGGCGGCGGAGCCCATGCCGCCGGTAACGTTCTCGGTGAAGATGGTCGCCATCAGGAAGACTTGGTTGTGGCCGACCACGGCCTGGGCGGCGAACATCAGGTTGGACAGCATCTGCAACACGCCGCACAGAACCAGGCTGCGGAACACGCCCAGGCGATAGACCACGAGGCCGCCCAGAAACACGCCTGCCATGGTGGCGATCACGCCGAACACCTTGCTGATCGCGGCGATCTCCGCCTTGGAGAAGCCGATGGCGATGTAGAAGGGGCCCGCCATGACACCGGCGAGCGCGTCGCCGAATTTATAGAGCAGCACGAACAGCAGCACCGCCATCCAGGCGGGCCGGCGCGCAAAATCGGCGAGCGGCGCGATCACCGCATCGGCGACCCAAACGATGAACCCCGGACGCTTCGCCGCCTGGGCCGCAGCGCGAGCGCTGGCTTCGGGCTCGCGCGTCATCAGCACGGCGGCCATACCGACGCCAACAAATCCGGCCATGACGGTATAGGCCATGGCCCAGCCATGGAACTCGGCGATGAACAGCGCACCGGCGCCCGAGGCCAGCATGCCGATGCGGTAGCCGAGCTGGGTGGCGGCCGCGCCGGCACCTTGCTCGTGCGGCTCCAACAGCTCGACGCGGTAGGCGTCGATCACGATGTCCTGGCTGGCCGAACAGAACGCGACGATGACGGCAAGCAGCGCGGTCATTTCCGGGTTCTGGCGCGGATCGGCCCCGGCCATGGCCAGGATGGCGAGGGCGAGCAAGCATTGGATAACAAACGCCCAGCCCCGTCGCCGGCCGAACAACCGGCCCAGCACCGGCAGCGGCGCACGATCGATGATCGGCGACCACAGGAATTTCAGATTATAGGCAATGCCGACCAGCGCGAAGAACCCGATGGTCGCAAGCGACACGCCGGCATCCTTGAGCCAGATACCCAGCGTGGCGCCGGTCAGCGCCAGGGGCAGCCCGCTGGCAAAGCCCATGACGAAAATCGCGACCAGCCGGGGATCGCGATAGATCTTGAGCGCGCCGAACCAGCCGGCGGCGGCACTGCTCACGCGCGCGCTCCCGCGCCGGGGTCGATCAAAGTCTTCAGCGCGATTTCCGGTCGCGCGCCGAAATGGGAAATCACTTCGGCCGCCGCGATGGCGCCGAGCCGCGCACATTCGGCCGGCGCCTTGCCGCGGGTGTAGCCATAGAGGAAACCGCTGGCATAGAGATCGCCCGCCCCGGTCGTATCGACCACACGCACCACCGGCGCCGCCTTGACCGCCTGCACGCTATCCTTCGTCACGACCACCGAGCCGGCCGCGCTACGCGTGACGGCCGTCAGTTCGCACTCCACCCGCGCGGCGGCGATGGCGCGATCGAAATCCTCGACCTCGTAGAGCGACAGGATTTCGGCCTCGTTGGCAAATAGGATATCGACATGGTTGCGCACGAGATCGCGAAACTCGGCACGATGGCGCTCAACGCAGAACGGGTCTGACAGCGTTAACGACACTTTGTGGCCGGCGGCATGGGCCAGTTCGGCGGCCTTGCGGAACGCCTCCTTGGCGCGCGGCGGGTCCCATAGATAGCCTTCCAGATAGGTCACCTGGGCGGCGCCGATGGCGAAGGGATCGATATCCTCGGGGCCCAGCTCGACGCAGGCGCCGAGATAGGTGTTCATGGTGCGCTGGGCGTCGGATGTCACCAGTACCAGGCAGCGCGCCGTCGGCGCACCGGACTTCGTGGGCAGCGTGTCGAAAGCGATGCCGGCGGCGCGGATGTCGTGGCGGAACACCTGGCCCAGCTGGTCGTCGCGCACCTTGCCGATATAGGCGCCGCGTCCGCCGAGCGAGGCCAACCCCGCCATGGTATTGCCGGCCGAACCGCCGGAGCATTCGATGCCGGGCCCCATCACGGCATAGAGCGCTTCGGCGCGCGCGGCATCGATCAAGGTCATGGCGCCCTTGTTCAACCCATGTTTGACGAGGAACGCATCGTCGGCATGGGCAATCACGTCGACGATGGCGTTGCCGATCCCGACGACATCGAGCGTTTCATTCGCCATGCTAGGCAATCTCCGAAAAAATGACGTTCCGTCGGCAGTATAACGACCGACACGCTTGCGGCAACGACGGCGACAGGACAGTGTGGACCATGTTTGCCACGATCCGAAAAACCTTCGGTCAGCTCGACGACCCGACCATCCGGCGCGTGCTGGCGTTCGGCGCGGTGATGGCGGCGCTGGTCCTGACGGGGGTTTGGTATGGTCTGTCCTGGTTGCTCGACGGCAAGGTCGCGACGGGGATCGCCTGGCTCGACGGCCCACTCAACTGGATCGTCCAAGTGCTGGGCGCGGCGGCCGTAGCCGTCATGGCGTGGTTGTTTTATCCCGGCCTGGTCGGCGCCTTCGCCGGTATTTTTCTGGAAGAGGTCGCGGGCGCAGTGGAGCGCCGTCATTATCCCGAGCTGCCCGCGCCGCGCGACATCTCGATCTGGCAAGCGACCGTGGCTGCACTGCGCATGGCGGGCACGACGGTGGGGCTAACCATTCTCGCGCTACCGCTTTTGTTGATCCCGGGACTCGGCCTGGTTGCGTTCATGCTGCTCAATGGCTGGCTGCTCGGGCGAGGGTTTTTCGAGATCGTCGCCCTGCGCCGATTGAGTGCTGCCGAAGCGGCCGGGCTTCGGCGCACTCATCGGTTGAAACTTCTACTCCCCGGCCTGGTCATTGCGGGCACCATGGCGGTGCCCGTGCTCAACCTCCTGGCGCCGGTCTTGGCAACCATTCTGATGGTCCATTTGTTCCACCGCCTGCCCAATCAGCGGCGAATCGGCAGTTCAGAGCAATAAAACGTTGGTTTCCCCCAATAAAATAGGTTAAAAGAAGGTTAATTAATGCACCTTGCGAGGGGTGGAGCATGTTTGGCCCCAAGTCATCAAACTCGGTCACCGAACGGCCGGGGTCGGCGGCATCTTCGAGCCCGACGCCAGAGGCGGCGAAAGGCGGCGAGGCGAGAGACGGTGAGGCTGCACGCAGCGTCGCTCAGCCGATCAAGTCGATATTGTCCAGGTTATCGTCGGCGCGGAGCGATACGGCACCGGCAATGCGCCCGGTCGCGGTCAAGCCCGAACCCACGCGTGCAGACGTCGCAAAGCCAGATCCGAACAGATCCGAAGCCGCAAAGCCGTCGCAAGTCGAGGGCAAGAAGCTGATGGTCGGCCGCGACATCTTTTTGTCCGGCGAGATTGCGGCCTGCGATCTTTTGATCGTCGAAGGCAAGATCGAGGCGACGCTGCGCAACAGCAATGCAGTCGAAATCGCCGAGAGCGGCACGTTCAAGGGCACGGCTGAAATCGAAAAAGCCGATGTCAGCGGCCTGTTCGACGGCGACCTGACGGTGCGCGACCGGCTGATCGTGCGCCGCTCCGGCCGGATCAAGGGCAAGCTGCGTTACGGCAGCATACAAATCGAGCCGGGCGGCGAAGTCAGCGGCACGGTCGAAATTCTTCCAAAACCGGGAGCGAAACCGGAAGCAAAGGTGGCGACCGGCGACTAACCGCAGGCGCGATCGCGGGGTTTGTGGGTTATGGGTGGGGGTCTTTCAATCCGTTCGCTTCTCGCGACCGGCGTTTTGCTGGCGGCGCTTAGCGCCTGCGCGGCGCCGCCCGCGCGCCAGAATGCAAGCCTGCCCGCACCGACGGCGACCGAACCCGGCAGCGACGCCAACGGCTTGGCCCAACGTGCCCTCCCCGCACCGCGCGAGGAGTCACAGCGCGCCGCCGACCCCAAAACATTGGTGGGGCTGACCGGCAGCGAAGTGTCCGGCTTACTCGGCCGCCCCGGCTTTGTCCGCCGCGACGCCCCGGCGGAGATTTGGCAATATCGCGGCGCCGATTGCGTGCTCGATGTCTTTCTCTATACCGAGGCCAACGGCGCCCGGGTCAAGCATGTGGAATTACGCCCGCGTCAGCCGGCCCGGCCCACCTCGCCCGCCTGTTTCGCCGGCATGCTCGGCCGCGTCCAGCCCGCGAGTTATTCGGGATCGTAGCGGAAAATCCCGCGGCTTTCTGACCCGTCGAAGTATTGCGCGCGAATCTGCGCAAGGGTTGAACCACCGAGGCACAGAGAAGATATCCTGCGGCTTCGGCGCGAAGCGCGAGAAAGCTTTCGGTATCGGCCCCACAACTTTGCTTTCTCCGCGCCTCTGTGTCTCGGGGTAAATTTTCGTTTGACCCGGCCTCAAGCCGCGACCGTCTTCCCCTTAAAACGGCAAAGATCGGCGACCGCGCAAACAGGGCAATCGGGTTTGCGCGCCTTGCACACATAGCGCCCGTGCAGGATCAGCCAGTGATGGGCGTGGCGTTTCCAGCGCACGGGCACGCGCTTCTCCAGGATCGACTCCACCGCCAGCGGCGTCTTGCCCGGCGCCAGGCCGGTGCGGTTGCCCAGGCGGAACAGGTGGGTGTCGACCGCGATGGTCGGCTGACCGAAGGCGATGTTGAGAACGACATTGGCGGTCTTGCGGCCGACGCCGGGCAGCGCTTCCAACTCCTCCCTGGTTTCGGGCACGCGACCGCCATGGCGTTCGATCAGCAGCTTCGACAGCGCGATCACGTTCTTCGACTTGGCGTTGAATAGGCCGATCGTCTTGATGTGCTCCTTAAGCCTCGCCTCGCCCAGCGCCACCATGGCCTGGGGCGTCGTTACCTTCTTGAACAGCGCGCGGGTTGCCTTGTTGACCCCGGCATCGGTCGCCTGGGCGGAAAGCACGACAGCAACCAGCAGCGTGTAGGAATTGACGTGCTCCAACTCGCCCCGGGGTTCGGGATTGCGCGCGGCCAGACGAGCGAAGAAATCGTCGATCTCGGCGTCGCTGAGCTTTTTCATGATCGCCCCCCGGCCCGCCCCTCCGCAAACACCGGCATGACGTGACGGATGAACAGGTCGAGGGATTTCTTTTTCCGCGCATGGCCGATCAAGCTGTCGATCCAGATGCTGTATTGGTCGTAGCCGAGCGCCTCATAGGCTCTGAGCCGCGGGATTACCTGCTCGGGCCGGCCGATCAACAGGTTTCGGCGGATCAGGTCGGGCGCGTATTGGGGCAGCGCCGCCAACTCCGCGGCGCTCATCTCCTGGATGAAACCTTGGGAGATCGGCCGCTCGTTCTTGAACCAGGCGAAAAAATAACCGTAATAGCGCGAGAGATCGCGCGCGAGACCGTCGGCCTCGTCCTCGCTATCGGCGACGAAGGCGTGTTGCAACAGCATGATGCGCGGGCGCGGGATGGCGGGATGGGCGGCGCAAGCAGTGCGGAACTTGCCCATCAGGCTTTCGATCTCGCCGTCGCCGGCCGCAAGCGGCGCGACCTGGACATTGCAGCCCTCGCGCACCGCGAAATCATGGGAGTTTGGATCGCGTGCGGCGATCCAGATCGGCGGATGCGGCTGTTGAACCGGGGTCGGCAGTGCGGTTGTCGACGGCCAGGTCCAGAACTCGCCCTGGTGGGCATAGTTGCCCGCCCACAGTTTTTTGATCGCCGGCACAAGCTCGCGCATGCGCAAGCCCGCACCCATAGCATCCAACCCCGGCATGATGCGGTCGTATTCGAAGGTGTACGCGCCGCGCGCCAGGCCGAGATCGAGCCGCCCGTTGGACGCCACGTCGACATAGGCCGCCTCGCCCGCCAGCTTGATCGGGTGCCAGAACGGCGCGATGCAATTGCCCGTGCCAAGGCGAATGCGCTTGGTCTTGCCCGCGAGATAGGCCAGTGGGATGAACGGATTGGGCGCGATGGTGAATTCCATCCCATGATGCTCGCCGATCCAGACGGTCTCGAACCCGGCGGCTTCCGCCATGAGCACGAGTTCTTCGACCTCGTCGAATAGCTGGGCATGGGATTGATCGGGCCGGAAGCGTTCGATATGCACGAACAGGGAGAATTTCATGCCGCGAATTTAGCCCG
Source organism: Alphaproteobacteria bacterium (assembly GCA_009694085.1). Classification (GTDB taxonomy): domain Bacteria; phylum Pseudomonadota; class Alphaproteobacteria; order SHVW01; family SHVW01; genus SHVW01. The sequence continues at coordinate 35,989 of SHVW01000013.1, forward strand.
GGCGGTGGGACCGTGCCAAGCCGGCACGCGCGGCTTTACCGTGGGCAACCCGGCTCCTATCATTGCTGCTCATGCTCACCCTTCGGTCAAGACGACAAGTGACCGGGCGGGCGGAGAATTCCTCGATCTCGGAATTGCGAAGGCGCTTATCGATTGAAGACGCAGCCGATATGACCGCACCGATTTGTATGGTTGAATTCTCGGGGCGACTCAATGCCGCTTGGAATTGACGGATGCCAATTCAGTTCGTGCCCGAACCTGGAATGGTTCTGTTGTGCGACTACGATACTGGATTTCGACCGCCGGAAATGGTCAAGCTCCGACACTGCATCGTCACCTCTTCAAAATTCCAGAATAAGCAAGGCTTGTGTATCGTCGTGCCGGTCAGCAGCGTCGAGCCGAAGCCCTTCCTGGCGTATCATTTCCTATTCGGCGCGAATGCGTACCCGTTTTTCAAACCCGATCGATCACATTGGGCGAAGTGCGATTTGATTTCGCATGTTGGCTTTGCCAGGCTGGACCGTCTCCTGCTGAATGGCCAACGTGCGACTCCAAAAATATCGGATGCGCATTTGACTGGCGTCAGGCATTGCGTCTTGTCAGCAGCGGGCTTGCATGCCCTGAAGCCGCAAAGTCCACCGCATTGAAACCTTGACGGATAAGGGTCTCAGCCCTATTTTTGAATTGTACCCCGGTTAGCCGGGATTGAAGAACGATCTTGGGAAGCCCCGCGCCATCCAAACGTGCGGGGCTTTCTTTTTGGGCCCAGGCTTTACGCCCCATTACGTCCCTCCTATCATCCCCAGCCATGACCGAGCCCGCACCCGCCGAGCCTGTCTATTTCGATGCCGTGTTGCGGCCCCATCGCAGCCTGGGGCCGGCCGGATTCGCGGCGTTCATGATCGCCGTGGCCGGCGTTAGTTTCATCGCAGGCTTGCGTTTCTGGGTGTTGGGCGCCTGGCCGGTCGCGGCCTTTCTTGCGCTCGACGTATTGCTTATCTATGGCGCCTTCAAGCTCTGCTATTGGAGCGCCCGGCGCTACGAGGCGATCACCTTGACCGACCGCGATTTGATCGTGCGCCAGGTCAACCCACGCGGCGATGCCGTGGTTTGGCGCTTCCAGCCCTATTGGCTGCGGGTCGACCAGGCGGACACGCCGGACTGCGACGCGCCCCTCCACCTGCGCTCCCACGGCCAATCGCTGGAAATCGGGGCGTTCCTACCGCCCAGCGAACGCCACGAAATCGGGCGCGCCCTGTCCCAGGCGCTGGCACGCCAGCGCCTGCCCCATTTCGATTAGCCGCACGAGCGCGGACGCAGAGTGACCGCAACGCTCACCGCACCGGGACCGCGGCAATTTCTGATGCTGCTCGCGCTGGCCGTGTTCTGGGGCACGTCGTTCCAATTCATCAAAGTCGCGGTCGAAACCATGCCGCCGCTGACCCTCGCCGCCGCACGCATTGCGCTGGGCGCCGCGTTCTTGTTCGCCGTGTTGCGCTTGCGCGGGGCGCGCCTGGTCGTGCCCGGCGCCCGCCGGGGTCGCATGGCCGTGGTGGCGCTGGTGGGCACCGCCGGGCCGCTATTCCTGATCGCCTGGGGCGGCGCGCGCATCGACAGCGCAGTCTCCGCGATCCAGCTCGCGATCACGCCGCTCCTGGTGATGATGCTCGCCCATATAAGCCTGCCCGACGAGAAGATGACCGCTTCGCGCGCACTCGGTGTTGCCTTCGGTTTTGTCGGCATGGCCCTGCTGATCGGGCCGGACGCGTTCGCCGGGTTCGGCGCCCATGTGTGGGGCCAGCTTGCCGTCATGTTGGCGGCGCTTGGCTTCGCCGTGTCGTCGGTTGTCGCACGCGGTCTATCGGCCGGCGACGCGCTGGCCAATGCGACCGTGGTTCTGATCGTCTCCGCCGCTGCGACCGTGCCCGTGGCGCTGGCGATCGACCGGCCCTGGACTTTGTCGCCATCGGGGCTATCGCTCGCTGCCGTGATCTGGCTGGGCATATTGCCCACGGCGGTCGCGACCCATATCTACCTGCACCTGATCGCCACAACAGGCGCCAATTTCGTCACTAGCCTGAATTACTTGTCGCCGCCGCTCGGCGTGCTTGCGGGCGTGCTGGTGCTCGACGATCGCCTGGAGCCGCGCATGCTGATCGCCATGGCCGTCATCATGGGCGGCATTGCGATTGCCGAGCTTGGACGCCTTAGACGACGATGACGGT
>SHVW01000014.1 GCA_009694085.1 Alphaproteobacteria bacterium
ACTTGTGGGATCGTGCGGATCGGGTGTAGCGCCGGCCGAAACCGTGCGCGGCTGGGCGCGCGCGTCCGATACGCCATTGTCGCTACCGGCGCCGTCGGCCGGGTCGCTGCGGCCCTCGGTCAACTCGCGCTGGCCATAGGCGCGCAGGCTGATGCCTTGGCGCAGATGGTCGAGGGTCAGCAGATGGTCCTTCCACATCTGGTCGAGAATCTGGAGCAGCAAGCTCTTCTCGGCCATGCGCATGATCTCGGGCCCGTAATTGGCCGCTTTTTCCGCCGCCTTGCGCGTGGCGGCCGCCGTAATGCGCTCGCGGATCTCGGCCTCCGCGATGCCTTCCTCCTTCGCCCACTCGGCAATCGGCAGATCGAGTCCGAAAATGCGTAGCACCTCCTCGTGCAGCGCGTGGGTATCCCATTTTTCGGCGTAAGCGTTCTCGGGAATGCAGCGTGTGACCATGGCGTCGATCACTTCATGGCGCATGCCCGATACCGTCTCCGCCACGTCTGGCGTGCGCATGATTTCCTTGCGCTGCTCATAGACGACCTTGCGCTGATCGTTCATCACGTCGTCGTATTTCAGCAATTGCTTGCGAATCTCGAAGTTGCGCGCTTCGACCTTCTGCTGCGCTTTTTCCAGCGCCTTGTTGATCCAGGGATGGACGATCGCCTCGCCCTCTTTGAGGCCGAGCTTCTGAAGCATGCCGTCCATGCGCTCGGAGCCGAAGATGCGCATGAGGTCGTCTTCGAGCGACAGGAAGAATTTGGAGGCGCCGGAATCGCCCTGGCGGCCGGAGCGGCCGCGCAGCTGGTTGTCGATGCGCCGGCTTTCGTGGCGTTCGGTGCCGATGACGTAGAGGCCGCCCCCCTTGACCACAACCTCCTTGGCCTCCGCAATCTCGGCACGGATGCGTTCGGCGAGCTTGAGCCGCTCGGCGTCGTCGGCGATGCCCTCGCTCTCGCGCGCCAGCCGCATGTCGAAATGGCCGCCAAGCTGAATGTCGGTGCCGCGGCCGGCCATGTTGGTGGCGATCGTCACCGCGCCGGGCCGGCCGGCCTGGGCGATGATATAGGCTTCTTGCTCGTGATAGCGGGCGTTGAGCACCTGGTGCGGAATTTTCTTTTTCTTGAGCAGTTCCGACAAGGTCTCCGATTTCTCGATCGAGACGGTGCCGACCAGGATCGGCTGTTGGCGGGCGCGGCATTCCTCGATCAAGGTCAGGATCGCGTCGTGCTTTTCGCGCGCGGAGCGGTAGACCTCATCGTCGTGGTCCTTGCGGATGCATGTCATGTTGGTCGGAATTTCGACCACTTCGAGCTTGTAGATCTCCGAGAACTCGCCCGCCTCGGTCATCGCCGTGCCGGTCATGCCGGCCAGCTTGGGATAGAGGCGGAAATAGTTCTGGAAGGTGATGGAGGCCAGTGTCTGGTTCTCCATCTGCACTTCGACATGCTCCTTGGCTTCGAGCGCCTGATGCAGCCCCTCGGAATAGCGCCGGCCTTCCATCATGCGGCCGGTGAACTCGTCGATGATGAGAACCTTGTTGTCCTTCACGATATAGTCGGTGTCGCGCTGGAACAGCTTGTGGGCGCGGAGCGCCTGATTGGCGTGGTGGACCAGCGAAATATTGTGAATGTCGTAAAGGGTGCCCTCTTTTAACATGCCGGCCTCGCGCAGCAACAGCTCGACCTGTTCCACGCCCGCCTCGGTCAGCGAGACCGCGCGAACCTTTTCGTCTTTCTCGAAATGGGCGGCTTCCAGCTTGGGGATGATTTCGTTGACGCGGACATAGAGGTCGGAGGAGCCCTCGGCCTGACCGGAGATGATCAGCGGCGTGCGCGCCTCGTCCACCAGGATCGAATCGACCTCGTCGACGATGGCGTAGTGGAAGTCGCGCTGAACCATGTCCTCCAGGCGGAACTTCATGTTGTCGCGCAGATAGTCGAAGCCGAATTCGTTGTTGGTGCCGTAGGTGACGTCGCAGCCATAAGCGGCGCGCCGTTCGGCATCGTCCAGCCCGTGGACAATGCAGCCCACGCTCAAGCCGAGGAAGCGGTAGATGCGTCCCATCCACTCGGAATCGCGGCGGGCGAGGTAGTCGTTGACCGTGACCACATGCACACCCTTGCCGGCCAGCGCGTTCAGATAGACGGCCAGTGTGGCGACCAGCGTCTTGCCTTCGCCGGTCTTCATTTCCGAAATCATGCCCTGGTGCAACACCATGCCGCCCAGAAGCTGAACGTCGAAATGGCGCTGCCCCAGCGTGCGCTTGGCCGCTTCGCGCACGGTGGCGAAGGCCTCGGGCAGCAATTCTTCCGGATCGGTGCCGGCGGCGACCCGGTCGCGGAACGCCTGGGTGCGGGCGCGGAGCGCCTCGTCGCTCAGTTTTTCCAATTCCGGTTCGAGCGCATTGATCGCGGGCACGCGCTTTTGCAAAATACGGACGACGCGATCGTTGGCCGTTCCAAACAATCGCCGGGCGAGGGCGCCAAACATTCATGAACCTCAATGGCTTATGGCGAGTTCGGGCGGGGCGCCCGACGCGCAATCCGGCCCATAGCGGGCCGGCGGAAGAACAGATAAGAGGATCGGCCGGCAGTGTCAACGACGGCTACCCCAGACTTGCCGAGGATGTGATGAAGGCATAGGGTCTATTCCAGCATGGCAGAACTGCCGCGAGCGCCGTAATCGGATGTCCTCAAAAGGAGGTGTGCCGTGGCCGATTTGATCCTGTCATCTTTAGCCGGTTCCGTTGTTGCGCCTCTTTCGAGCGTGGCAGCATTCAACGACCCGCACGCGCGCGATGTCGAGCGCTTGGCGCGCCGGGCGGTCGACCTCGTGCGAGATGCGGTGCGTCGAGGCGGCAGCGATGGGCTGCCCGACACCATCGATGTCAGCGGGCGAGAGGCCCGAGCGGCGGCGCCGGATCGGCTGAGTCAGTTGATCGACGCGGTCGATCTGGTGCGGCGCCTGAGCGAAACCCTCGACTTTCTAGGTCGCAATATACTCGGCATTGCCGACCTCGCACGTTATGCCGAGGGCTTGCGCGACAGATCGGCGGCGGCTTTCGACCCCATGTCTTTGGCAGGCAATGCCGCCGCCTCGGCGGATAGCCGCGCTTTCCTTGTTTTCGAAGGCATGGAGATTGTGGCGGCACCGGACGGTTCGAGCGCGGGATTTGGCGTCCGGCGCGTGTCGTTCCGCGCCGAACTGACGAGCATAGGCGGCAATCCGAACCGCTCGGTGTTTCAGATCGCCTCCATTTCGGCGCAAGCGCGGGACGAGGGAATACGCCTCTTCGCGCGAGGCGAGCGGGCGGCAGTCGAGACCTTGCTAGCACGCACCCAATTCAGCTTTCGCATCGAACGGGCCGTAAGCCGCGATCCCTTGGTCCTCGATCTCTCCGGCAACGGCCTTGCGACCACGGGGATCGACGATGGCCGGGATTTCGATATCGACGGCGACGGTCGGTCGGATCGCACGGCCTGGATCAGGGGCGACGACGCTTTTCTCGCCCTCGATCGCGATGGCAATGGACGAATTGACAATGGAAATGAATTGTTCGGCACGGCGAGCGGCAACGGGTTCGCCGATCTCGCCGCCCTCGACGACAATGCCGATGGCGTGGTCGATGCGAATGACAAAGCGTTTGCGGCCCTCGTCCTGCTCCATGCCGACGATCGCCAAACGCGGTTGGATGAGGCCGGAATCGCGCGCATTCGCCTAGATTTGATTATTCCGGTCAGCCGCCGGCTGCACGGCGGCGTTCTCACTGGCGAAAGTCGGTTCGAGCGCGCCGACGGCTCGTCGGGAAGGATTGGCGACGTCCTGTTCGATGTCCTGGCCTGAATGCCAGGCCCATTCGGGGAGGCATACGAAAAATCGCTTGCATTCGCTTGAAAAGAGTCATAACGCCTCGTTAACCGTGGCAATAAGGCTATGGTCAATTTATCTGTAGACGGTGAGAATCCGCTGCAGGGGCGACCTCAGAAGGAGGAAGTCATGACGCAGGTAGCAATGCCGAACATCGGGCCCTTGCCGGGCTCAGGTTTCCGTTCTCTTTTCGATGCCAACCGCAGTAGCGATGCGCCTGTGGGCCTTGGCGCTATTTTCGGCGACAGGGGGAGTGTCGGACTTCCCACAGATCCCACGCGCCTGCTGCGCGATACCCAAAGCCTGTTCGACGACAAGGGCGGGCGCGCCGCGGGCGATGCTGCGGCGGCACCTGCCAATGGCGCACGCGGCATCGGTAGTGTGTTCGATGTCGGCGACCTGATCGACAAGGTTGGCGACGCGCTCGGTTCCCTGGTCAACAAATTGTTCGGCGATCTCAACTTCGGCAACGTCTTGGGCTCTTTGCAGGACCAGGTCCGCAACGTACTTAGTACCCCTTTCGATGGCCGTACTGGCGACAATCTCGCCGTTGCCGGCGCGACCTTCGCGTCCTTCCAAGGCGTCGAGATCAGCTTCGAGTCCGACGGATCCCACACCCAACTTCAAATCAAGCAAACCTCGGCCGAGGCAGCCTACGGCTTCGGCGCGACAGCGGACGGCAGCCTGGCCTATCGGCTTGGTAGCTTCTCCTCGGAGATCAACGAACTGACCATCGATCTCTATGCCAAAGGCGACGAAACCGCAGTGTCCGCCCTCTTCCAGCACACCAGCCTCAATGCGGTGGCAGTCGAGGCCGTTCGGCGCGGTCCCGAGGCGTTACCGTCGGCGGTTGGTGGCGCGTTGCCGCAGCCGGCGGCTCGGCCGGCCCAAGACAATCGCCAGAGCCTGGTCGAACGTTTGTTCGCTCTGTTCGAGCCGGCACGCGGCAATCGCCAGGGCGGCAACGATCGGCCCGCTCCCGGGGCAGATCGGCCGCGCGCATTGGTGGTGATCGATGCCAACAGGAGCCGGGGATTGCCCGTGATCGAGGGCAGCCGTCTCAAGTTGAGCCTCGATATGGTGCTGCCGATTGACCTCGGCCTGCGCGGAGAGGCCAAAGGTACCGGCCGCAAGGTGGCGGAGCCCGCCGGCAAGACCAACGACGCCAAACTCGACTTCAAGGTTTGATTGATCCGATTGGCGTGGCATTGATCGGGCTTCCCGCAGTCTAAACTGCGGGAAGCCTGTTCTTTTTCGGTACTTCCTCAGCCCCGGCGAGGCGCCGCCCCCGCGCCGCGCCGCTTGTCCGCGCAACCGGCCGCGTGCATGATGCCTGCACGCCCTGGGCGGTTGCGTCGGTCGACGCTTCCCGGGCACTCCGTAGAGGAAGGATCTAGAATATGTTTTGCAGTACGTTCGGTGCTCGTCGGATTGGCCTGGGGGCCGCGTTGATCGTCGGTGGCTTGGTCTGGTTGGTATCGGGCGCCGGGCATGCCCAGATGGCCGCGCCCACAGCGGCGCCGGCGCCCGACTCGGTCGCTGCCGTGGTCGATGGCATCCAGATCCGGCAATCCGAAGTAACCGCCATGATCGAATCCCTGCCGGACCAATACCGACAGATGCCGTTCCCCGTGCTCTACCCCGCGCTGCTCGACCGCTTGATCGACGGCAAGCTGCTGGGTGTCGCCGGTCGCGCCCGCAAGCTGCAAGATCAGCCCGACGTCAAGCGCAAGCTGTCCGCTTTCGAGGATCGCTTGGTGCAAGAAGCCTATTTGACCTCCGAGATCAAGGCGCAGGTGACCGACGAGGCCCTGAAGAAGCGTTACGAGGCCTCGATCAAGGATCATGCGGCGAAAGAAGAGGTGCGCGCGCGTCATATTCTGCTCGACAGCGAAGACAAGGCCAAGGCGGTGATCGCCGATCTCAAGAAGGGCGGCGATTTCGCGGCGCTCGCCAAAGCGCGCTCGACCGACCCGGCCGGCGCCCAGGGCGGCGACCTCGGCTTCTTTAGTGCCGAGCAGATGGTGCCGGAGTTTTCCGAGGCTGCATTCAAGCTGAAGCCTGGCGAGATCACCCAGGCGCCGGTCAAATCCAGCTTTGGCTGGCATGTGATCAAGGTTGAGGAGCACCGTACCGCCGCACCGCCTAGCTTCGAGGACAGCCGCGAGGAGTTGTCGCAAGAGATGAGCCGCGAGCTGATCACCACCATCATCGCCGCGCTGCGCGGCAAGGCTAAGGTCGAGCGGTTCAATCTGGACGGCACGCCGATGAAGGCAAACTGAGCCGCCTTAATCGGGGACTACGCCATGCCGCCACGCTCGCCACTCGCACCCGACCGATTTCCCGTCATGCCGCCGGTTCCCGGCGTTCGCCTGGCCACCGGCATTTGCGGCGTCCGCTATAAAGGGCGGACCGATGTTCTGCTGGCTGAACTAGCGCCAGGCACCGCGGCAGCCGGCGTGCTCACGCGCTCGCTCACGGCCTCAGCCCCGGTCGAGTGGTGCCGCACGCGGCTCAAGGGCGGTCGCGCGCGCGCGCTAGTTGTCAACTCGGGCAACGCCAACGCCTTCACCGGCAAAAGCGGCGACCGGGCGACCGCGGCGACCGCCGCCGCCGTGCGCCGCTTGATCGGTTGCGCCAACGACGACATCTATCTCGCCTCCACCGGCGTGATCGGCGAACCGCTGCCCGCCGAACGCATCGTGGAGGGGATCGGCGCGATTCACGCTAGGCTGACGCCGGAACCCTGGGCCGAAGCGGCGGCGGCCATCATGACCACCGACACATTCGCGAAGGGCGCCACGCGCACGGCACGGATCGGCGGCAAATCCGTGATCATCAACGGCATCGCCAAGGGCTCCGGCATGATCGCGCCCGATATGGCGACCATGCTGGCTTTCGTGTTCACCGATGCCAAGCTGCCGGCCGGCGTGCTCCGTCCGCTCATCCGCGCCGGTGCCGATCGCTCGTTCAACAGCATCACGGTGGATAGCGACACCTCCACCAGCGACACGCTGCTGCTGTTCGCCACCGGGCAGGCCGCCCATCCGCGCATCGCCTCGGCGACCGATCCCAAGCTCGCTGATTTCCGCCGCAAACTCGATGAGGTCCTGCTCGATCTGGCGCTTCAAGTCGTGCGCGATGGCGAAGGTGCGCAGAAAATGATCCGCGTCGATGTCACCGGCGCCGCCTCGCCCGTGGCGGCTCGGCGCATCGGGCTCGCCATTGCCAATTCGCCCCTGGTCAAGACCGCGATTGCCGGCGAGGACGCCAATTGGGGTCGCATCGTCATGGCGGTGGGCAAAGCCGGCGAGCGGGCCAATCGCGACCGCATGCGCATCGCCATCGGCGGCGTCGTCATCGCCCGGCGCGGCGAACGCGTCACCGGTTACGACGAAGCGCCCGTTGCCGCCCATATGAAAACCCGCGCCATCGACATTGCCGTCGATGTCGGCATCGGCCGTGGTGCTGCCACGGTTTGGACTTGCGATCTGACCCATGGCTATATCGACATCAACGCCGACTATCGAAGCTGAGGCACCGGACAATGCCGTGCCGCTCGTTTCGGCGCGACTGCTCCTGCGCCCGCTTACCCAGGCTGACACCGGTCTAGTCCAGCGTTATGCCGGCGACAAGGCGGTGGCACTGCGCACCGCCGCGATCCCGCATCCCTATCCGCCCGGCGCCGCGCTCGCCTTCGTCGCCGCCGCCCGCGAACACTTCGCCCAGGGGATGAACTATGTCTATGCCATGGTCAGGCGCGACAGCGCCGAATTCGTGGGCTGCATCGAACTGCGTCCGGCGCTGGGCGGACAGGTCGGCATCATCGGCTATTGGATCGGTCCGCCCCATTGGGGCCGGGGCTATGCCAGCGAGGCTCTCCGGCGCATCGTCGCCCATGCTTTCGACACCCTCGGCCTCGATCGCCTGATCGCCAATGTGCATATCGACAATCCGGCCTCTACCCGTGTTCTGGAAAAGGCGGGCTTCGCCATGACCGGGCGCGGCGTCAGCCCGTCGCCCGCGCGCGGCGGCCCGGTTGAGGTGTTTGAGTACAACCTGGAACGCCGCTTCAGCGGCTGCGATCCCAAGGCCCTCGTGCCGCCGGCCTTGCCGGTCGTACTTGTGGTGGCTGTGGCGTTGGTCGATCCGGACAATCGCGTCCTGATCGCGCGCCGGCCGCCGGGCAAGTCCATGGCCGGGCTGTGGGAGTTTCCGGGCGGCAAGGTCGGCCCCGGCGAAAGCCCGGAACAGGCGCTGGTGCGCGAGTTGATAGAGGAACTGGCGATCGACACGTCGGGAAGCTGCCTGGGGCCATTCACCTTCGCCTCTCACCGCTACGACGATTTTCACCTGTTGATGCCGCTCTATGTCTGCCGCAACTGGACCGGCACGCCGACCCCCCGGGAAGGCCAGGAACTGGCCTGGGTCCGCGCGATCCGGCTGACCGATTATCCCATGCCGCCGGCCGATCGCCCCTTGATCGCCATGCTGCGCGATCTGCTGTAGGTGCGGGCCGCTATTTGATCAGGCCGAACAACCCGACCGCGAACAGGATCGCCAGCGCCGCGTTGCGGTAGATGCGCTCGTCGGCGCCGCGGAATAGGCGCGATCCCAGCCAACTGCCGGCCAACATGAGCGGGAATAATAGGCCGGCGCGCCATAGCGTAGTCGGACCGACCACGCCCGTGGCGAACACGATCGCGATCAACAGCACTTGGGTGACGGAATAGTAGGCGATGATATTGGCCCGCGTGACTGCGGGTGGGTCGTTGTCGGACAGCATGTAGAGCAGCACGGGCGGCCCCCCCACGCTGGTGGTTGCCATCATGGTGCCGGAAATCGCGCCGACCGCCAGCGTCGGCACCAAGCCGCGCCGGCCGCGCCAGCGCCAGCCCAGAAACATGATGGCGGCGAACAAGGCGACGATGGCGGACACGGTTTTCTGGATGACCACGCGGTCGACGCTGACCAGCAGCCACAGCCCGATCGGCATGAATAGGCAGGCGGCAATCGTCATCGGTCCGACCATGTCCCACCGGCATTGATGTCGGGTCATGGGGAAAAGGTGAAAGCTGATCGCCAATTCCATGGCGACGATGGTCGCCACCATCTCCGCCGATCCGAACAGGATGGCGAACAAGGGCGCCATCAGCATGGCCGAACCGAAGCCCGAAAATCCGCGCAGCAGCCCGGCCACCAGAGTCGCTGCGGCGGCGATGGGGAAGTTGGACTCCGAAATGATGCGGATAAGCTGGTCGAGCGCGAAAGACATGGTATGGCGGCATAGCAGGTTCGTTTGCGGCGTGCCAGAAGTGCCGCCATGCGCACCGCAACGGTTGCCATGATGCGAGGGATGGCCGATTGTACCGGCCTCGCCCGACTACCGCCCCATGTGGAGATCCCCGATGTCCGCCCAGCTCTTCGACCTCACCGGCAAAACCGCGCTGATCACCGGCTCCAGCCGGGGCCTTGGCCTGGCTATTGCGGAGGGGCTCGCCGGTGCGGGCGCGCGGATCGCGATCAACGGGCGCGACGGCGCGGCCGTGGAGAAAACGGCCGAGGCGCTGGCCGGGCGCGGCATTAAGGCATTGACGGCGGTGTTCGATGTGGTGGATGACGCGGCTGCCCGCAATGCGGTGACCAAGCTGGAAAGTGAGGTCGGCGCCATCGATATCCTGGTCAACAATGCCGGCTCCAACATCCGCGGCCCCTTGCACGAGTACGACGCAGAGAACTTTCGCCGGATGTTGGACCTCCACATCACCGCCGCTTTCGTGCTGGCCCAGGCGGTCGTGCCGGGCATGCGCCGGCGCGGTGGCGGCAAGATCGTCAACATCGCCTCGATCACCGCCATGCTGGTGCGCTCCGGCATTGCCGCTTATGCCTCGGCCAAGGCCGGGCTGCGCACGCTCACCCAATCCATGGGTGCGGAATGGGCGCCGTTCAACATCCAGGCCAATGCCATCGCGCCCGGCTATTTCGCGACCGAGCTGAATACGCCGCTCATGAACGATCCCCAATTCGATGCCTTTGTTAAGGGACGAGTGCCCGCCGGCCGCTGGGCCGAGCCCAAAGAGCTGGCCGGCGTTGCCGTGTTCCTGGCTTCGCGTGCGGCGGATTTCGTGACCGGCCAGACCCTGTATGTCGATGGCGGCCTAACCGCGCGAATGTGATGCGCGGCGACATGTCGCGTGGCGCGGACAGGCATCCGGGCGCACATATGACGCGCCTCGACAGCAAGGACGACGCGCAATGCCCGAAGGCGACGCACCCGTAACCTCCGTCATGCCTCAAGCCGGGCGTCGGGTTTGGCCGGCCCTACGCCGGGGACTTGCGCGTTGCTGCCCGCGCTGCGGCATCGGCCGGCTCTATCGCGCCTATCTCAAGATCAATGCCATTTGCGGCCATTGCGGGCTCGATCTCGAAACTTTTCGCGCCGACGACGCGCCCGCTTATTTCACCATTGCCATCGTCGGTCATATCGTGGTGCCGGCTATGTTGATTTTGGAACGGGCCGCCGCACCGGAATCCTGGGTCCATTGGGCCCTGTGGTTGCCCCCGACCCTGGCGCTGTCCCTCGGATTTCTGCCACGCATCAAGGGCGCGGTCATGGGCGTCAACTGGGCGGTCGACCATTCTGCCGACCGGATGCAATAGGGTCAACTCGGTTTCGTTTTTTCCCCGGCGGCGCGTTCGTCGGCGTCGAGGGCGTCGGCCAATCGGTGGGCGGCGCTGCCCGGCCGTAGCGGCTTCTGCTGGGCTGCATCGGGTGCCCAGGCCGTCAGATAAATCACCTGGAAAGTTGCAGGGATGCGGCCGGCCTCGTCGCCGTGGCGTGCGCGATAGCGTTCCGCCGCGTCGAACAGTACGGCTCGGCCGAGGCCGGAACGCCGGCGTTCGATGACGGCGTTGGTCTCGCCCATGCCGCGCAGATCGCGCATGAGCGCGAAGGCGTCGGGGTAGGAGACGGCGATGCGGTCGCTGTCGACCACGGGCAACGCGAAGCCGGCGCGCTGGAGCAAGGCACCGGCATCGCGCGTATCGGCGAAGGGCGACACCCGCGGGCTCAAGCCGCCCGATCCGGCGATTTCCGCCTCGGCCAGGCAGTGGCGCAATTCGGTCAACGTGTCGCCGCCGAGCATCGCTGCCAGCAACAGCCCATCGGGCTTGAGAGCCGCACGCATCTGCAATAGTGCGCCGGGTAAATCGTTGACCCAGTGCAGGCTAAGGCAGCTTAGGATCAGATCGAAGCTGGCGGGCGCGAAGGGCAGGGCCTCCTCGTCGCAGGCCAGCGTTGGGCAGACGAGTGTTGGGCTGGCCGGCACGGGGCCGCGCCGTGTCGCTGCGCGCGCCGCCATCTCCGGCGCCAGATCGGCTTGCACCAGGGTTTCGATGCCGCCGCGGCGGCCGAGCATGGCGGCGAGAACGCCATGATGGCAGCCGAGATCGAGGGCGCGGGGAAAACGGCGATGGATGTCGTCCAGCCGGTCGGCCAGTCGTTCCGCGACCTCGCGCAGAAGGAAATCATGGCGGTCGATCTCCGGCGCCGCGCGCCGGCGATGCCGGGCGACCAGGCGTCGGTCGAAGACGCGCATGGCATCGGTCATGGAGGGCTCCGGGACGGCATATCCGCCACCATACAATGGCGGCGCGCCTAACCTCAAAAGATTGACTCCTGGCCCATCCCGGACTGACATGGGCGCCATGACGACTCACCCCTCGTGGCGAGACCGATGTGGCGGATGGTGGCGGATCGGCTGGTTGGCCGCGCCATCGACGCGATATTGCCGCCGCGCTGCCTGGAATGCGGCGGTCAAGTCGATGCCGCAGGCGCACTGTGTCCGGCCTGCTGGCAGCGCATGGAATTCCTGGGTCCGCCTTGTTGCGCATGCTGCGGCCTTCCCTTCGAGGTCGAGATGGGTGCGAACGCCTTGTGCGGGGCCTGCATCGCCGATCCCCCCGGTTTCGCACGCGCTCGCGCGGTGTTCCGCTATGACGAAACCAGCCGCAGCCTGGTGCTGCGATTCAAACATGCCGATCGCACCGACGCGGCTCCCGCTTTCGGCCGCTGGCTTGCCCGTGCCGGCGCCGGGATGCTGGCGGAGATCGACGTGATCGCACCTGTGCCCATGCATTGGTTTCGGCTGTTTTTGCGCCGTTACAATCAAGCTGCCCTGTTGGCCAACGAACTCGGCAGCGCTGTCGGTAGTCGCGCACGCGTCATCCCCGATTTGCTCGTGCGCCGGCGCTGGACGCCGATCCAGGGCAAGTTGGGCCGTCAGGCGCGTTATGACAATATCAAGGGTGCGATTGCCGTGCGCCGGGCTTGCCGGCCGTGCGTGAGGGGCAAACGGGTCCTGGTGGTGGACGATGTGATGACGACGGGCGCCACTGCTTCGGCCTGCGCCCGCGCCCTATTGCGCGCCGGGGCATCCGGCGTCGATGTGTTGACGCTGGCCCGCGTCGTGCGAGATTGAGGTCGAAAAACGGGAGAAAGCGATATGGCCGCGAAGAAAAAGAAACCCAGCGCCAAAGCCGTGAAGAAGAAACCGGGCGCAAAAAAAACCGTCGCGCGGAAACCGTTGCATCCAAAGGGCCCGCCGCCGGTCTGGCGGGCGACCATGGCCGACATGCTGTCCCACCTGCCTACGCCGGAGGGCAGGCGCTCCGTCACCGCCTTCACCCACGGCGCCCTGGAGATCAAGCTTTACGCCCCGCGCGGCAGCGATCCCCAGCAGCCCCATGACCGCGACGAGGTTTATGTGGTGATTTACGGGACCGGCGTGTTCTCCAACGGTGGCCAACGCCAGCCTTTCCGGCCGGGCGACCTGCTGTTCGTGCCCGCCCATGTCGAGCACCGCTTCGAGGAATTCACCGACGATCTCGTGCTCTGGGTGGTGTTCTACGGGCCGCGCGGTGGCGAGCGACCCTAGTTGGCCGGCTCGGCGCTTGCTGGTAACCTCGGGCCTCCATGGAAGGGGGCGCTTTGCCAATGGCCGATGTCGAAATCTATGCCAGCCAGCTCTGCGGCTATTGCTACCGCGCCAAGCAGCTATTGAGCCGGAAGGGCGTGCAGTTCCGCGAACACGATGTGGACGCCGATTCCGGCCTGCGCGAGACCATGCGCGAGCGGGCAGGCGGGCGAACCTCCGTGCCGCAGATATTCATCGACGGCAGACATATCGGCGGCTGCGACGATCTTCACGATCTCGATGCCAAGAGCGGACTCGATCCCCTACTCGCACGGTGAGGCTATGACGTACACATTCAAAGTTGCCCTGATCCAGCCGACCTCCCAGCGCGAGCGGGAACCGAATACTGCCTTTGTGATCGAGCAGGCGCGCGTAGCCCGCGCATCCGGCGCCGATTTCATCGCCACGCCGGAAATCGTCGGCATGTTCGAGCCGACCCGCGCCCGCGTCATGGAAAAGGCTCGGACGGAGGCGGACGATCCCTCGCTCGCCGCCTTCCGCGCGCTGGCGGCCGAATTGAAGTGCTGGTTCCTGGTCGGCTCGCTTGCATTGCGCGCGGACGAGCCCGGCGAGAACCGGCTCGCCAATCGCAGTTTGTTGATCGATCCAGCCGGTGCGCTCGCCGCACGCTACGACAAGATCCATATGTTCGATGTCGACATCGCTGGCGACCGTAAATACCGGGAATCCGAATCCTACCGGCCGGGTAAGCGCGCCGTGCTGGCCGATTTGCCCTGGGGCCGGCTCGGCATGACCGTGTGCTACGATTTGCGCTTCCCTCATCTCTATCGCGCGCTCGCCCAGGCTGGCGCCGACATCATCACCATCCCCGCCGCCTTCACGCGCAAGACCGGCCAGGCCCATTGGCATGTGCTGATGCGCGCGCGGGCGATTGAAACCGGTTGCTTCATCGTTGCCCCCGCCCAGTGCGGCGATCATGCCGAGGGCCGTCAGACCTTCGGCCATTCGCTGGTGGTGGCGCCCTGGGGTGAGGTGTTGGCCGATGGCGGGACCGAGCCCGGCATGGTGATGGCGGAGATCGATCTCGCCCGCGCCGCCGAGGCGAGGCGGATGGTGCCGTCCCTGTCTCACGATCGACCCTATGAGCTGGATTTGTCGGCGACGGTGGATAAGCCGGCGCCGCCGGCGCGGCGCGCGGCGGGGGATTAGGTCCGCAGCCTCTGATACTTACGCGGCAGCAAATCCGCGATCGGTAGCTTGGCCAAGCGGTCGCCGTCGCTGACGATGATGCGGGCCTCGGGCCCGTAATCGCTGATCAGCTCGCGGCACGAACCGCAGGGCGATACCACGCGCAAATCGCGCAGGGTTTCGTTCGGCTTGGGATGGCGCACCGCCACGACAGTCGCGATCTCGACCGCCCCGCCGCGTTCGCCTTCCGACACGGTCTTGCCGATGGCGATGGTCTCCGCGCACACCGAGACCGGCCTGACATAGGCGTCGAGATGGACGGCGGCATAGACCCGGCCGTCACGCGTGCGCACGGCGGCGCCGATCTGATGGCAGTCCTCCATGTAGAGCCGCTGGATTTCGGCCCTGGCGGCCTCGATCAGTTCCAGATCGGCGGCGGTGACGGGTTCGAGGGGCACGGGCGGTTACGGTTCCGATGCGTTGACGGCGGCGATGCGTTGGACCATAGCCGGTTTCGGCCGCTCGACGTAGAGGTCTTCATAGGCAACGACGCGCAGACGGCCGGCGACCGCATCCAGAAGCTCGCCCGGCCGGAGCAGGAAATCGGGGTTGGACGGTTTGCCGTGCTTCTCGTTGCCCCGGGCAAAGGTCTCATAAATGAGCGCGCCGCCCGGCGCGACGGCGCCGACGATCGCCGGCAACAGGGGGCGCCAGAGGTAGTTGGTCACCAGGACAAGGGCGAAGCGGCGCTGGCCTAAGGGCCAAGGGCCGCCATCTTCCAGATCGGTATGGACGATCTCCACGCCGGGATCGTTTGTCAGCGCAGCCAGGGCTGCGCCGTCTCGATCGACGGCCGTTGCCGGGTGGCCGCGGGCGCGAACGTATCGAACATGGCGGCCGGCGCCGCAGGCGAGATCGAGCGCGGCCCCACCGGCAGGCGCTAGGCTGGCGAAGCGCTCAACCCAGGGCGACGGCGCGGTTAAGTGGCCGTGTGAGGGTTCGGAATGGGTGGGGGCTTGCATGATGTGCAGAATTTACCAATTATTCGCTACAATGGTGAATCAATCGGGGCCGCAGGTTGGCGGCTGGCAATCGGATCAATCATGATTCTCTACGATCTCATCTGCGGCAAGGGGCACGGATTCGAGGGCTGGTTCCGCGACGGTAAGACCTATGACCAGCAGGCCCGTGGGGGGAAAGTCGCATGCCCCATTTGCGGGAATCGCAAGGTCAAAAAGGCGATCATGGCCCCGCGCCTCTCGCGCGGCGCTGCCGCCCCGGCCGAGCGCGCGCCTACCGCCGCGCCCGCCCAAGCCGCCGCGCCAGCGGAGTCCCAGGCGGTGATGGTGAGCGACGAGGCCAAGGCGAAAGCCGCCGAGCTGCTGAACGCCATGCGCGAACTTCGCAGCCATGTCGAAGCCAACTCCGATTACGTCGGCGATCGCTTCGCCGAGACCGCGCGCCAGATCCACTACGGCGAGACCGACAAGCGCAATATCTACGGCGAGGCCTCGGAAGACGACGCGCGCGAGCTTCACGAGGAAGGGATTTCCTTTCAGCGCATTCCCTGGGTCCCGCGCGGGAATTAAGATCGGGTTCCTTGCGAACTGATGGCCAGTTTTAGCGCGCGGTCGAGCGCCGCTGTCGGTATATCGAAATCGTCGAATAGCGCAGACGCGTGAACGTGGGCGCGAGCGCATCGCACCGTGACATGTCCTAAACCAATTGTGGCGCACAGGAATGGCATGATGTCCATGCCTGTGCTCTCAACTTTGCATTCGATGAAAGTCGTGCCCGGTCGTGCAAAAACGACAATGACTGGGCCCGCGCCCATTGGCGCGACAATAATGCGGGCTTGTCGTATCCGTCGGATCTGTTCGATGGTCGAGAGTAGGGATGGGTCGAAAATTTCGAAACCTTGCCCCACCAGCACACCCATCACTTCGGATTCATTGCTTACGCGACGACGAGTCACCCTGCCGCGCGGAATGTAGATGAGTTTATCCAACACTTCTGGGTGTGGGTCGACCCTTTGCCCAAGCGTTGCTAAGATGCGTCCCACGGCCGCAACCATGCCATGCTCCTCCAAGCGCAGCGGCTGCTGCCAGAGCGTGGCCGAAACCCATAATTTTTCGAATCGCGTGACGACGCCTGCGCTGATCTGAGTGATGCGATCGGCGCCGTACCCAAGCAATGCCAACAGCTCGCGCCGATCGGCAGAGATTGTTCCCGGCGTGGCCAATAGTAGATGGCGCAATTCCGCGTGCTGTTCGATATAGGCAAGACGCCCAACATTGTTAATCAGCCAATGACCGAAATTGGCGTAAGCACCGATAAAGAAATGCGCGCCGGCTTTGAGTTCGGCAGCGGGAGCCGCAAGAACGTACCGATCGCGGCCGCGGATATACCAGCCTCGATCCAAGTTTCGAATCTGATCGCACGCAAAGTAGGGACTGTAGCCGATGCCGCCGGCGAGCATCGTGCCATCTTCCGCGACGATTAGCGGATCGCTCCCGATGACCGCAGCCCGATCAAGGGCAACGGCGATACAGGCAAAATTCGAGGAACCGCCGCCCGGGTCTTTCGGCAGCGACACGGTGGGTAGATCGATAGTCTTTGCGTAGGCCTCAAGGCTGGTGACCGGCCCCGTAGCCGTCACCGATAGGGATGCATGCGCAAGGTGTCGGCCGAAGCCATCGGGGTCCAAGCAGGCAGCCGCAGCGTAGTTCGCGGATGCAGCCGCGGTGGACCCTAGATCGAGAAGGGCGTTTGCGATCTGGAAACGCGGCACAGCCCATTGCGGTTTTGCCGCAATTGCGGAAGCAATAGAAGCGACGGCATCGTCTAGCTGGCGCATGCGCAGCAGGATGGCTCCTCTGGCTTGGTATGCGTCCGCCCAACTCGACTCCAGCATAGCCGCTATCGCAAAAGCTGCCGCCGCTTCAACGTTCAGATTCGACTCCGCAAGAGATCGGCCCAGGAGAAAATGGCCCTCGGCTAGATCGGGATATAGGGCCGCCGCGCGCCAGAAGTTTTGACAGGATCGAGCTAAACGATTGCGGGCAAAGTCGATTGATCCCAACAATAGCCAGGCGCTAAATCTTGCTGGGTCGAGCCCGGCGACGGTCTCGGCATGCGATAGAGCTTCGGCTATCTGGCCCAGCTCATAGAACGCCCTCGCCAGTGCCAGGCGTAGCTCGACCCACGCCGGTTCCAGCGCCGCCGCCCGCGTCAGGTAGCGTACGCCATCGCGCGGCCGGCCTTGGATCAGTAATGACAGCCCAAATTCGTAGTGTGCCGAGGCATCGTCGGGGCGCCCAGCACATGCGCGTGCCAGGAACGGCTCGGCCTCGACCCACCGTTCTAGTCGATTGAGACAGGTACCAAGTGCCAGCGCAGTTTTGAAACGGCCAGGTGCTAACGCTAGGGCGCGGCGCAATGGCCCCTCGGCCTGACCTGCATGCCCAAGTCTCAAAAGACCGCGCCCGAGCCGTAGTTGAGCCTCGCTATGCTGTGGCTTCAGAGCGACAACTCGCTTGAGCCAAGTTAACGCCATGTTGATGCGGCCAAGATTGCTTAAGGTGCAGGCCAGCAGAAACTGCTCGTCGGCGCGATGCGGTCGATCGCGGACATAAATCTCAAGCAGCTCGACACTCTCTTCCAGTCGCCCGGCGTTAGCGGCTTCTCCGATGCGCGCCGCAAGCGTCCGAGGACGATCGGCCATCATCGTTGTCGCATCTCGTCCATCGTGACCTTGGATTGAGCATGTGCGGCGGTGGCAAATGCCAAATAGTTAACCCCGACATCCCGCCCCAACGACCAATCGTCGGTCAGCGGGTTGTAGCTGACGCCGGCGAGTTCGCCGACCTCCAGCCCATTGCGCCGAAGCCCGCGCGCCAGTTCCGATGGGCGCACGAATTTGCGCCAGTCGTGGGTCCCGCGCGGCAGCCAACCCAGCACATACTCCGCGCCGACGATGGCGAACGCGAAGGCGCGTGCTGTTCGGTTGAGCGTGGCCAGGATTATCGCGCCGCCGGGTTTTACCATGGATGCGGCTGCATCGAGGAAGAGATCGAGATCGGCGACATGCTCGACGATCTCCAGGGCCAGTACGACGTCGAAGTGCTCGCCCGCGCGCGCCAAATCCTCGGCGGCACCGTGGCGATAGTCGATATCCAGCTCTGCGTCCGCCGCATGGGCCTGTGCAACCGACACATTGGGTAGTGTGGCGTCGACGCCAGTGACCGTAGCGCCCAGCCGCGCCAGGGGCTCCGCCACAAGGCCGCCGCCGCATCCGATGTCAAGAATGCGAAGACCGCGGAAGGGTTTTGCCTCCGCTGGGTCGCGTGCGAAGCGCTGGCATAGCCGGTCGCGAATGAAACGCAACCGTACCGGATTGAAACGATGCAAAGGTTTAAACTGGCCGGAGGGGTCCCACCAGGCTGCGGCCAGCTTGGCAAAGCGGGCGATCTCGTCGGGATCGATCGAACTGCCCATGGACGGGGCCGCGCTGGTCATCAAGTGGTCTCCCCTGGGAACGTCAGGCGCCTTGCCCCGGTAACGGTGAGCCAGTATGTAATGGGCCGCCGGCAACCCACAAGCGACGGATTTCTCAAAAGGAAGGTCTGGGAAAGAGCCATGGCGCGCATCGTGATGAAATTTGGCGGCACTTCGGTTGCCGACGTCGCCCGCATCAAAAACGTGGCGCAGCGCGTCAAGCGCGAGGTCGATGCCGGCCACGAGGTCGCGGTGGTCGTCTCGGCCATGGCCGGGGTGACCAACCAACTCGTCGGCTGGGTAAACGAAACTGCACGCCTGCATGACGCCCGCGAATACGACGTGGTGGTGGCCTCGGGCGAGCAGGTCACCAGCGGACTCCTGGCCCTGGCGTTGCAAGATATCGGCGTGTCCGCGCGCTCCTGGCTTGGCTGGCAGTTGCCGCTTCACACCGATGGCGTGCACGGCAAGGCGCGCATCAAGGGCATCGAGTCCGACGACGTCATCCGCCGCTTTAAGGATGGTCAGGTCGCGATCATGGCGGGCTTTCAGGGGCTGGGGCCGGATGCGCGTATTACCACCTTGGGACGCGGCGGGTCCGACACCTCGGCCGTGGCGCTGGCGGCGGCCCTGCGGGCCGACCGCTGCGACATTTTCACCGATGTGGACGGTGTTTACACCACCGACCCGCGCATCGTGACGAAGGCGCGCAAGCTCGATAAGATCACCTATGAAGAAATGCTCGAACTGGCGTCCCAGGGCGCCAAGGTGCTGCAAACGCGCTCGGTCGAGCTTGCCATGAATCACCGGGTGCGCGTGCAAGTGCTGTCGAGCTTCGTCGACTCCCCGGGAACTTTGGTTGTGGATGAGGATGAGATCGTGGAAAAGGAAGTCGTCAGCGGCATCGCCTATTCGCGCGACGAGGCTAAAATCACCTTGGTGCGCGTGCCCGACCGGCCCGGCGTCGCCGCCGGCATCTTTGGACCGCTCGCGGATGCCGCGATCAACGTCGACATGATCGTGCAGAACGTGTCGGGCGACAATCAGACCACCGATTTGACTTTTACGGTGGGTAAGGCCGACCTCGCGCGCGCCGTCCAAATGCTGGAACAGGCACGCAGCAAACTGAACTTCACGGAACTCAGGCCGGACTCCAATGTGGTCAAGGTCTCGGTGATCGGCGTGGGCATGCGCAGCCATGCTGGCGTGGCGCAGAAGATGTTTAGCACGCTGGCGTCGAAGAACATCAATATTCAGGTCATCTCCACCTCCGAGATTAAGGTCAGCGTGCTGATCGCCGAGGAGTATCTGGAGCTGGCACTGCGTGCCCTGCACACCGCCTACGGGCTGGACGCGGCGTGACTTGATGGCGCTTGCCGCTGCAACCCTGAACGATCCTGAACGCGCCACGGCCCAGCGCCGGCTGGATCGGCTGTGGCAGCGTGGCGTTGCGTTCCTTGGCGTCGAGCGCGCCATCATGGGCGGCGCCATGACCTGGGCTAGCGAGCGTAACCTGGTGGCGGCGATCTCCAATGGCGGCGGTTTCGGCGTGATCGCCTGCGGGTCGATGTCGCCGGCGCTACTGGCGGCGGAGATCAAAGCGACCGCTGCACTGACCCGGCGACCCTTCGGCGTCAATCTTATCGTCATGCATCCCGAACTCGACGGGTTGATCGAAGCTTGTTTGGTCGAGCGAGTGGGCCATGTCGTGCTCGCGGGCGGTCTGCCCGCGGGCGCCGTCATCCGGCGGCTGAAGGCAGGCGGTGCGCGCGTACTGTGCTTTGCGCCGACCCTGCCATTTGCGCGCAGGCTTGTGCGCGCGGGCGTCGATGCCTTGATCATCGAGGGCACCGAGGCAGGCGGTCATGTCGGCCCTGTCTCGACTAGCGTGCTGGCCCAGGAGATTTTGCCCGAACTGACCGAAGTGCCCGTATTTGTCGCTGGCGGGATCGGCCGCGGCGAAGCGATTGCGTCCTACCTGGAGATGGGCGCCGCCGGGTGCCAACTCGGCACGCGTTTCGTGTGCGCTCACGAATCGATCGCCCATCCGCGTTTCAAGCAAGCCTTTATTCGGGCGAGTGCGCGCGAAGCCTTGTCCTCGGTTCAACTCGATCCGCGTTTCCCTGTCATTCCGGTGCGCGCCTTGGTCAACGCGGCGACGCTGCGCTTTCTGGAGGTTCAGCGCGGTGTGATCGAGCGGTTCACCGGCGGCGCGCTCAGCCAGAAGGAAGCGCAGCTTGAAATCGAACGCTTCTGGGCCGGTGCGTTGCGTCGCGCCGTGGTCGATGGCGATGTCGAGAACGGCTCGCTCATGGCCGGCCAATCCGTTGGCATGGTCAAGCGCGAAGAGCCGACACGGATGATCCTGGACAGCCTGGTCGAGCAGGCGATCGACGCGCTCGTGTTGCGCGCGCGCAGCGGCATGGCCGACTAATGCCCCCCCGCCACGGGGTGGACAGGATCGCGACAGCTTCTCAAGCGTCTACGCAACGTCATGGCCGGGGCCGGGACGGCGCAGCAACGGCTCGACCAAATCGTGCGCATCATCGCCGCCGACATGGTGGCGGAAGTGTGCTCATGCTATGTGCTGCGTGCGGGCGAGACGCTCGAACTGTTCGCCACAGAGGGCCTCAAACCCGAAGCCGTGCACAAGACGCGGCTGAGTGTCGGCGAAGGGTTGGTTGGCGATATCGCCGCTCATGCGCGCCCGCTGGCTTTGGCCGATGCCCAATCTAATCCGAATTTTGCCTACCGTCCCGAGACCGGCGAGGAGATCTACACTCCCTGATGGGCGTGCCGATAATCGGCGCTGGCCGCGTGCTGGGTGTGCTGGTCGTTCAGAACCGCACCCGGCGCAATTACACCGAAGAAGAGGTCGAAACGCTCGAAACCATCGCCATGGTGCTGGTTGAATTGGTGGCCGGCGGCCAGTTGATCGATCCGTCGGAGACGCTAGCGGCCGACCCCATGGCCGGATTGCAGCTGCGCCTGGAAGGCCTCAGACTGTCTGGCGGCCTGGCGATCGGCCGAGCCGTTTTGCACCAACCGCGCATCGTCATCACGCAGATGGTGGCTGAGGATCCGCAAGCCGAGCTGGACCGGTTGCGCGCGGCCGTTGCCGGGATGCGCTCCGCACTCGATGCCATGCTGGCCGCACCCGACGTGTCGGCCGGCGGCGAACATCGCGACGTGCTTGAGACCTATCGCATGTTTGCCGAGGATCGCGGCTGGCTCGGCCGCATCCGCGAGGCGATTCAGACCGGCTTGACGGCCGAGGCGGCGGTGCAAAGGGTGCTCAACGACACGCGCATACGCATGGGTCAGATCACCGATCCCTATCTGCGGGAACGCCTGCTTGATTTGGAAGACCTCAACAACCGCCTGCTCCAGCACCTGACCGGTGCCGTGGTCGGCGCGGCGCGCGAACTGCCGAACGATGTCGTGCTGATTGCCCGCTCCATGGGTCCGGCGGAGTTGCTGGACTACGACCGCTCGCGTCTGCGCGCGTTGGTCATGGAGGAAGGATCGGCGACCGTCCATGTCGCCATCGTGGCGCGCGCACTCGATATTCCCGTGCTGGGCCGTACGCGCGGCGTGATCGACAAAGTTCAACCCGACGATTTGATCGTGGTCGATGCCGATAACGGTCAGATCTTCCTGCGGCCGGGCGACGACGTGCTCGACAGTTTTCATCAGAACATGACCGCCCGCGAAGATCAGCGCCGGCATCACGCCGCACTCAAGGACCTGCCCGCGGTCACGCGCGATGGGTTTGCCGTCTCGCTCAATCTCAACGCCGGACTGCTGATCGATCTTTCCAGCCTGGCCGTGACCGGCGCCGATGGGGTCGACCTTTATCGCACCGAAATCGCGTTCATGGTGCGCCCAGCCTATCCCAATGTGCGCGAACAAACCGATCTCTACAGTCGCATCTTGGATCGTGCGGAAGGGCGGCCCGTGACTTTCCGTACCCTCGATGTCGGCTCGGACAAGAAGCTGTCCTACTTTCAGCACGATGACGATGAAAATCCGGCCATGGGGTGGCGTTCGCTGCGTATCGGGCTCGACCGTCCGGCGCTGTTGCGTCAGCAGGTCCGTGCCATGATCGCGGCAGCGGCGGGGCGTCCCTTGCGCATCATGTTTCCCATGGTCGCCGAGGTGGCCGAGTTCCGCGCGGCGCGCGAACTGGTATCGATCGAGCTCGATCGCGCTCGCACGAAGGGAACTGCCGTGCCGATGCGGCTGGAGCTGGGCGCCATGCTGGAAGTGCCGGCGCTGGCCTGGCAGCTCGACCAGCTATTGCCCCTCGTCGATTTCTTGTCGATCGGCAGCAACGATCTCATGCAGTTCCTGTTCGCCAGCGATCGCAGTAGCCCGCGCCTGTCCGACCGTTATGACCCGCTATCGCCGGCCGCACTCCGGCTGCTGGCCGATGTCGCGATGCGCGGCCCGGCGTGCCCGTCGCCCTGTGCGGCGAGATGGCGGGGCGCCCGATCGAAGCGATGGCGTTGGTTGGCTTGGGCGTGCGCAGCTTGTCCATGCCGGCGACCGCCATTGGCCCGGTCAAAGCAATGATCCGCAGCCTCGACCGCGGCGCGCTCGCCGCCTATCTCGATAGCATCGTCGGGCGTGCCGACCATAGTTTGCGCGACCGCTTGCTGGCCTTCGCCCGGGATCATCGCGTGGCGCTTTGACCGGCGTATGACGGTGCGACGTGCCAAGCGACTGAAGGCTTGTTTTGCCGCAATGCCTTGAATCAGTTGCCGAACTGCCGCCTATTTTGATAGAAATAAGGCGACAGACTGATCCAGGGGTTCGGGGGCGGTCGGTCCGGCCGTGACTGCTCGGCGATAACTATTTGGTATTGCAAGAGTTTTTCGGGACGAACTCGGTATGGCAAGCAAGCCCCTTCAACGCTTGCAGAAAAAAGAGGCCCGACTTCTGCCGGGCGAAAACCCAAAACCGCGCTCGGCGGTCGGTGCTTTGCTGCGCCAGCGCCGGATGGAGCGTGGTCTGGGTTTGCGCGATGTGGCCGACCATATCCGCATCCGCTCGAACCATCTGGAGGCGATCGAGTCCGGCCGTTTTGAGGATTTGCCAGGCCGCACCTATGCGATCGGCTTCGTGCGCTCCTACGCGGAATGGCTCGATCTCGATGGCGAGGAAATCATCCGTCGATTCCGCGACGAGGCAGCAGGGCTAGGCGATGCAACAGCCCTGGTGTTTCCGTCGCCGGCGCCAGAGGGCAAGGTGCCAGGCGGCCTCGTTCTGATGATCGGTCTGGTCTTAGTTGCTGCGATCTATGGCGGATGGTTCACCTTGTCGACGCGTAACATGGCGGTCGCCGATCTTGTGCCGGAAGTGCCGGAACGATTGAGTCAGTGGCTGGCCGAGCGGCGCACTGCCAGCGTTGTGGCCATACCGGGAGCTGGCGCATTGCCGCTGGACGTTCAGCGCCAGGCCGCGCCGGTGCCGCGGGTCGAACGGGCGAGCGAGGAGCTGCCTGCGCCGCCGGCGATACCGCCGCGATCGACGGCGAAGTCGACGCCAGCACCAGCGCCTCCAGCGGTCCAGACAACGCTGATTACGCCGCCGGTGCCCCAGGTTCAACCCGTGGCTCCGGCGCCCATAGGCCTGGCTGCGCCGACCCAGGAAGTAGCGGTTGCCCCCGCGCGGGTGGTGCCGGAGCGTCCCAATCCGACGCCGAGCCGTCCGGTGGAAATTGCGTCTGCGCCGGCAACGCCTACGCCTCCGGCGGAAGCGGCGGTGCCAGTTGCTGCCGAGCCGGCGAGCCAAGCCGAGGACGACGATAGTGAGGAGACGTCAACGCCGCCGCCGGAAACCACAAACGGCACCGCGCTCGCCGACAGTGCCCAGAACGCTCCGACCGGGCGTTTTCCGGGCATGGCCGATCTTGCTGACTCGAATGCTGAGCCGCAAGGGCGCTTGATCGCCGTCCGACCTCCGACGGTAGCGGCCCTGCCGCCGACGGCGATACAAATTCCTGCCCTGCCTGGCACGGCTATGGCGCCGGATGCCTCGGGCGCGCGCATCGTTATCCGCGCAACCGACGAGTGTTGGGTGCAGGTGCGGGATGCCGACCGTAACCCCATTATGACGCGGGTTCTCGTCCGCGGCGACGTCTATCGCGTGCCCAATCGGCCTGGCCTGACGCTTCAGGCCGGCAATGCGGGAGCCCTGGAGATTCTGGTCGATGGGTTGCCCGTGCCGGCCATCGGCCCGATAGGGTCGGTTCGACGCGATGTGCTGCTTGAGCCCGATCGCCTGCGCGTCGGAGGCATTCTTACCCTCGATCGTTAGGAAGCCCGCGGCGCTTCTGCTCGCGTCCGAATTGAGCTATAACGCCAATCATCCCGGGCCGCGAGGCCGAGACAAGGATTCGAAACCATGAGCGTGCGCCCCTATCGCGATATCCAGCGACGGAAGAGCCGGCAGGTCATGGTCGGCAACGTCCCCGTTGGCGGCGGCGCGCCGATCACGGTCCAGACCATGACCAACACATTGACCTCGGACGCGGCGGCGACGATCGCCCAGATCCAGGCGGTCGAAGCGGCAGGTTGCGACATCGTGCGCGTATCCTGCCCGGACGAGGAATCCACGGCCGCGCTCGGCCAGATCGTCAAGGCCGTGCGCATCCCGATCGTCGCCGACATCCATTTCCACTATAAGCGCGCCATCGAGGCCGCCGAGGCGGGCGCGGCCTGCTTGCGCATCAATCCGGGCAATATCGGCAGCGCCGCCCGCGTGCGCGACGTGGTCAAGGCGGCCAAGGACCATGGCTGCTCCATGCGCATCGGCGTCAACGCGGGCAGTTTGGAGAAGGACTTGCTGGACAAATACGGCGAACCTTGCCCGGAAGCGATGGTGGAAAGCGCGCTCGACCATGCGCGTATTCTGGAGGACAACGATTTCTGCGATTTCAAGATCAGCGTCAAGGCATCGGACGTCTTCCTGGCCGTGGCCGCCTATCAGGGCCTCGCCGAAGCGTGTGACTACCCGCTTCATGTCGGTATCACCGAGGCCGGCGGTCTGCGCTCGGGCACGGTCAAGTCGTCGATCGGCATGGGTTCGCTGCTGTGGGCCGGCATCGGCGACACCATTCGCGTCTCGCTCTCCGCCGATCCGGTCGAGGAAGTGCGCGTCGGCTTCGACATGCTGAAGGCGCTCGGCTTGCGCCACCGTGGCGTCAACGTGATTTCCTGCCCGTCCTGCGCGCGCCAGCAATACGACGTGATCAAGACGGTGGAACGCCTGGAACAGCGGCTCGCCCACATCACCACGCCGATGACGCTGTCGGTGATCGGTTGCGTCGTCAACGGCCCGGGCGAGGCGCGCGAAACCGATATCGGCTTTACCGGGGGCGGCAATGGCACCCACCAGGTTTACGTCGCCGGCGTGCCGCATCATCGGCTGAAGGACGAGGATATCGTCGACCACCTCGTCCGAATGGTGGAACAGAAGGCCGCCGAGATCGAATCGGCAAAAGCCGCCGCTCAGTAGCTTCGAGGAGTCCCGATTTGCCCGCGTTGCAGCCCGTTCGGGGCACGCACGACCTGTTGCCCGAAGACAGCCGCCGCCATCGCCGCGTTGGCGATCTCGCACGCGCCTTGGCGGAGCGCTACGGCTTTGCCGAGATGTCGACGCCGATCTTCGAATTCACCGACGTGTTCGCGCGCGGTATCGGCGAGGCAACCGATATCGTCAGCAAGGAGATGTACACCTTCGCCGACCGCGGCGGCGAGCACATTACGCTCCGCCCGGAGAACACGGCCGGCGTGGTTCGGGCCGTAATCTCCAATGGGCTGCAACAGCACCTCCCGTTGAAATACTTCTATCAGGGTCCGATGTTTCGCTACGAGCGGCCCCAGAAGGGCCGCCAGCGCCAGTTTCATCAGATCGGCATCGAGTTGATCGGTGTGGCCCAGCCCCAGGCCGATATCGAAGTCATCGCGCTCGGCTGCGACATCATCGATGGGCTTGGGTTCGGCGCCGATGTGACGCTCGAACTCAACACGCTCGGCGACGGCGAAAGCCGCCAAGCCTATCGGGCGGTGTTGCTGGACTATCTCAACGGCCATCGGGCCAAGCTGTCGAAAGACAGTCTCGATCGGCTCGAGCGCAACCCCATGCGCATTCTGGATTCCAAGGACGAGGGCGATCGCCGGATCGTGGCGGATGCGCCGGTCTATTCCGACCACCTCAACGCCGCCAGCCGCGATTTCTTTGCCCATGTGACGGCGGGGCTGGACGCGCTCGGCATTGCCTATGCGATCAATCCGCGGTTGGTGCGCGGGCTCGATTATTATTGCCACACCTGTTTCGAATTCACGACCACGACACTCGGTGCCCAGGGCACCGTGATGGGCGGCGGTCGCTATGACGGGCTATTTGCCATCATGGGCGGGCCCGACACGGCCGGCGTAGGTTGGGCCGCCGGTATCGAACGGTTAGCGATGATGCTGGCGGAAACGCCGGCTGCGGCTCGTCCGATTGCATTGGTACCGATCGGCGAAGCGGCGGAACGCCGTGTGCTCATACTGGCCCATCAGTTGCGGCATGCTGGCTTTGCCGTGGAGCATGGCTATGGCGGCAATGTCGGCAAGCGCATGAAGCGGGCGAACAAGGTCAATGCGCGCGCCGCCGTTCTGATCGGCGACGACGAGCTGGCACGCGGGACGGCCACCCTGCGCGACCTCGATACGGGCGCGCAGGTCGCGGCCCCGCTCGATACCCTCGCCGAGGCCCTGGCCCAGTTTCGCTAGCCGGGCAGGGGAGACGGCCGGTCATGAGTATTAATCTCGATAGCAAACTCGAACGGGTGCTTGCGCGCCACCAAGAGTTGTCGGTGCGGCTCTCGGCCGAGGCGCCGCCGGACGCGCAGGAATTTGTGCGTCTGTCCAAGGAATACGCCGAGCTGACGCCGGTCGCCGAAACCATCGGGCGCATCCGCAAGGTGCAGTCGGATCTGGCTGGGCTGGACGAGATGCTGGCATCGGGCGATGCGGAGATGGCCAAGCTGGCCGCCGACGAGCAGACCCAGCTTAAATCCGAGTTGCCGGCGCTTGAGCGCGCGCTCAAGGTCATGCTGCTGCCCAAGGACGAGGCGGATGCGCGCAACGCGATCCTGGAAGTGCGTGCCGGAGCCGGCGGCGAGGAGGCGGCCTTGTTCGCGGCCATGTTGTTCGACATGTATCGCCGCTATGCCGAGGGCCATGGCTGGAAATTCGAGATGCTGGGCGTGTCGGAAACCGGGATTGGCGGCTACAAGGATGCGACCGCCTCCATCACCGGGCGCAACGTGTTTGCGCGGCTGAAATTCGAATCGGGCGTCCATCGTATCCAGCGCGTGCCCCAGACCGAGGCGAGCGGCCGCATCCACACCTCGACCGCAACCGTCGCCGTGCTGCCCGAGGCGGAAGAAGTCGATGTCCATATCGAGGACAAAGATCTGCGTATCGACGTGTTTCGTTCCTCCGGTCCGGGCGGCCAGTCGGTCAATACCACGGACAGCGCGGTGCGCGTCACCCATCTGCCCACCGGACTCGTGGTGCAGCAGCAGGATGAGAAGTCGCAGCACAAGAATAAGGCTAAAGCGCTCAAGGTTCTGCGCGCCCGGCTCTATGAGCGTCAACGCATGGCCCAGGAGGCGGAGCGCGCGGCGAAGCGCAAGAGCCAGGTCGGCACCGGCGAGCGTTCGGAGCGCATCCGCACCTATAACTTCCCCGATGGTCGCGTGACCGATCACCGCATCAAGCTGACCTTGCACAAGATCGAGAAGGTGTTCGGCGGCGACGCGCTCGATGAAATCATCGACCCGCTGATCTCCGAGGACGAAGCGGCGCGGCTGGCGGACCTGTAGTGAGCCCCGATCCCGGCGGCAACGCGACGGTTGCAGCTGTGTTGGTCGAGGCCGCGCGGCGCTTGACGGCAGCCGGCATCGCCGGTGCGCGGCTCGACGCGCGGTTGCTGCTTGCCCACGCGCTCGGCGTGGCGCCGGACGAAATCATGGCTCGCCGGGGCGATCGGCCGACCGAGGCCGTTGCCGTCGATTTCGAGCGCTTGCTCGTTCGCCGCTTGGCACGCGAGCCGGTGTCGCGCATTCGCGGCCGGCGTGAATTCTGGAGTCTGGAGTTCGAGATCGGACCGGATACGCTCGACCCGCGACCGGACAGCGAAACATTGATCGAAGCGGCTCTCGCCTGCTTGGCCGATCGCGGCGCGCCCTGGCGCATCCTCGATCTCGGCACCGGATCGGGCTGTTTGCTCCTGGCCATGCTGTCGGAGCTGCCGGCGGCCACCGGGGTGGGGATCGACCGAGCATCGGGCGCATTAGCCATCGCTGCCGCCAATGCCCACCGGCTCGGCCTGGATAGGCGCTGCCGTTTCCTCTGCGGCGACTGGGCTGCGGGGCTTGCCGGCCGGTTCGACCTGATCGTCGCCAACCCACCCTATATTCCGAGCGCAGACATCGCAGCGCTTGAGCCGGAGGTGCGGGACCATGATCCCGTTCTAGCGCTGGCCGGCGGGGTGGATGGACTCGACGCCTACCGGGCGATCGCCGCGGAACTGCCCCGGCTGCTGGCTGTCGAAGGCCGAGCCGTGCTCGAACTGGGTAACGGACAGGCCGAGCCCGTAGCGAAGATTATGGTGGAGGCGGGCCTGGTTCTCTCCGCCGTAAGGCCCGATTTGGCTGGGGTGGCCCGCGCCCTGGTTGTTGGCTGTTAATGTCCAATGCCGGGCGCGCCGAGCAGATTTGCAAAAAAAACACTTGGAATAGCGTTGCTTACCCAGTAGTTTGTTTGGTGTGGTGAGAGAGCCGAGATGGCTCCACATCCCCAGGGGGGATGGCCCGGATAGGGCAAAGACACCCGCTGAACGCCTGATAGAACAAGCATCGCGGTGAAGGGCCGCGCGGCGTACCGGCAAACATCACACGATCAACCCTCGACCAAAGCGAGCGACAGTGCAGACCATGAGACAAGGTCCTCATCCCAAACGAATGCGTGGCCGCGGCAATGGCGGCGGTCACGGTGGTTCCCATGGCGGTCAAGGCGGGGGTCAAGGCGGCGGCGGCCATAGCGGCGGCGGCCAAGGGCGCAAGCCCCATTTGCCGCTCCGCTTGCAAACCTTCGATAGCAACGGCCCCGAAGTTCGCATTCGCGGCAACGCCTATCAGGTTTACGAGAAATACCTGCAACTCGCCCGCGACGCCGCGGCTGCCGGCGACCGCATCGCGGCGGAGAACTATCTCCAGCATGCGGAACATTATTTCCGCATCATCAACATGGCCCCGCCCGAGGGTCAGCCGGTTCAACCGGGCGCCATGGCCGGTCAACCCCAACCGAATGGCCACATGCAGCGTCCGGCCCATCTGGGCGGCGCCGGCTTCGGCATGGACGAGCAACAAGACAGCGCGGGTGAGGGCGAGCAGCCGCCAACCCCGCGGATGCCGCCGATCGCCGGCTAGTCCCCGCGATTCGATCGGGTGATTAGCTCCGCCGGCTGATCCCGTCGCCCACGGCGATGGCACCACCCTCTACGACGACCGCGTAGACGCCCATGCAGTCGTGGCCGAAGCCGCGCACCAGTGCCTTCGGGATATTTAGGTCGCGCTGGGCGGTTTTGGGATCGACATTGGTCGCGGCGCAGCGGCCGATATGGTCGATCACTTTCAACCGCGCGAAGCCGACCGCGATCTCGTGCCCGATCCACTGGCGCTCGGCCCAGGCATCGGCGCCGTCGATATAGACATTGGCGCGGAAGCGCAGGGGATCGACGGCGTTGCCGACCACGCGCTCCAAATCGCGCACGGAAGCGAGATTGATCACCGAGATCAGGGGCTCGCGGCTGTCGCCGAAGCTGATGCCGGGCGCTTCGACCAGCTTGGGGCGGCCGCGCACCTCGCTGCCGACATAGGCAGCGAAGAACTGGTCGAGGATCGTGCGCCCCATCGGTTCCGTCGCCTTGGCACGCGCGATCTGTCGGCCCTGGCGTTTGATGGCGAGAAAGCCTGTTGCCGCCTCGAATTGGCAATCCAGTGCCGCCAGCCGCTCGTTTTCCATGAGCTGCAAGAAGTTGCGCTTGGGTTGCCATTCCGGACTATCCGGATCGATCCGAGTCGATCCATGAGCAATGGCGAAGCGGCGATCCTCGGGCAGAGCCTGGCCCGCCGTCAGTTCGACCTGATCGAGCGGCTCGGGGTTCAGTCCCTTCACGGGATAGCGATAGATATGGGCGATCGATGCGGCGGTCATGGGTGGGGGGAAGGTATGGGGTGCGTGCACTGGGCTGTCAATCGGCCGGTGGGCGGGTTATGCGTGCGACTCTCGGTCCCTTGTGTTGCCCTGGCGCAACACTATATGGACGAGCATAGGGCAAGGGCGCATGCTTGGCGCCGTCGCGTTGATACCGATCAAAGGCATCGGCGCGGCCAGCGTCTAGCCTTGTGCCATCGATCAAGACCTCTCGCGGAGACGGGTAGCGATGGAATTCGAGAAATACACCGAGCGGGCGCGCGGCTTCATCCAATCCGCCCAGACCCTGGCATTGCGCAGCGGCCATCAGCGGTTGACGCCTGAGCACGTTCTGAAGGTGTTGCTCGACGACCGGGAAGGTCTATGTGCCAATTTGATCGCGGCGGCCGGCGGCGACGCCAAGCGCGCGCTGGCGGAAACCGAGGCCGAGTTGGCCAAGCAGCCGCGCGTGGAAGGCGGCGGGGCCGGCCAGGTTTACCTGGCGCCCGAGACCGCGCGCCTGTTCGAACAGGCGGAGAAAGTCGCGGAAAAATCCGGCGACAGCTTTGTGACCGTCGAGCGGCTGCTGTTGGCCTTGACCTTGGCCCAGGGCATGCCGGCGGCCAAGGTGCTGGCCGATGCCGGCCTCACGGCCCAGAATCTGAACAAGGCGATCGAAGATGTGCGCAAGGGCCGCAAGGCCGATTCGGCCGGCGCCGAACAGGGCTATGACGCGCTCAAGAAATATTCCCGCGATCTGACCGAGGCGGCGCGCTCGGGCAAGCTCGACCCCGTCATCGGCCGCGACGAGGAAATCCGCCGCACCATCCAGGTGCTGGCGCGCCGGACCAAGAACAACCCCGTGCTGATCGGCGAGCCCGGCGTGGGCAAGACCGCGATCGTCGAGGGGCTGGCGCTGCGCATCGTCAATGGCGACGTACCCGAGTCGCTCAAGGACAAGCGTCTGCTGGCGCTCGATCTGGGCGCGCTGGTGGCCGGCGCCAAGTTCCGCGGCGAGTTCGAGGAGCGTCTGAAAGCCGTGCTCAGCGAGATGAGTGCCGCGGCCGGCGAAATCGTGCTGTTCATCGACGAGATGCATATGCTGGTCGGCGCGGGCAAGGCCGACGGCGCCATGGATGCCTCCAACATGCTGAAGCCGGCGCTCGCGCGCGGCGATCTCCATTGCGTCGGCGCCACCACGCTCGACGAATACCGCAAGCACGTCGAGAAAGATGCCGCGCTCGCCCGCCGCTTCCAGCCCGTCTTCGTGGCCGAGCCGACGGTCGAGGACACCATCTCGATCCTGCGCGGATTGAAGGAGAAATACGAACTGCACCACGGCGTGCGCATCACCGACGGCGCCATCGTCGCCGCCGCCACGCTGTCCAACCGCTACATTGCCGACCGCTTCCTGCCGGACAAGGCGATCGACCTGGTGGACGAGGCGGCCAGCCGGCTGCGCATGGAAGTGGACAGCAAGCCCGAGGCGATCGACGAGCTCGACCGCCGAATCATGCAGCTCAAGATCGAGCGCGAGGCGCTCAAGAAGGAAAGCGATCCCGCCTCGCGCGATCGGTTGAAGAAGCTGCAAGGCGAGCTGGTCGACCTCGAAGCCAAATCGGGCGACCTGACTAAGCAGTGGAAATCGGAGAAGGACAGCCTGTCCGACGTCCAGAAGCTCAAGGAGAAGCTCGACCATGCCCGCGGCGAACTCGAGATCGCCCAGCGCAAGGGCCAGCTCGAGCGTGCGGGCGAACTGAAATACGGCGTCCTCCCCGAGCTGGAGCGCCTGCTGAACCAAGTCGACAGCCGCGCCACCAGCCGCATGCTCAACCAGGAAGTCAGCGACCAGGACATCGCGTCCGTCGTCTCGCGCTGGACCGGCGTGCCCGTGGACAAGATGCTTCAGGGCGAACGTGCCAAGCTGCTCAAGATGGAAGAGCGTCTGCGCGCCCGCGTGATCGGCCAGGAGGACGCCATTGTCGCCGTGTCCAACGCCGTGCGCCGCGCCCGCGCCGGCCTGCAGGACGCCAACCGGCCGATCGGCTCGTTCCTGTTCCTCGGCCCGACCGGCGTGGGCAAGACCGAACTGACCAAGGCGCTGGCCGAATTCCTGTTCGACAACGACCAGGCCATGGTGCGCGTCGACATGTCGGAATACATGGAGAAGCATTCGGTCTCCCGCCTGATCGGCGCGCCGCCCGGTTATGTCGGCTATGACGAGGGCGGCGCCTTGACCGAGGCGGTACGCCGCCGGCCCTATCAGGTCGTGCTGTTCGACGAGGTGGAAAAGGCGCACCCCGACGTCTTCAACGTGCTGCTCCAGGTGCTCGACGACGGGCGGCTGACCGATGGCCAGGGCCGCACGGTCGATTTCCGCAACACGCTGATCGTGCTGACCTCCAATCTCGGCAGCGACATACTCGCCAACCAACCGGACGGCCAGGATTCCAGCGCCGTGCGCGAGCCCGTCATGGCCATGGTGCGCGCCCATTTCCGCCCGGAATTCCTCAACCGCATCGACGACATCCTGCTGTTCCACCGCCTCAGCCGTGCCCACATGGTGCCGATCGTGGACATCCAATTGGCGCGCCTGCGCAAGATGCTGGCCGACCGCAAGATGGTCCTGGAATTGGACAAGAAGGCGCTCGCCTGGCTCGCCGAGAGCGGCTACGACCCGGTCTATGGCGCCCGGCCCTTGAAGCGCGTGATTCAGCGCGCGCTGCAAAACCCGCTCGCCGTCATGGTGCTCGAAGGCAATGTGCGCGAGGGCGAGACGGTGCATATCTCGGCCGACAAGACAGGGTTGGTGATCAACGGGGTGAAGGCGCAGGCGGCGGAGTAGGCTTTTCCTCCTTCGCGCGAGGGCGCTACGGAGGACAAATCCTCTCCGGTGCTTCGCACGAATTGAGGAGGGCTTGTCCTCCGAAGCGCGGAGCGCGAAGGAGGGTGACCGCCCCGCATAGGCGTAGCGCGGAGACGCTCTCATCCTTCGACTTCGCTCAGGATGAGGAGAATGGGCTCAAGGTGGGATGAGCATGACGCTTGCTGTGCGGCCATGCCCTTGCCCAACTCTCTCCGCCTCACCCTGAGCGAAGTCGAAGGGCGAGGCCCTCTCCGACACACTGATGCTGGGCAACGATCACCAATAGCACGCAGATCGACGGGCAATCAGGTCGGCGCCGTTCCCGCTGCTTCCTGCCTCCGCTCCGCCAACAATGCCTCGGCGCGGGCAAGGTTTCCGGCTGCCACGCCGACATAGTGTGACGCCCCGGCAGTCCTAAACACATCCAATGCCCTGCGAAAGGCGTCGACGGCCTGCTCCAGCCGCGCCGTGCCGCTCTCGCGTTCACCCAGCGCCTGGAGCGCGGTGCCCAGATTATTCTGGGTCATGGCCCAGTCGAGCGGCACGCGCTCGCGGGTGTATTCCTTGAGCGCCTCGCGATAGGCGGCGACGGCCTGCTCCAGCCGCGCCGCGCCGCTCCCGCGCTCGCCCAGCGTCTGGAGCGCGTTGCCCAGATTGTTCTGGGTCCCGGCCCATTGGAGCGGCACGTGCTCGCGGGTCCAGACGTTCAAGACGGCCTTGAATGCGTCACAGGCTCGCGTCAGCCAGATGTTTTCGCCCATCTGCTCGCCGAGCTGAACAGCGGCCATGGCGTAAGAGAATTGCAGTGTTGCCAGGGTGGCGGCGCTCAGAGATTGCGGCGGCGCATCCAGCAAGCGGCGGGTCTTCTCGGTTGGTTCCAACAGAAGATCGGCCACGTACCGGCCGACCTGCTCGGTCGCCGGTTTGATCGAGGCGAGCGCCACGGCGACAAGGACGCTGTTGAACTCGCCGTGGAAATCGATGGGAAGCTCCAGCTTGTCAGGGGTCAGCTGATAGCTGTCGCCCGAGGAAGCCGCCGCGTCCGGCTCGCGCGGCAGGAACCGGAGCCACAGAACCTCGTCGCTCTTGCTCACCTCACCATAGACCAGGATGTCGCCGTTCTTGTCGCGCAGCCATCGGCGCGCATCTTCCTCAAGTGCGTGCTGTCCCTCGGCGAGGTGCCCATGGTCGGGTTCGCTAAGTGTGACGCCAAGCCGCGCGAGTGCCAGGCCCTTCTGGCCCTTGAATGCGATTTCAACATGGCGGGTTTGCTTGCCGTCATCGTCGCCGGCCAGATCGGCCAGGATGATGCTGAAATGGGTACCTTCGGCCGGCGGGAGCCCGATGGCCTTCGGCCATCGCGCCGCCTGGCGCTAGGGAACCAGTGACAGGAGCCAACCGA
Organism: Alphaproteobacteria bacterium; assembly: GCA_009694085.1. Taxonomy (GTDB): domain Bacteria; phylum Pseudomonadota; class Alphaproteobacteria; order SHVW01; family SHVW01; genus SHVW01. The sequence continues at coordinate 35,014 of SHVW01000014.1, forward strand.
GTAGCTTGGCGCCGCCTGAAAGGAGGGTCTCCATAAGCGACATGTGCTGATCTTCCCGCTGCGCGCGTGCCGATCACGCGTCGAGAGTAGCTGGACTTACCGTTGGTTGCCATGCGTTCGTTCGAGCGAGGTCTGGAGTCAGCACTCCCGGCATCGACCGCTGCCCCTCACCCGCGCGCTACTGCGCGCGACCTCTCCCCCAAGGAGAGGTGATCTAGCTGTTGTATTCAAAACCCTCTCCTTGGGAGAGAGGATGGCGCGAAGCGCCGGGTGAGGGGAAGCGCGCGATGCCGCGCTGTGTGATGCCAAACTCCGGCCAGCCTCACCCGAAAAATCTGGCCTTCACCCTTTGCGCATACGCCACCAAATTCTGGTGCCCCAGCATCTCCGTCTTCACCGGGTTGTCGAAGGCCGGATCGATGGCGCCGCTAACGAAGGGATAGACGGTGCAATCCGCGCCGCTCGGTTCCGGTCCCATGAAATAGGGTTTGTCGCCCAGTGCCGCGGCAATGCCGCGGGCGTCGCGGACGCCGAAATCGTAGATTTCTTCCCGCGTGTGGCGGCCCGTGCCTTGGGCATGCATCGCGCCGCGCACCTTGCGCTGGATCAGGGCGGGCAGAATGCTGCGCACCACGGGTGGCAAACTGTCGAAGAAGGTGCGGCGCGTGCGCGCCCAGCCCTCGGGTTCGATCCAGCGGGCATGGACCATCACCCAATAGAGCCGCTCCTCGATCATGCGGGCATAGGCATGGGCGTTGGCGCGCTCCAGCGGGGTCAGGCCCCGGTCGAAATCGAAGCCATAGGCCTGTTCGATGTGCCGGCGGATCAATTCGGAATCGCCGATCAGCTTGCCGCCATCCTCGATGGCGGGCAGCTTGCCCTTCGGCCCGCGCCTGGGATTGTTGGTGCGTTCTACCTCGAAGGCCAGGCCCGCCATCTTCAGCAGCATCATGGCCTTGACCACGAAGGGGCTGGGGTCGGGCAGGCCATAGGCCGGGCGAAATGTGATCAGCTTGATCATGGGGCGGGGGGCCGGCGCTCAGCAGGTCGCGCGGGCCGGGCAGGTCGTGGCGGCGCGCGCGCCGCCGACCAGATCGCTCCAACGGTCAGCTTGACCGGCGACCCCGGCGTGGCGGCGCTGGCCGGCATCGCGCAATTCCGCAACCGCACGGCCCAACCCGGCCTTGACCTCCAGGAACTGGTGCATTTCCCGGTCGTTCAGCTTCTGGCCCGCGGGAAATTTGACGCCGGTCGGGTTGACTTGAGCAGCGTTCTTGTGGACCTCGTAATGCAGATGGGGGCCGGTCGCCATGCCGGTCGCGCCGACATAGCCGATCACCTGGCCCTGGCGCACGCGCGCACCCGGCTTCAAGCCGCGCGCGTAGCTCGACATATGGGCGTATGCGGTCGCGTATTCGCCGGAATGGCGCAGCTTGACGTATTGACCGTAACCGCCCTTCCAGCCGATCTCGGCCACCGTGCCGTCGCCGGCGGCCATGATCGGCGTGCCCGTGAGCGCGCCGAAATCGACGCCGCGATGCTTGACCGTGTAGCCCAGGATCGGGTGCATGCGGTTGCCGAAACCGGAGGTCAGCCGCGCGCCGTCGATCGGCGTGCGCAGCAGCGCCTTCTTCACGCTGTGGCCCTTATCGTTGAAGAATTCGACCGTGCCGCCGCGCGGCTGAAAGCGGTAGAGGCGTTGCTCCGCGCCCGCCGTGGTCAACAGCGCGGTGAGCATGTCGCCATGGCGCAGCCGGTTGCCTCGTTCGTCCTCGAAGGACTCGAACAGGATTTCGAAGCGGTCGCCCGGATGGATTTCGCGCTGGAAATCGACATCGTAGCTGAAGGCGCGCACCATCTCGGCAAACAGCGGCAGCGGCAGGTCGGCGGCGATGGCGGCATCGTACAAGCTAGAGCGGATCGTGCCGGAGGCGTGGGCGAGCTTGCGGGTCAGCGACTTGACCGTCTGATGCGGCTCGAAGCGGCCACCCTCGCCGCGCAAAACCATGACGTCGCGCTCGACGCTGGCCTGGAGCGCCAGACCGACGAAATCGCCGCGCTCATTGGCGCGCTCGTCGGGCCGGCCGGCGCCGGTCGGCGAGGGCAGGGTGGGCCCGAAGGTGAGCGTGATCTCTTGGCCCGGCCTCAGCTTGCGCGGATCGTAGAGCGGCTTGAGCGCGGCGATCGCCTCATGGGCGTCGGCCCGGTCGATGCCGGCATCGGTCAAAATTTCCATCAGCGTGCCGCCGCGCGGTACGCGCACGATCTGCTGGACCGGCTCCACATCGGCGTCTTCCTGGGCCATGAGCGCGATCAGGTCGGGCAAGTCCAGATGGGGCGCCATGGCGATGCTGGCCGGATTGGGCGTCGCCGGGCCTTCCGGGCGCAGGGACGGGCCGATTTCCGCCAGCCACAAAAAGGCCGAGGCGCCGATGGCCAGGACGATTCCGGTCAGCCAGCGCTGCATGATCGAGCGGTATCCCACATGACGATTCGGCCCCTTCGACGGCGCTTTGTCCGGCCCGCCGGCCGCGCCATGCCGGACATGCGGGGCCGGGTTGTGCGCGACGAGGGCGAAGTTCTCCACCATGCCGGGATGGGTGACCGAAAGTCAAACGGAAAATCCATTTGAATCAACGATCTCCAAGGTTCATCCACAGGTCGTGCCCGGGGCGGAACCGTGGCCGGGGCCGGGGGTTGCTTTCACTTGTCGGGTCGGGGTCGAATAGGGTTTGACAGCCCGGGGTCCGGCGCGTATAAGCCCGCACCTCGCCGACGCCAGGGGAGCACCCTGGGGTCGGCGAGTTTTTGCTGATTGACACTGTATATATGTTTGGAAGGGATGCGTGGGCGGCGGTTGTCTATCTCTGTGAGGTTTGCATGAGGGATGGGTGAACTCGTTTCGCTCGCTGCATCTTGAATAAGGACGCGTAATGAGAGGAACGGGTTCTCTGTTAT